>NZ_JBJDOQ010000009.1:0-157572 GCF_044901215.1 Stenotrophomonas sp. NPDC078853 | reverse complement strand
CCTGGGACAGGACGGAGGCAGTGACCGCACCGCCGCTCAGGGCGTCGCCGATCTTGATGCCATCGCTGTCGCCGAGCAGCAGGATGTTGTCGAACTTTATCTCTCTGCCGACTTCGACTTCGAGCTTTTCCACGCGGAGCTTTTCGCCCTGCGCGACGCGGTATTGCTTACCGCCGGTGACCAGTACTGCGTACATGACCAGACTTCCTTTGTAGTTATTGTGGTCTATTGACTGCTGCCATCGAGGGCAGACAGGAGCGGAATTGTACCGGCACACCCGGTCCCGGTCAACCCTTCCCCACACCCCGCAAACCCAGGCGCGACAAGGCCTTCATCACCCTGTACGTCAGTCTCATGTGCTGCGACAGGCGGCTGGCATTGTCGCCCATTGCCCCCATCTGGTCTGCTCGGTAGGCTGCTTGATTGCCCTCCCCGACGCCCTTCCTGCTGGCCGGGCCCCAGCCCAAGCCCCCAACACCGGATCCCCCATGGCGATGGATTTCATCCGCATCCGCGGCGCGCGGACGCACAATCTCAAGAACATCGATCTCGATCTGCCGCGTGACAAGCTGATCGTGATCACCGGCCTGTCCGGCTCGGGCAAGTCCTCGCTGGCCTTCGACACCATCTACGCCGAGGGCCAACGCCGTTACGTGGAATCGCTGTCGGCCTATGCCCGCCAGTTCCTCAGCGTGATGGAAAAGCCGGACCTGGACCACATCGAAGGCCTGTCCCCGGCCATCTCGATCGAGCAGAAGTCGACCTCGCACAATCCGCGGTCGACCGTCGGCACCATCACTGAAATCTACGACTACCTGCGCCTGCTGTACGCGCGCGTGGGCACCCCGCGCTGCCCCGACCACGGCTATCCGCTGGAAGCGCAGACCGTCAGCCAGATGGTCGACCACGTGCTGACCCTGGACCCGGAACAGCGCTACATGCTGCTGGCACCGGTGATCCGCGACCGCAAGGGCGAACATGCGCAGGTGTTCGACCAGATGCGCGCGCAGGGTTATGTGCGCGTGCGCGTGGATGGCGTGCTGTATGAAATCGATGAGGTGCCGCCGCTGGCGCTTCGCCAGAAGCACACCATCGAAGCAGTCATCGACCGCTTCCGCCCGCGCGAGGACATCAAGCAGCGCTTGGCCGAGAGTTTCGAAACCGCGCTGAAGCTGGGCGATGGCATGGTCTCGGTGCAGTCGCTGGACAACCCGGAAACGGCGCCTGCGCTGTTCTCCTCCAAGTACTCCTGCCCGGTCTGCGATTACTCGCTGCCGGAACTGGAACCGCGCCTGTTCTCGTTCAATGCGCCGATGGGCGCCTGCCCCGGCTGCGATGGCTTGGGCATGGCTGAGTTCTTCGATCCCTCGCGCGTGGTCGTGCATCCCGAGCTGCCGCTGTCGGCCGGTGCGGTGCGCGGCTGGGACCGTCGCAATGCCTATTATTTCCAGCTGATCGCCTCGCTGGCCAAGCACTACAAGTTCGACGTGGACGCAGCCTGGAACACGCTCCCGGCGAGCGTACAGAAGGCCGTGCTGTACGGCAGCGGCGATGAAACCATCAGCTTCACCTACTTCACCGAAGCCGGTGGCCGCACCCAGCGCAAGCACCGCTTCGAAGGCATCATTCCCAACCTGGAACGCCGCTACAAGGAAACCGAATCGGCGGCGGTGCAGGAAGAACTGGGCAAGTACATCAGCGAGCAGAGCTGCCCGGAGTGCAAGGGCGCGCGCCTGAACCGTGCCGCGCGCAACGTGTTCGTGGCCGACCGTCCACTGCCGGACCTGGTGGTGATGCCGATCGACGAAGCACTGAAGTTCTTCAGCACGCTGAGCCTGCCCGGCTGGCGTGGCGAGATCGCCAGCAAGATCGTCAAGGAAATCGGCGAGCGGCTGGGCTTCCTGGTCGACGTGGGCCTGGATTACCTCAGCCTGGAGCGCAAGGCCGATACGCTGTCCGGCGGCGAAGCCCAGCGCATCCGCCTGGCATCGCAGATCGGCGCCGGCCTGGTCGGCGTGATGTACGTGCTGGATGAGCCGTCCATCGGCCTGCACCAACGCGACAACGAGCGCCTGCTTGGCACCCTCACCCGCCTGCGCGACCTCGGCAACACGGTGATCGTGGTGGAGCATGACGAAGATGCGATCCGCCTGGCCGACTACGTGCTGGATATTGGTCCGGGCGCAGGCGTGCATGGCGGTGAGATCGTCGGCCAGGGCAGCCTGCAGGACATCCTGGACGCGCCGCGTTCGCTGACCGGCCAGTACCTCTCGGGCAAGCGTGCGATCGAGATCCCGGCACGCCGGCACAAGCCGAACCCGAAGATGACCCTGCACCTGCGCGGGGCCAGCGGCAACAACCTGAAGAACGTCGACCTGGCCATTCCGGCGGGGCTGATGACCTGCATCACCGGCGTGTCCGGTTCGGGCAAGTCGACGCTGATCAACGACACGCTGTTCTCGCTGGCCGCCAACGAGATCAACGGCGCATCGCACGATATCGCCCCGTACAAGGAAATCGACGGGCTGGACCTGTTCGACAAGGTGGTGGACATCGACCAGTCGCCGATCGGTCGTACCCCGCGTTCGAACCCGGCCACCTACACCGGCCTGTTCACTCCCCTGCGCGAGCTGTACGCCCAGGTGCCCGAAGCACGTGCGCGCGGCTATTCGCCGGGCCGCTTCAGCTTCAACGTGCGCGGAGGCCGCTGCGAAGCCTGCCAGGGCGATGGCCTGATCAAGGTGGAGATGCACTTCCTGCCGGATGTGTACGTGCCCTGCGATGTCTGCCACGGCAAGCGCTACAACCGCGAAACGCTGGAGATCCTGTACAAGGGTTACAACATCAACGACGTGCTGCAGATGACCGTCGAAGATGCACTGAAGCTGTTCGAGCCGGTGCCGAGCATCGCGCGCAAGCTGGAAACGCTGGTCGACGTGGGCCTGAGCTACATCAAGCTGGGACAGAGCGCGACCACCCTGTCCGGCGGTGAAGCGCAGCGCGTGAAGCTGTCCAAGGAACTGTCGCGCCGCGATACCGGGCGCACGCTGTACATCCTGGACGAGCCGACCACCGGCCTGCATTTCCATGACATCGAAGCGCTGCTGGGCGTGCTGCACAAACTGCGCGACGAAGGCAACACGGTGGTGGTGATCGAGCACAACCTGGATGTCATCAAGACCGCCGACTGGATCGTCGACCTCGGTCCGGAAGGCGGCCATCGTGGTGGCACCATCCTGGTCACCGGCACTCCGGAAGACGTGGCGGCCTGCCCGACCTCGTACACCGGCCAGTTCCTGGCCAAGATGCTGCCCTCGGTCAGCGCGCGCCCTGACAAGCCGGCGGCGGTGGCCAACAAGCCCGATGCGCGCCCGCCGCGCAAGGTGAAGCCGGAGCCGAAGAAGAAGGCCGCCGCGGCCAAGAGCACCGCCGCCCCCAGCAAGTCCACCGCGACCAAGACCACCGCTACGCGCAAGAAGAAGGACGCCTGATGAGCACCGAGCACAAGATCCTCGCCCGCATCCCGATCAGCGTGCGCTGGCGCGACATGGACAGCATGGGCCACGTCAACAACGCCAAGTACATTTCCTATCTGGAAGAAGCGCGCGTGCGCTGGATGCTGGGCGTGGAAGGTGTGGCGATGACCGACCGCATCGCACCGGTGGTGGCGGCCACCAACGTCAATTACCGGCTGCCGATCGTGTGGCCCAACGACATCCTGGTGGAACTGTTCGTGGAACGGCTGGGCAACAGCAGCGTCACCATCGGCCACCGGATCGTCGACCAGCAGGACGAATCGCGCCTGTATTCGGACGGCAACGTAGTGGTGGTGTGGATGGACACCCAGACCGGCAGGAGCGCCCCCCTTCCCGACGCCGTACGCAACGCCTCCACCTGAGGTGACGATGGCCGCCCCTGGTGGGTGGCGACTGCCATGGTGGGTGACGACTGCCACGGTGGGTGACGACCGTTGGTCGTCACGCTTCTGTATGGGCCAGCAATCAAGAGCGTGACGACCAACGGTCGTCACCCACCGGAGCAGAAGCATCAGCGCGCGGCTTTGCGTACCTGCAGCGTCGCGGCCGCTTCACCACCGCCTTCCAGCTGCAGCACCAGCGGCACCGCCTGCCCTTCCTTCAGCGCGGCCTTGCCCTGCATCAGCATCAGGTGCTTGCCACCCGGCTTCAGCTCTACCGTCGCGCCGGCCGGCAGCACCAGATGGTGCAGGTGCTGCATGCGGCTGACGTCGCCCTGCAACGTGGTTTCATGCAGCGACACATCGCCGAACACCGCGCTGCGCGCGCCGATGATCGTCACTGCGGTGGCACAGGTGTTGTGGATCGTTCCGTAGCCGGCGGTCATCTTCATCGCCGCGCTCGGCGGCAACCGCGCCCATCCGTCTTTCAATTGCAGGCACTCCACCGGCGCGGCCAGCGCCACTCCCGATGCTGCCACTGCACACAACGCGAACAGTACGCCAACGCATGGTTTGGTTATCATCGGACCACGTTCCCTCCCGGCAAGAGATCGCAGCATGACCACGCTCATCGAGGTGTACAACCATGGACCGATCCGCGAACTGCGCTTGGCGCGGCCGCCGGTCAATGCGCTTGACACCGACCTCTGCCGGCAGTTGATCCACGCCGTCGAACAGGCCATGGCCGAAGACGTGCACGGACTGGTGCTGTCAGGCAACGAACGGGTATTCACCGGCGGCATGGACGTGCCCCACCTGCTGTCGCATGGCGACGATCAGCACGCCCTGCTGGACAGCTGGAACGCCTTCTTCGGCGCGGTACGCACGCTGGCCGAAAGCCGCATCCCGGTGGTGGCCGCACTGACCGGGCACGCCCCGGCCGGTGGCTGCGTGCTGGCGCTGTGTTGCGACTACCGGGTGATGGCGCGCAGCACCGATCCGGCGCAGCCGTTCGCCATCGGCCTGAATGAAGTGCAGGTGGGGCTGGTGGCACCGGAAGGCATCCAGCGCCTGCTGCGCCGTGCCGTGGGCATGCACCGCGCCGGGATCCTGCTGACCACCGCCGCCATGGTGCCGGCCGAGCAGGCCCTGCAGATCGGCCTGGTCGACGAGCTGGCCGACGGCGACCTGGTCGTGGCGCGCGCAGTGGCCTGGCTGCAGCGGCTGCTGAAGATGCCACGCCAGCCGATGCTGTTGACCCGCGCGATCGCCCGCCAGGACCTGCATGAAGCCCTGCACCCGGACCTGATCCGCCTGGATCGCTTCGTCGAGGCCTGGTATGCGCCGGATGCGCAGCAGGCACTGCAGGCGCTGGTGGCCCGGCTCGGCAAGGGCTGAGCACCGGGCAACCGCCGACGGCACCTGCCGGGGGCTGCTGCACGGCCGCCCGGCTATAATCACGGCCTGTCCCGACACCGGCTGTCCCCCCTTGAACGACACGCACGAACCCGTCGTCTCCGAATTGATCGACCTGCTCACCCTGGAGCGGCTGGAAGACAACCTGTTCCGTGGCCAGAGCCGCGACATCGGCACCAAGTACGTGTTCGGCGGGCAGGTGCTCGGCCAGGCGCTGGCTGCGGCCCAGGCCACGGTGGAAAACGGGCGCCACGTGCACTCGCTGCACGCTTATTTCCTGCGGGCGGGCAATATCGACCACCCCATCGTCTACGACGTGGACCGCACCCGCGATGGCGGCAGTTTCTCGGTACGCCGGGTGACCGCGATCCAGCACGGCAAGGTGATCTTCTTCTGCGCGGCCTCTTTCCAGCAGGAAGAAAGCGGCGCCGAGCACCAGCACAAGATGCCCGAAGTACCTCAGCCGGAAGACCTGGAACCCAACCGTCCGCTGCCGCAGGACGTGCTGGACCGGTTGCCGATCAAGGTGCAGCGCTGGCTGTCGCGGGGCGGCCCGTTCGAGTTCCGCCACGTCTATCCGCGCGATGAGCTCAACCCGCCCAAACGCCCGCCTTACCACCAGGTCTGGTTCCGCCTGACCGAACCGGTCGGCGATGCACCGGAACTGCACCAGGCGCTGTTGGCCTACGCCTCGGATTTCCATCTGCTGGGCACGGCGACCTTCCCGCACGGCATCAGCTACTACCAGCCGCACGTGCAGATGGCATCGCTGGACCACGCGATCTGGTTCCACCGTCCGTTCCGTGCCGACGACTGGCTGCTGTATGCGCTGGACAGCCCGAGCGCCCAGGATTCGCGTGGCCTGGCACGTGGACAGTTCTTCGACCGCCACGGTCGCCTGGTGGCCAGCACCGCGCAGGAAGGCTTGATCCGCGTGGTGCCTGACAGCGCCGCCGCTGCTGCCGTGCCGGCCAAGGACTGAGGAACGCGCCATGAGACAGATTTTCAGCAGCCAGCGCGTGGAAACCGTGGAAGGCGTGGCCGAACTGCTGCGCAGCCACGACATCGAAGTGCGCGTGACCGATGGGCGCACGTACCACACCAAGCGGCGCGGGCAGTTCAGCTATCTCGACCAGAGCAAGAACATCCGCCACCCCACGGTATGGGTGGTGCGTGCGGACGACCAGCCTCGTGCGCGCGAGATCCTGCGTGATGCGCGGCTGCTCGACACCACCCGCCGCGACCACCCGACCGCCGAGTTCGCCTTCCGCGAAACCGAGGCACCGCCCACGGGCCGCGGCTGGGCCTGGCGCATCCGCATCGCCTTGCTGGTGGTGATCGCCGGCGTGGCGTTGTTCATCGGGATGGGCCATCGCGGCGCAAAGCAGCCGGCCGCTCCTGCTCCGCAACAGCAGCCCGCCGCACCGGCCGCGCCGGTTGAGGAAGAAGAAGTCCGCGTGCGCATCCAGCCCTCCACGCCGCAACCCTGAGCCGGTACTGACGGCCGCTGGCCGTCCGGTGCCTGCGCCTGCTCCGGTGGGTGACGACCGCCTGCTCCGGTGGGTGACGACCGCCTGCCCCGGTGGGTGACGACCGTTGGTCGTCACGCTGTTGCAGTGGTCTCCAGAGCCGTGACGACCAACGGTCGTCACCCACCAGTTGGTTGCGGTCGTCGCCCACCAGTTGGTTGCGGTCGTCACGACCACCGGTCACATACTGCGCGGCGCTCCGTCTTGGGACACAATCCCCGCAGGAGCGCCGCCCATGACCGCAACAGCCGCCAGCCTCGATGACACCCTGCACCGCGAGCTGCCTGCCGCGGCCGATGGCTGCCAGCATGCATACGGGCGCATCGTGGTGGCCTGCCAGAACACGGTGACCGCCATCGCCCTGGCCATCACCCGCGACCGCCACGCCAGCGAAGACATCGCGCAGGAAGCGTTCGTGCGCGCATGGCAGCAGCTGCGCCAGCTGCGCAATCCCTCCAGCTTCATGCCGTGGCTGCGCCAGATCACCCGCAACCTGGCCCGCGACTGGCTGCGCAGCCAGCGCGGTCGGCCGCTTTCGGGCGAAGCAGCGGAGCTGGCGATCAACATGGCTGCCGATCCCGCCCCTGGCGCGGCCGACCGCCTGCTGCGCATCGAAGAAGAAGTCGCCGCCGAGGACATCATCTCCGCGCTGCCCGAAGAGAGCCGCGAAGTGCTGCTGCTGTACTACCGCGAAGGCCAGCGTTCCCAGCACGTCGCCAGCCTGCTCGGGCTCAGCGATGCGGCCGTGCGCAAGCGCCTTTCCCGCGCCCGTGGCATGGTGCGCGAAGGCCTTCTGCAGCGTTTCGGCGAGTTCGCGCGCAGCAGCGCGCCCGGTGCAGCGTTCGCCACCACGGTGGTGTCGATGCTGATGGTGGCCGCTCCGGGAACTGCCAGCGCGGCGATCGTGGCCTTGGGCACCGGCGTGGGCGTCGGCGGCAGCAAGCTCGGCCTGGGCGGTGCCAGTGCCTCGGCGGGAACGGCGATGGGGTCGCTGACCGCCGCGGCGGGCCAGTTTCCGGGCTTCGTCGACCACGTCAACGTGGGCGCGATGATCGGCGCGGTGGTCGGCGGGACGGTCTTCAGCTACCTGGGCGGCCGCTACCTGATGTCGTTCGCGGAATCGCCGCAGGAACGCGCGCGGATCCGGCGCTTCGTGCACCTCAACACCTTCACCGCGCTGGTGGTCTGCGTAACGGTACTGGTGCTGTCACTGCTGGCGCTGCCGACGTGGGTGGGCCTGTTCGCCCTGTCCGTGGGCCTGTCGCTGGTCTGCTGGCAGTGCCTGGTGCCGCTGCGGCGGATCATGCAGCCGCTGATCGACCGCGATGCCGAGCGGCGCGGCCTGCAGGGTCAACGCAACTGGAAATACGAAGCGCTGTACGGCAAGCACGGCATGATCGGCGCGGCCTTGGCGGCAATGCTCATGGTGGGCTGGCTGTTGTGGAGAAACGGCGCGCTGTAATCCAAAGCGGTGACGACCAGAGGCCGTCACCGCACTCGAAACCCGGTAGTGACGGCCGCTGGCCGTCAATCTTCCATGGGCCGCTGGCCGTCAGTCCTGCGACGGCCGCGCCGGACCCTGCGGCCCGTGGCCCCCATGGCGCGGGCCACGCATCGGGCCCTTGGCCGCATCGAACTCGGCCTTGCTCAGCTGGCCATCCTTGTTGCTGTCCGCCGCGGTGAACCAGGCATCACGATGCTGCTTCATGCGCAGCTCGCGGTCGGCCTTGTCCAGGTAGCCGTCCTTGTTGATGTCCATCTGGTCGAAGCGTCCGGCCAGCCGCGGATCGGCAGCGGCCTCCTGGCGGCTGATGCGACCGTCCTTGTTGCTGTCCAGCCGGGCCAGCTGCTCGGCATGGCCACGCCCCGGACCGCGATGCCCGTGCTTGCCGCGCGGCCGTTCTTCGCCGGACAGCTTGCCGTCCTTGTTGGTGTCCATCTGGTCGAAGCGTGCGGCCAGGCGCGGCGCGGCGGCGGCTTCAGTGCGATCGATGAAACCATCGTTGTTGGTGTCCAGCTTGACCGGGCGCTGCGGCGACCGCGGCGCGTCGGCAGCCAGAGCGATACCGGTGGCGGAGGTGCTCAGCAGCAGGGCCAGCAGCAGGGGGGTACGCAGGGTCATGGGGTCACTCCAGTAGAAGGGGACGGGGTGTTTTTCAATCACCCTCGAAGGACAACAACGCGTGGACGCGGCCACGGTTGACGTCGGCCCCGCCCGTGTTCATTTGGCAGACAGTCGCGGCCACTGCGACAGCCGGACGCTATGCTGTGGACATGGCGATACACGGCGACCGCGACGACGACCTGAGGCTGTTCCAGACCGGCGAGCACCCCTGCGGCTACTGGCCGGAGCGGACCGCGCGCGATCTGGTGCTGGACCCGCATGACCGCCGCCTGGGCGGCCTGTACCCGATGGCGCTCAGCTGGGGCTTCCGCCGCAGCGGCGACCTGGTCTACCGCCCGCATTGCGCCCAATGCCACGCCTGCGTGGCGGTGCGCATACCCGTGCAGCGCTTCGCCCCGGACCGCAGCCAGCGCCGCAGCGTGGCGCGCAACGCCGACCTGGAAGTGCGCATCACCGCCGCTGCCCCGCGTGAGGAACTGTTCGCGCTGTACCACCGTTACCTGGCCCATCGGCATGCCAACGGCGGCATGGACACCCACGGGCCGCACGAGTTCGAGCAGTTCCTGATCGGCAGCTGGTCGCGCACGCGTTTCCTGGAAATCCGCCTGCCGCCGCCGCAGGGTGGGCCAGGCGAACTGATCGGCGTGGCGGTGACCGACGTGACCGAGCAGGGCCTGTCGGCGGTCTACACCTTCTTCGATCCGGACCATGCACAGCGCGGGCTGGGCACCTTCGCCATCCTGCAGCAGGTGGCCTGGGCGCAGCGCGAATCCCTGCCCCACCTGTATCTGGGCTACTGGATCCGCGACCACCTGAAGATGGATTACAAGCGCCGGTTCCGCCCGCTGGAAGCCTACGACGGCCGCCGCTGGAACGAATTCGATGGCGAACTGGCCGGACGCTGACAAGCCGCTGACACAGGCGCCGGTGCACAATACCGGCCATGAAAATTCCAGCCTTCAGCCTCCCCGCCCTGACCGTCGCCGTGGCCCTGCTGTGCAGCGCCTGCGCCCAGACCCCCGAGCGTGCCGCCGCGATGCCTGATGCCTCCACCGCTCTGCGCCTGGCCACCTACAACACCTCCCTCTACTCCGACCAGGCCGGCGGGCTGATCGCCGAACTGGAAGGCGACAGCGCGCATGCGCGCAAGATCGCCGCGGTGCTGCAGCAGGTGCGCCCGGACCTGGTGCTGCTCAACGAATTCGACTACGACGACGCGCACCGCGCCGCTGATCTGTTCCAGCAGCGTTACCTGGCCGTGGCCCAGCCCGGTGGCGGCGAGCCGCTGAACTTCGCCTACCGCTATCTCGCCCCGGTCAACACCGGCGTGCAAAGCGGGCTGGACCTGGACAACAACGGCGAAGTAGGCGGCGAGGGCCGCGCCCGTGGCAACGACGCGTGGGGCTACGGTCTGCACCCGGGCCAGTACGGCATGCTGGTGCTGTCGCGCTATCCGATCGACGAAGCCCAGGTGCGCAGCTTCCAGCTGCTGAAGTGGAACACCCTGCCCGGCGCGATCCGCCCGATCGACCCGCGCACCGGCAAGAGCTTCTATTCCGATGCGGTGTGGTCGCAGCTGCGGTTGTCGTCCAAGTCGCACTGGGACGTGCCGGTGCGCACGCCGTCGGGGGTGGTGCACGCGCTGGTATCCCACCCTACCCCGCCGGTGTTCGACGGCCCGGAAAAGCGCAACGCCGCGCGCAACCACGACGAACTGAAGCTGTGGCAGGAGTATCTGTCAGCCGGTGAAAAGCCTTGGCTGTGCGACGACAAGCAGCGCTGTGGCGGTCTGGCGCAGGACGCCCGCTTCGTGATCCTGGGCGACCTCAACAATGACCCGGTGGATGGCGATGGCCGCCACGAAGGCATCCTGGAACTGATCGAAAACCCGCGCGTGCTGCGCCATGCCACCCCGTCCAGCATCGGCGGCGAGCAGACCGGCCTGGCCTACGCCGCCAAGGGCATCACCCGTCGCGGCGCCCCGCAGCACGCCACCGGCGATTTCGGCCCGAAATCCGGCACGATGCGGCTGGACTACGTGCTGCCCTCGGTCGGCTTCGCCTACGCCGGCGGCGGCGTGTTCTGGCCGGCCGAAGGCACGGACGAGGCGAAGATCGCCGACGGCAGCGACCACCACCTGGTCTGGGCCGACGTGAAGTAAGTCAGGGCTTCAGGGTGACGCCGATGGCGGCGGCGGCATCACGGGCGATCGCGCGGGCCTGGTCGGTGCTGTCGGCCCGCGCCAAGGTAACGCCAACGCGACGGTGGCCGTGCACGCTGGGCTTGCCGAACAGGCGCACGGCGGTGTCCGGGACCTGTAGCGCGGCGGCGACATCGGTGAAGTACGGCACGCCTTCGC
Organism: Stenotrophomonas sp. NPDC078853; assembly: GCF_044901215.1. Lineage (NCBI taxonomy): Bacteria > Pseudomonadati > Pseudomonadota > Gammaproteobacteria > Lysobacterales > Lysobacteraceae > Stenotrophomonas > Stenotrophomonas sp. NPDC078853. The sequence goes on along the minus strand of NZ_JBJDOQ010000009.1, from coordinate 146,227 downwards.
CGTGGGCCAGCAGCGCGCACGATGCACTCGCTCCGCCCTGGCGGATCACCGGGATCGGCAGGCCGAGGATCGCGCGCGCATGCAGTGCGAACTCGCTCAGTTCCTGCGATACCAGGGTCACCAGGCCGGTGTCATGCGGGCGCGGCGAGACTTCGCTGAACCACACCTCGTCGCCCTTCACGAACAACTCCACGCCGAACAGTCCCCAGCCGCCGAGGTCATCGGTGATGGCCCGGGAAATCTCCTCGGCGCGCGCCAGCGCCGCGGCGGACATCGCCTGTGGCTGCCAGCTTTCGCGGTAATCGCCGTCCTTCTGCAGGTGGCCGATCGGCGCGCAGAACGACGTACCGCCCGCATGCCGCACGGTCAGCAGGGTGATTTCGTAATCGAAATCGATGAAGCCCTCGACGATGCAGCGTCCAGCACCAGCGCGTCCCCCGGTCTGCGCATACGCCCAGGCCGGGGCGATGTCAGCTTCGCTGCGCAGCGTGCTCTGGCCCTTGCCCGAAGAAGACATCACCGGCTTGACCACGCACGGCAGGCCGATCGCCTGCACGGCGGCGGTGTACTCCGCTTCGGTGTCCACGAAACGATACGGCGAGGTCGGCAGGCCCAGCGTTTCCGCCGCCAGCCGGCGGATGCCTTCGCGGTCCATGGTCAGCCGCGCAGCGCGCGCGGTGGGCACCACGCGCAGCCCCTGTTCCTGCTCCAGCTGGACCAGCGTCTCGGTGTGGATGGCCTCGATCTCCGGCACCACCAGGTGCGGTTTTTCCAACGCGATCAGCTCGCGCAGGGCCATCGCATCCAGCATGTCGATCACGTGCGCGCGGTGCGCCACCTGCATCGCCGGCGCGTCGGCGTAACGGTCGGCGGCGATCACTTCCACGCCCAGGCGCTGCAGTTCGATGGCCACTTCCTTGCCAAGTTCGCCCGATCCCAACAGCAGGACGCGGGTGGCAGAGGGGGACAACGGGGTTCCAAATGCGGACATGGCGGCGTTCCAGCGTGGAGGTGAAGGCGGGTGGGCATTCTAGCCGGTCGCCCCCTGCCTGCCGACGGACGGCACTTGCAGACTGATATCAATTTGATATCTTTCGGTCCAGACCCTCAAGGAAGTGCCGTCATGAAAGAGAAGCCGCTCCGTTCCATCAACGGCCTGGCCGTGCTGGCCGCCGTCGTCATCGTTGCTGGCATCGCCGGCACCGTGTTCCTGGCCGGCGCCAGCGGCGCCAACGGGATGCGCCCCAGCCCGATGCTGCTGCTGGGCTGCGTTCTGGTGATGCTTCTGGCCCTGCTGTCATTGGCCGGCCTGTACACCGTGCAACCCAACCAGGCCGCGGTGCTGAGCCTGTTCGGCAAGTACGTCGGCACGGTCAAGGACAACGGCCTGCGCTGGAACAACCCGTTCTTTTCCAAGCGCCGGGTCAGCCAGCGCGTGCGCAATTTCGAAAGCGGCAAGCTGAAGGTCAACGAGCTGGATGGCAGCCCGATCGAGATCGCCGCGGTGATCGTGTGGCAGGTGGTGGACGCCTCCGAGGCGGTCTACAACGTGGATGACTACGAGAGCTTCGTGCATATCCAGTCCGAGTCCGCGCTGCGTGCGATGGCCACCAGCTATCCGTATGACCAGCACGAAGAAGGCCAGCTGGCCCTGCGCAGCCATGCCAGCGAGATTTCGCTGCACCTGAGGAACGAACTGGCCGAACGCCTGGCCGATGCCGGCGTGCAGATCATCGACGCGCGCATCAGCCACCTCGCCTACGCTGCGGAAATCGCCCAGGCCATGCTGCAGCGCCAGCAGGCCAATGCGGTGATCGCCGCCCGCACGCGGATCGTCGCCGGCGCGGTGGGCATGGTGGAAATGGCGCTGGCCGAACTGCAGAAGAACGGCGTGGTGCAGCTGGACGAAGAGCGCAAGGCGCACATGGTGAGCAACCTGCTGACCGTGCTGTGTTCCGACCGCGGCACGCAGCCGGTGGTCAACGCCGGCTCCTTGTACTGAGCCGGCATGACGGTGTCCTGCCGGCCGCGGGCCGCAACCAGCCGTTGATCCAGGAGTATCCATGAGCGAGAAGAAAGCCTATCCACTGCGCATCAACGCCGATGTCCTGGCCGCGACGCAGCGCTGGGCCGACGACGAGCTGCGCAGCCTCAACGCCCAGATCGAATACATGCTGCGCGATGCATTGCGCAAGGCCGGACGGCTGCCGAAACCCACCCCCTCGCAGGAGAGCAAGGAATGAACAGGAACCTGGGCAGGCGCGCGCCGCGCATGATGGTTGCCACCACGCTTTCGCTGCTGGCCGGGATCGCCAGCGCCGCCGAACCGGCGCAGGTGGCCACGCAATTGCTGGACCACCTTCAGGCCGGCCGCGTGCAGGACACCGCCGCCATGCTGACCCCGGCGATGGCCGCTGCCGCCCCGGCTGATCGTCTGCAGGTTCTGTGGAATTCATTGGGCGAGCTGCAGCAGCGCGGCCAGCCGACGGTGAGCGAGCAGCAGGGCATGCATCTGGTGGAGGTGCCGTTGCGCTTTGCCGCCGCGGCGGTCAACGCGCAGGTCGCAGTGGATGCACAGGACCGGGTCGCCGGCCTGCTGCTGCGCCCGGCAGCGGTCGAAAAGGCGGCTCCGCCATCGGCCGATGCGAACTACCGCGAGCTGGATTTCAGCGTGCCGCAGGCACGCGGCGCGTTGCCGGGCACGCTGGCCCTGCCCAACGGCAAGGGCCCGTTCCCGGCCGTGGTGCTGGTGCACGGATCCGGCCCGCAGGATCGCGATGAAACCATCGGCGCGAACCGGCCGTTCCTGGACATCGCGCGGGGCTTGGCCGCGCATGGCATTGCCGTACTGCGTTATGACAAGCGCAGCAAGGCGCGGCCGCAGGATTTCCAGCAGCCGTTCGATGTGGACCACGAAACCACCGACGATGCAGTCGCCGCGTTGACCGCACTCGCTGCGGATCCGCGCATCGATGGCCAGCGTGTGTTCGTGCTTGGACACAGCCAAGGCGGCATGCTCGCGCCCCGCATCGCCACGCGCTGGCCGCAGGCACGCGGGGCGATCCTGTGGTCCGCACCCGCGCGCACCCTGCTGGACCTGCTGCCCGAACAGAACCGCTACCTGTTGAACCTGGATGGCAGCATCAGCGCGGCGGAACAGGCGTTCCTGGACACCCTCGATACGCAGATCGCCGCGGCGCGCAGCGCCACACCGGCCGCCGCCAGCGCGCTGCCGTTGGGGGTGCCGCAGCACTTCTGGAAGAGCATTGAAGCGGTGGACGCACGTGCCGATGCCAAGGCCCTGCGCAAGCCGCTACTGATGCTGCACGGCGGCCGCGATTTCCAGATACCCGACACCGACTGGACGCTCTGGCAGGCGGCACTGCAGGGGCGCAGCGATGTGCAGTGGAAGCGCTACCCGTCGTTGAACCATATCGGGATCGCCGGCAGCGGCCCCGGTTCGCTGAAGGAGTACACCCAGCCCGGGCAGGTCGATCCGCAGCTGATCGACGACGCCGCACGCTGGATAGAGGCGCAGCGATGAGCGGCGGCAGTGATCCCCGCCGCTTCGCGGTCAGTGATGGCTCGCCACTGCGGCTGCTGTGGATCATCGCGCCGCTGCTGCTGTTCGTCGGCCTCACCTTCTATCCGCTGCGGCAGCCTGCCGAAGCCGGCGCGATGCCGTTCGCGGTCACGCTTACCCCGCCCTACTTCACCCTGCACGGCAGCGCGGCGTGGAGCCTGGCCATCGCCGCGCTGCTGACCGTGCTGCTGTGCTGGCTGTTCTACCGGCGCCGGGTGGAGCTGGATGGCAACACGCTGAGCGTCCATTCCACGTTCTACCGAAAGCGCACCCCGGTGCAGCAGATGGACCTGCCGAACGCCGCCGTGGTCGACCTCAAACAGGACCAGCGGCATGGCCTGCGCCACAAGATCAACGCCTACGGCATGCCGGGCTTCCACTCCGGCCACTATCGCCTGCACGGCGGCGGCAAGGGTTTTGCGCTGGTGACCGACGTGCACCGCGTGCTGGTGATTCCGGTGCGCGACGGACCGACCCTGTTGCTGAGCCTGGCCGAACCGCAATCGCTGTTGGACGCGCTGCGCCGGGCCGCCACGCCTCCGGGCCGACCGCGCTAAGCTGGGCGCATGTCCAGATCCCTGCCCCTGCTGCTCAATACCGACGCCATCGAAGCGTGGCCGGCCGCGCTGCTGCGCGCCCGTGGCAACGCCGATGCTCGCCTGCTGGCACGTGCCCGTTGGGTGCTGCGACGCAAGCGCGATGGCCGCTACCTGGCTGCCATCTTCGACCACGGCGTGCACTCGCTGATTCCACACCTGCCACAGGAACCCGGTGCCGCCGAGGCACTGGACGCGCTGTCCTGGCTGAACCCGCAACGCGGCAGCGGGCCGCTGGAGCAGCGGCTGCTCTCCCCCCACGGCCTGCATGAGCGCCTGCAGCAGCTGGGACTGGACGCCGATGCGTATGCCGCCGACACCGGCCTGGCACTGGAAGCCGAGCCGGTGCTGCTGCATTTTGCCGGGCGCGACCGCTTCGGCCGGCCGCTGTGGCTGCGTCGCGGTGCAGCGCAGGCGTGGCGGCGCATGCGCCTGCAGGCGGCACGTGAAGGCATCACGCTGGACGCGATTTCCGGTTACCGCAGCCACGATTACCAGCTGGGAATCTTCGAGCGGAAGCTGGCCCGCGGGCAGCGCGTGGCGGAGATCCTGAAGGTCAATGCCGCGCCCGGTTTCAGCGAGCACCATAGCGGAATGGCGCTGGACATCGGCACGCCCGGCGATCCGCCGGCCGAGGCGTCGTTTGAAGAGACCAGAGCGTTCGCGTGGCTGCAGGAACACGCTGGGGGGCATGGGTTCCGGATGAGTTATCCGCGCGGGAATCCGCATGGGATCGTGCATGAGCCGTGGCATTGGCGTTGGTGCGGGAGCTGAAGAGCGTGACGACCAACGGTCGTCACCCACCAACGGCTAAGAGCGTGACGACTGCGGTCGTCACCCACCAAGGGCTAAGAGCGTGACTACCAACGCCCGTCACTACGGGGTTGGTCAGTCCTGGGAGCGGTTGGTCTTGATGGCCGGGCCTTCGGTGAAATCGGCGATGCGCCACAGGTACAGGCTGGCGTAGGTGCGGTAAGGCGCCCACTTTTCACCGCGCAGGGCGAGCGCCTTCGGCGTTGGCATCAGTTCGGCCTTGTCCACGCGCTGGGCGCCCTTGCGGATGCCCAGGTCATCCAGCGGCAGGATGTCCGGGCGGCCCAGCCGGAACATCAGCATCATCTCCACCGTCCAGCGGCCGATGCCACGCACCGGCACCAGCGCCTGGATGATCGCCTCGTGTTCCATCACCGCCATCCGCCGCAGGCTGGGAATATCCCCGGCCGCTTCGCGCAGCGCCAGGTCCCGCAGCGCCAGTGTCTTGTTGCCCGATACCCCGCATGCACGCAGCGCGACGTCGTCGATACGGCCCAGCGTGTCCGCATGCAGCCGGGTACTGCCGATGGCCGCCTCCACCCGCCCCACGATCGTCGAGGCGGCCTTGCCGCTGAGCTGCTGGAAAAGGATCGCCCGTGCCAGCGCATCGACGGGATCAAACGGTTTGCGCCACCCCTGCGGCGTCGGCAACGGACCGAGGCGGCGCATCCACGCCGCCAGCCGGCGGTCACGTCGGGCGAGCCAGTCGTGCGCCTGCCCCACGTCGAAACCACGCGCGAAGCGGGGCATGGCTCAGCGCCTCAGCGCATCGATGGCCACCAGCACCCAACCCAGCATCAGCGCCATGCCACCCACCGGCGCCAGCCGCGTGGACCACTGCCACAACGCATTGCCAGCCAGGCTGCCAGCGAACAGCAGCGTGCCGAACAGGATCACGTACAGCGCCAGCCGACCGAACGTGGCCGTGGCGCGCGGCCCCAACGCCGCCAGCACCGCGCCGTGGGCGAAGGCATACAGCGCGGCCATGTTGAGGTGCTGCTGGGCCAGCGGTTCGCCGCCCCCGTGCGAGGCATAGGCGGACAGGCCGATGGAAGCCGCTGCCAGCAGCGCACCGAGGCAGGCCAGCAACGAAGGCCTGCGTGCGCGTCGATCAATCGCAAACATGTCCACTCCCTCCAGTCGTGCCAAAAAAAAACGCGCCGCAAGATGCGGCGCGTTTTTTGTTTTCTACGTTACATCAGCCGTCCAGGTTTACTTGACGGCCCAGTAGATGTCATACGTGCCTTCCGGAGTGAAGGACTTCTGCACGCCACCATTCCAGGTTTCGTACGGACGGTCGATCACTTCGTTGCCGCCGGTCACCGACCATGCGCGCAGTGCATTGCGGGCAACGTCCAGGCCAGCCACGTGACCGGTGTAGGTCGCATGGGCCGAACGGTGCGGAGCAACGCGGACGTACTTCACCGGGGCGCCACCATCGATCTTGACCGCCAGCTCTTCGGCCGGCACGCCTTCGCTACCCTTCTTCTTCACCGGCTGGGCGACGTCGAAGGCGTACTTCTCGGCACCGAAATCGGTGGTGATGATGCGGAACGGGCCGACGGCTTCGAGGTCGTTGGCCTCCATCACGCGCTTGATCCATTCCTGGTTGTCAGCGATGGACTTGGTGATGGTGGCTTCGCCACGATCCACGTTGCCCGCAGTGACCACCAGCAGGTCTTCGGCCGGGACATCGACGATGCCCAGGTCGTTCAGCGGTGCTTCGGCGGTGCGGTAGTCCACGTTCGGCACGGTGGCCAGCATGTTCGCCATGCGCGACAGACCCATCTTCAGGTCGTCACCGATGTGGCGGCTGACGTACAGGCCGGCGTAACGACCGAACAGGTCGAAGCCATACTTGACGTTGTATTCCTGGGTGATCTTGACGTTGCGGCCATCCTTGCCGGTCGGCTCCAGGATGAAGGCAGTCGTCTTGTCATGACCCTTGGTGGCGTCTTCGATGGCGATGGCGACGCGCTTGTTCTGCTCGCTCTCGGTGATCTTCCAGGTGCCGTTGCCCAGGTCCTTGGACGTGTAGTCCAGGGTGGCGCCGACGCCGGCAGCCGGGCCGGAGAACTTCAGGTCGGTAGCGGGATCACGCAGCAGGAGGGGGTTCCAATCCTTGAAGCGACGCAGGCTGTTGACCGTGTCGTACACGATCGTCATCTTGCGGTTGGTCTCGATGCTTTCCGAAATATGGCGCTCGCCCGGGAGGACCACGCCAATGATGACGAACAGGCCAGCCACGATCCCCAAGGCGATCAGGAACTCGATAATACGGGTCATTCAGAAGTCTCCGGGGCCGATCCCACGGCCGGGTTGAGTGAAGCGAAGCGCCAATCCTAGCAGCTTCGTTGGCTTTGTTGATCTGGTTTGGACCACCGGTTTCCGCGTCGACAACCGATTTGTACAGACAAGGGGCCGAAGGGTAGCGCACATGGGCCACCCACCAGTAGGGGGCAGACGGAGGTTACCGGTCCATATTATCGGTAAACCCCCGCCGTTGAACGATTTTCAGACCAATTGGAGCTCGAATGCCTTGAGCACGGCACGGGTCCGGTCGCGCACGCCCAGTTTGGACAGGATATTGGACACGTGGTTCTTGATCGTGCCCTCGGCCACGCCCAGCGAATTGGCGATTTCCTTGTTGGAGAAACCACTGGCCATCAGCCGCAGGATCTCGGTTTCGCGGTCGGTCAGCGGATCCGGGCGGTCCAGGCTGACGAACTCGTTGCGCATGTGCTCCAGCCCGGACAGCAGCCGCTGGGTCACCGCCGGCTGCACCAGCGAACCGCCTTCGGACACGGTGCGGATGGCCCCCACCAGCTGGTCCAGGGTCACGTCCTTGAGCAGGTAGCCCTTGGCGCCGGCCTTCAGCCCGGCCAGCACCAGCTGGTCGTCGTCGAAGGTGGTCAGGATGATGGTCGGCGGCAGCTGCTCCAGCTTGGACAGCATCTGCAATGCCTCCAGCCCGGACATGGCGGGCATGCGCATGTCCATCAGCACCACGTCCGGCTTGACCTGCGGAATGATCTCCACGGCCTGGCGCCCATCCGCCGCCTCGGCGATCACCTCGATGCCATCGTCCAACGCCAGCAGTGAGCGGATCCCCTGCCGCACCAGGGTTTGGTCGTCGACCAGGCAGACGCGAATCATCAACGAACTCCTTCAGGTGCGGTGCTCAGCGCCAACGCCGGGACACCAGGAACCGAGGCACGCAGGCGGAAGCCCTGTCCCCGGTGGGTTTCAATCTGCAGCTCGCCACCACATTGTTGCAGGCGCTCGCGCATTCCGCGCAGGCCGTTGCCCACCATGATGCCATCAGCGCCGTTTCCATCGTCACGCGCCTCCAGGCTGACCCCGCCGGCTTCGCGGCGGACGGTGATCCACAGGTTGCGCGCGCCGGCGTGGCGCACCGCATTGGTGATGATTTCCTGGGTGCAGCGCAGCAGCACGTGGGCCCGCTCGGGGTCTTCCACGTTCAGCGGACTGGGCACGTCCAGGTGGACGTCCAGCGAGGGCACGCGCTGGGTCAACGGGCGCAGCGCCGCCGCCAGGTCGATCGCCCCGCTGTCGCGCAGCTGGCTGACCGCCTCGCGCACGTCGGTGAGCAGCAGCTTGGCCAGGGTATGCGCCTGGTGCACGTGCTCCTGGGCCCGGCCCTCGGTGATGTGGCCGGCCACTTCCAGGTTCAGGCTGAGCGCGGTCAGGTGATGGCCCAGCAGGTCGTGCAGTTCGCGGGAGATCCGCGTGCGCTCGTTGACCCGCGCACTTTCAGCAAGCAGCACGCGGGTGGCGCGCAGTTCGGTATTGAGCTGTCGCTGCTCTTCGCGGGCGTCGGTCTGCTGCCGCGCGACCAGGCTGGTCACGAAGATGAACATGGAAAAGCCGCCATACAGCAGCGACTGCATGACCGCTTCGAACAACGGAAACCTCAGCAGTACGTAGTAGACAGGGGCCACCGCCAGCTGGCTGACCAGCAGCCACAGCACCCCATAGCGGGCCGGCAGCATCCACGGAATCACCCCGGCTGCCACCATCATCAGGATGCTGCCGAGCCCTGAACCGCTGAGGAAGCTCACCCCCAGCGCGGAAATGGTCAGCAGCACCAGCATGCCGCGATCAAGCCAGCTGGCATGGCCCCCGCTGCGCAGGTCGCGGGTCAGCCGGAAGTAGGCCCCACCGAATACCAGGTAGGCGGCGAACAACAGCACCGCCCCGCCGTTGTCGCTGGCCGGCCGACGCAGGTTCTCGATCTGCGAGTAAACCAGGGGAAGACCGACCATGACCCAGGTGAACAGGCCAGCCAGACGGAGGACACGGGTATGACTGAGGGCTCCCAACATCCCTGCATCTTAGGCTGAACCTGGCCTGCGTCACTCCCACGGAAGTCATGCCCCGGTTTCCCCCGGCAGCGTCCCCCCCATGCAATAATCAGTGGGAAGGGCCCGGCAACGGGCAGCATGCACCACCCCACGGAGTCTCAATGTCGATTGTCATCCGCGACGTGCGCGAGCATGAGCTCGATTCCGTCCTGGCCTTGAACAACAACGCCGGTCTGGCGATCCTGCCGTTGGACGCGCACCGGCTGCACCTGTTCTATGAAACCGCCGAGTATTTCCGCGTCGCCGAGCGCGACGGCAACCTGGCCGGGTTCCTGATCGGGTTCGGCAGTGAAAGCCAGCACGACAGCAGCAACTTCGCCTGGTTCAAGCAGCAGCTGCCCAGCAGCTTCTTCTATATCGACCGCATCGTGGTGGCCAGCCGCCGCCGCGGTGGTGGCGTGGGCCGGGCGTTCTACGCCGACGCGCAGAGCTATGCCGAACTGCGTTATCCGCAGATGACCTGCGAGGTCTTCCAGGACCATGGCGCCGATGCGGCGCTGCTTTTCCACGGCAGTTTCGGCTTCCGCGAACTGGGCCAGAACACCATGCCGCACGTGGATGTCCGCGCCAGCATGCTGGCCAAGGAACTGTGCAGCTATGCCTGGGTAAGTGACACCTACGGCGACAAGCTGCCGGACGTGGCATGGGCGCGTGGCCGGCAACGGCCCTCCCCCGCCCAGCAGTCGACGGGTACTTGAGGTGGCGGTGAACATGGATTACGAACAGGCCGGTGAACTGAAGATCGGCCAGGTAGGTATCGCCAACCTGCGCATCCGCACGATGGATGTGGAGCGCCTGGTGCAGGAAATGAACGAGCGGGTCAACCGCGCGCCCAAGCTGTTCGGACGCGCGGCGGTGATCCTTGATTTCGGCGGCCTGAGCCGCACCCCGGACGTGGCCAGCGCCAAGGCGCTGCTGGACGGGCTGCGTGGCGCCGGCGTGCTGCCGGTGGCGCTGGCCTACGGCACCTCGGAGATCGAACTGCTGTCCCAGCAGCTGGGCCTGCCGCTGCTGGCCAAGTTCCGCGCACAGTACGAACGTGCAGACGCCGAGCCGGCCCCGCCGCGTGCAGCGCCCCCGGCGGCTCCTGCGCGCGAACCGCGCCGCGCCGCGCCCGCTGTCGCCGCACTGGCCGCCGCGCCGGCCCCGGGTGAAGCCCCCAAGCCGGGCCGCATGCAGCTGGCCAACGTGCGTTCGGGCCAGCAGCTGTACGCTGAAAACTGCGACCTCACGGTGATGGGCACGGTCGGCGCGGGCGCCGAAGTGATCGCCGATGGCAGCATCCATATTTACGGCACCCTGCGCGGACGCGCGCTGGCCGGTGCCCAGGGCAATACCGCGGCGCGTATTTTCTGCCGCGATTTCCATGCCGAACTGGTGGCCATTGCCGGCCACTACAAGGTATTGGACGATGTACCGGACAACCTGCGCGGCAAGGCCGTGCAGGTCTGGCTGGAACAGGACCAGATCAAGATCGCTGCGCTGGATTGACTTTGTCGCAGCCCCAACCAGAACAAGAGCAGGAGAAGTCCTTTGGCTGAAATCATCGTAGTCACCTCCGGCAAGGGCGGCGTCGGCAAGACCACCACCAGCGCAAGCCTTGCCTGCGGCCTGGCACGTCGTGGCAAGAAGGTGGCGGTGATCGACTTCGACGTCGGCCTGCGCAACCTCGACCTCATCATGGGCTGCGAGCGCCGCGTGGTGTACGACTTCGTCAACGTCGTGCACGGCGAAGCCACCCTCAAGCAGGCCCTGATCAAGGACAAGCGCTTTGACAACCTGTACGTGCTGGCTGCCTCGCAGACCCGCGACAAGGATGCGCTGACCCAGGAAGGCGTGGGCAAGGTCCTGAAGGACCTGGCCGCCGATGGCTTTGAATATGTCATCTGCGATTCGCCGGCCGGCATTGAAAAGGGCGCGTTCCTGGCCATGTATTTCGCCGACCGCGCCGTGGTGGTGGTGAACCCGGAAGTGTCTTCGGTGCGCGACTCCGACCGCATCATCGGCCTGCTGGATTCGAAGACCCACAAGGCCGAGAACGGCCATGACGTGCCGGCCTTCCTGCTGCTGACCCGCTACACCCCGGTGCGCGTGGAAGCCGGCGAGATGCTGAGCATCACCGACGTGGAAGAAGTGCTGGGCCTGAAGGCCATCGGCGTGATCCCCGAATCCGGCGATGTGCTCAATGCCTCCAACAAGGGCGAACCGGTCATCCTGGACGGCGAGTCACCGGCCGGCCAGGCCTATGACGATGCCGTCGCGCGCATCATGGGCGAAGACCGCCCGATGCGCTTCACCGCCGTGGAGAAGAAGGGCTTCTTCAGCAAGCTGTTCGGAGGGTAAGCATGGGCCTGTTCGATTTCCTGAAAGCCAAGAAGACCACCGCCGAGACAGCGAAGAACCGCCTGCAGATCATCATCGCGCAGGAGCGCAGCCATCGCGGCGGTCCCGATTACCTGCCGCTGATGCAGCGCGAGCTGCTGGAAGTGATCCGCAAGTACGTCAACATCGATGTCGATGCGGTCAAGGTCGACCTGGTCAAGGACGGGCAGCACGACGTGCTGGATATCTCCGTCGCCTTGCCGGAAGGGCCTGAAAAGCCCTGATCCCCTGCCCTGCCCGCGCCAGCCGCGGGCGGGGTTTCTGCTCGATGCCATGAACGAACCCGCCCCCGAACCATCGGTCACCCGCGTTGGCGACATCGCCTTCGACGATGCCGCGCGCCTGCTGTCCGGGCATGGCCTGCACCTGCACCACGTGGCCGCCGGGGCGCCGATTCCCGGCAGTTACTGGGGCGAGCCCGAAGCGGGCATCATCGCCAGCGATGTCTACGTACGCGATGACACACCCGTGCATTCGATGCTGCACGAAGCCTGCCACCTGATCGTGCTGCCGCCGGAGCGGCGTGCGCTGGTGCATACCGACGCCACCGATTCGGTGCCCGAAGAAGATGCGACCTGTTACCTGCAGATCGTGCTGGCGGCGGAGCTGCCGGGGGTGGGCAGCGCGCAGCTGATGGCGGACATGGATGCGTGGGGGTACACGTACCGGTTGGGCTCCACGCAGGCGTGGTTCGAGCACGACGCGGAAGACGCGCGCGCGTGGTTGGTCGAGCGGGGGTTGTTGGTCGGCTGAGCTGTGCTTCGAGTTACGTGGGCTGCGAGCGCGCGGGCGGGCCAGCTTGCACGGGACGCGCCGCAAGTACGTCCGTGTAGGCTACGTCGCCGCATCCCTGCGGCTCAGTGTCCCGTGCAACCTGCCCCACCCGCGCCTGCCAGCTCAGCGCGACCGTTGGGGGAAAAGAAGAGCAAGAGCGGTAGCGCCGAGCCATGCTCGGCGGCTCTTTGCTGACGGCCACGGATGGGCTCCGCCGAGCACGGCTCGGCGCTACCTGCTTCTGCTTTTTTCTTTTCCCCTCCCCGGCGCGATGCCGGCGGGGAGGTGGCGGTGGGGGCAGGCAGGACTGTTGGAGCCCATGGATGGGCGTAAACAAGCCTACATGGACGTACTTGCGGCGGGTCCTGCCTGCCCCCACCGCCCACCTCCCACTACAACAGACAAAAAACTACTGCCCCGCCAACGCCCGCAACGTGATTCCCACCACGTACGCCAGGTACGTGCCGGTCGCATACCCCATCGTGCCCAGCAGCACGCCCACCGGCGCCAGCGCTGGATGGAACGCCGCAGCCACCACCGGCGCCGATGCCGGCCCGCCGATGTTGCTCTGCGAACCGATGGCGAAGTAGAAGAACGGCACGTGCAGCAGCTTGGCCAGCAGCCACAACAGCACGATGTGCACCGCGATCCAGATCAAGCCCAGCGCGAACAACCACGGACGATCCAGCAGCGCCACCAGATCCATCTGCATGCCGATGCAGGCAATCAGGAAGTACAGCAACAGCGAGCCCACCCGCGAGGCGCCCACGCCCTCCAGCGTGCGCGCGCGGGTGAAACTCAGGCCCAGGCCCAGCGTGGTCGACAACACCACCACCCACACGAACGGCGCGTCCAAGCTGAACTGCGCGGCCCAGCTGACATGCAGCTTGAACCACGCCGCCAGCGGAGCACCGATGGCGTGCGCCAGGCCGACACCGCCGAAGGCCACCGCCACGATCGACATCAGATCGGTCAGGGTGGGAATGCGCTCGTGCTCGGCCTGGAACCGCGCGATCCGCTCCTTCAACGCATCGATCGCGGAGGTATCGGCGCCGCTGCGTGCATCGATCTTCGCCGAGCGACCGGCGAGGAAGATCAGCACCGCCATCCACACATAGCCCACGCCCACGTCCACCACCGCGAACTGGCCGAAGGTGGTCGCATCGACGTCGAACACTTCGCGCATCGCCAGCATGTTGGCACCGCCGCCGATCCAGCTGCCGGCCAGCGCCGCCATGCCGGCCCAGGTGTCGCCGGCCACGGTTTCCGGATGCAGCGCGCGCATCAGCAGGAACGCCACCACCGCACCGAGCATGATGCTGGCCGAAGCACCCAGGTACATCAGCACCAGCTTCGGGCCCAGCCGCAGGATCGCCTTGATGTCCACCGCCAGGGTCAGCAGTACCAGTGCCGCCGGCAGCAGCACGTCACGCGCGATCGGGTTGTACAGCCGGGTGTTCTGGCCATCGATCAACCCGACCGTGTTGTAGATGCCGGGCAACAGGTAGCACAGCAGCAGCGCCGGCACGAATGCATAGAAGCGCTTCCACGGCCCCTGCTGGCGCGACGCGGTCCAGAACACGGCACCGAGGGTGGCGGCGATCAGGCCGAAGACGACGATGTCGTTCTGGATCAAGGGAGTCGAGACCATGCCAACCCAGGGGTAGCGCCGCGCCATGCCCGGCGAGCGCAGCGGTGTAAAAATGACGCCGAGCAGGGCGCGGCGCTACGGAAACCAAAAGCGCCGCCCCGGGGGCGGCGCTTCAACGCGGCTTACTGGCCGATGTGCTGCTTCAACCAGGCGTTCACCGTGTCATGCCACAGCACGCTGTTGGCCGGCTTCAGCACCCAGTGGTTCTCATCCGGGAAGTACAGGAATTTGGAGTCGATGCCCTGCCGCTGCGCGGCGGTGAACGCCGCCAGGCCCTGCTCGACCGGGATGCGGTAATCGAGCTGGCCGTGGATGATCAGGATCGGCTTCTTCCAGTCCGCGACATGGTTGACCGGGTTGAACTTCTCATAGTTGGCCGGCTTGGCGAACGGCGTACCGCCCTGCTCCCACTCGGTGAACCACAGCTCTTCGGTGGCATAGCCCATCATGCGCTGGTCGAACACACCATCGTGGTTGACCAGGCACTTGAACGGGCTGTTCCAGTTGCCGGCGATCCAGTTGACCATGAAGCCGCCGTAGCTGGCGCCGAGCGCGCAGGCCTTGTCGCCGTCCAGGAACGCATACTGCTTCAGCGCCGCATCCCAGCCCTTCTGCAGGTCTTCCAGCGGACGGTCGCCCCAGTGCTGGCTGATCGCATCGGTGAACGCCTGGCCGTAGCCGGTGGAACCGTGGAAGTCGATCATCACCACCGCGTAGCCCTGGCCGGTATAGGTCTGCGGATTCCAGCGGTAGCTCCAGCCATTGCCGAAGCTGCCCTGCGGGCCACCGTGGATCAGGAACGCCACCGGGTACTGCCTGCCTTCCTGATAGTCGTGCGGCTTGACCACGTAGCCATGCACGGTGTCGTTGTTCCAGCCCTTGAACTCGAACTGTTCGTAGTCACCGAAGGACACGTCCTTCAGCACGTCACCGGCTGCGGGGGTCAGCGCGCGCAGCTCGCCGATCGGCTGGCCGGCGGCCGGCAGCATGCCGACCAGCACCTGGTCGTTGCTCTTCAGGCTGTTGCGGGTGATGGCCACGCTGTTGCCGGCCACGTCCACGGCGGTCACGCTGCCATCGCCGATCAGCTTGTCGACCTTGCCACTGGCCACGTCCACGGCGAACAACGGATGTTCGCCCAGCTCATCGGCGGTGGTGTAGATCGTGCTGCCATCGGCGGACAGCACGATGCCGCCGGCCGAACGATCCCAGTCCGCAGCGATCTCGCGGGTCTTGCCGCTGGCCAGGTCCATCGCCATCAAACCGAAGCGGTCCGCTTCGAAGCCCGGGCGCTTCATCGCGCGGTAGAACAGGGTCTTGCCGTCGGCGCTGAACACCGGGCCGGCATCCCAGGCCGGGTTGGTGGCGGTCAGGTTGACCGGTGCCTGCTTGCCTGCCGCATCGAACCGGTACAGGTCGAAGTTGGTGGACCACGGTTCTTCGCGGCCGGCCACGCGAATGCTGGCGACTACGCTGCTGCCATCCGGCGACCAGGCGAAATCATCATTGCCACCGAACGGCTTGGACGGCGCGTCGCCGGCCAGGGTGGCGCTGAGCGCGGAGGCGCCCTTCACCCCGGCGGCCTTGCCGGTCGGCAGCGGCGCCACGAACAGGGTGTTGCGGCGGCCATCGTTCCAGGTGTCCCAGTGGCGCACGAACATCGAATCGAACACCTGGCCGCTGGCCTTGGTGCCCTTGATCGCAGCCAGCTTCTTTTCGGTGCAGGCCAGGTCCGAACCGCAGTCCTGGAAGACGCCGGCGCTGAACAGCACGCGGTCGTCCTGCGGAGACACGTGGTAACTGTCCACGTCCACCGGGAAATCGGTCAGCTGGCGCGGCGTGGTGCCGTCCATGCCCTGCGCGTACAGCTGCTGGCTGCCGTTCCTGGCGCTGAGGAAGTACACGGTGCGGCCATCGGCCGACAACGAAGGGGAGTTGACGTTCCAGCCGCTCGGGGTCAGCTGCCTGGGCGGTGCGGCATCGCGGGTGCGCAGGTTGCGCACGAACAGCGCATTGCTGGCCTTCTGTTCGTTGTCCACGCTGCGCTTGGCGAACACCACGCTGCCGCCATCGGCGGTCAGCACCGGCGAGGAAACGCGGTCCAACGCGATCAGGTCGCGGACATCGAGGCCGCGGGCAGCAGCCACGGACGGCAGCGCCGCGAGCAGGCTCAACGGCAACAAGGCATGACGCAGTTTCATCGGGTACTCCGCGGGACGGCAAAACGTCGATGGTAGGCCCCGGCACGGCAGCGTGCCAAGGCCATCGGTCATGCCGGCGGACCGGAAAACGCCGGGCCCGGCCCGGCGCTTCCCTGCTTCCCGCCATGCTGATCAGCCGGCGTTGGCCTTCTTGCCAGTGCGGTAGATCAGCCAGCCGACCAGGAACAGCACGGCCAGGCCGATCCACTGCGCGGCCGGCAGCGTGAACGGCACCGCCAGCACGTCGGCGCGGCCGCTGACCACGATCGGCACCGCAATGGCGATACCCATCAGGGCTTCGCCGGTGATCAGGCCGGCGGCGAACAGCACGCCCGGCTTGTGCACGCGGTCGCGGCCTTCTTCGTCATCGGCACGCACCTTGTGGAAGCGCTCCACCAGGTAGGAAATCAGGCCACCGAGGAAGATCGGCACCATCAGTTCCAGGGGCAGGTAGATGCCGATCGCGGCAGCCAGCACCGGCACGCGGAAGCGCTTGCCGGTCTTCTTCAGCCACTCATCCAGGGTGATGATGGCCGCACCGACCACCGCACCCATCATGATGAAGTTCCATGGCAATTCGCCGCCGAACAGGCCGCGCGCCACCGACGCCATCAGGTTGGCCTGCGGGGCCGCCAGTGCGTTCGGGTGTTCCGGGGTCGGTGCGCCGATGCCGTAGGCGGTGGCCAGCAGGTTCAGCACCGGGGCCATGATCAGCGCGCAGGAAAACGCGCCGATGCCCAGCATCAGCTGCTGCTTCCACGGCGTGGCGCCGACGATGTAACCGGCTTTCAGGTCCTGCAGGTTGTCACCGCCGACCGCCGCCGCGCAGCACACCACCGCACCGATCATGATCGCCGCCACCGCGCCCAGCGGCGCACCGAAGGCGCCCACCGGGGTCAGGCCATCCTTGCCCAGCAGCAGCACCAGCACCGCCGAAGCGAACAGGATGGTGGAGATGGTGATGCCCGAAACCGGGTTGTTGGACGAGCCGATCAGGCCGGCCAGGTAGGCCGACACGGAAACGAACAGGAAGCCGGCGACGATCATGATGATGGTCATCGGGATCGACACGTGCCACTGGCCGACGATGGCCTGGTACAGCGCCAGCAGCGGCAGGGTGAAGGCCACCAGGGCCACCAGCATCCACTTCATCGGCAGGTCCCGCTCGGTTTCGGCCAGCGCCGGGCCGGTGCTCTTGCGGGCTGCGGCGAAGCCACTCTTGACCCCGCTCAGCAGCGACTTGCGCAGCGAGAACAGGGTCCAGATGCCGCCGATCAGCATCGCGCCGACGCCGAGGTAGCGCATCTTCGCGCCCCAGATGGCGAACGCCGCATCGGTGGACGAGGCGGTGGCGATGGACGCGGCCAGCGCCGGGTCGGTCTGCAGGAAGAACGCCTGGTAGACCGGGATGGCGATGTGCCAGGTGAGGATCGAGCCGGACACCACCACGATGCCGACATTCAGGCCGACGATGTAGCCCACGCCGAGCAGCGCCGGCGACAGGTTGGTGCCGATGAAGGCGGTGATCTTCGAACTGCCCAGGTAGGCCGAGGTGGCCCAGGCATCGGGGATCAAGCGCATGCCGCTGGCCGCGGCGACCTTGACCACCGCGCCGATCACCGCGGACAGGCCGAGGATCTTCAGGCCCGGACCGGGATTCTCGCCGGCCTTGAGCACTTCGGCTGCCGCCTTGCCTTCCGGGAACGGAAGCGGATCTTCAACGATCATCGAGCGCCGCAGCGGCACCGAGAACAGCACGCCCAGCAGGCCACCGAGGCCGGCGATGCCCAGCACCCACCAGTACTTGAAGTCCGGCCAGTAGCCCATGATCACCAGCGCGGGGATGGTGAAGATCACACCGGCGGCGATCGACGAGCCGGCCGAGGCACCGGTCTGGACGATGTTGTTCTCCAGGATGGTGCCACCGCCCAGCAGGCGCAGCACGCCCATGGAGATGACGGCCGCGGGGATCGCGGTGGCGATGGTCAGGCCTGCGAACAGGCCCAGGTAGGCGTTGGCGGCCGACAGCACCACGGCCAACACGATGGCAAGCACCACCGCGCGGAACGTGAGCTGCTTGGGCGCAGCGACGTTGTTCATTGAAGCCCCTGATACGAAAAAATCCCTGCAACGCTAGCGTCCGGCCTGCGGCAAGTCCAGCACGCCAGCACCTTGCCCTCGCGCGGGCCGAGGCTGAAATGATATGTTATATCCTTTCCAGACCTCTTCCAGCGCGCCCGCATGCCCCCTTTTGTCTCCACCCGGCTGGCCTCCATCGACCAGCTGCGCGGCACCGTGATGCTGCTGATGCTGCTCGACCACGTCCGCGAAACGTTCTTCATGCAGCATCAGGTCAGCGACCCGATGGACGTGACCACGGTGTCCCCTGCCCTGTTCGCCTGCCGCCTGTTGGCCCACCTGTGTGCCCCGGTATTCGTGCTGCTGACCGGCCTGTCGGCCTGGTTGTACGGCCAGCGCCAGGCTGACCCGCGCCGCGCCATCGCCGGCTTCCTGTTCAAGCGTGGCCTGTTCCTGGTGGTGCTGGAGCTGACCCTGGTCAACTTCGCGTGGACCTTCCAGTGGCCGCCGGACACGATCTACCTGCAGGTGATCTGGGTGATCGGCCTGAGCATGATCGCGCTGGCTGGACTGGCCTGGCTGCCGCGCAGCGTGCTGTTGCCGCTGGCGCTGCTGCTGGTGGCCGGGCACAACCTGCTCGATGGCGTGCACGTGCAAGGCAACGGCGTGCTGGCCACGCTGTGGAAAGTGCTGCACCAGCGCGACTGGATCGTGTTCGGCGATGCGCTGCGCCTGCGCACCTCCTACCCCCTGCTGCCGTGGATCGGAGTGATCGTGCTGGGCTACCTGATGGGCCCGTGGTTTGCGACCACGCGCCCGCCGGCACAGCGCCAGCGCTGGCTGCTGTGGGCCGGCTGGGGCGCGCTGGCGGCGTTCATGCTGCTGCGGGCGCTGAATGTCTACGGCGATGCGCCGTGGCAGTTGCAGCCCACCACGCTGCAGACGCTGATGGGCATTTTCAACGTCACCAAGTACCCGCCTTCGCTGCTGTTCCTCCTGGCCACCCTCGGCGTGGGCCTGCTGCTGCTGCGCCTGTACGAAGTGCCTGCCGTGGCCGCCGCGCTGCAGCCGCTGGCCCGGATCGGTGCGGCGCCGATGTTCTTCTACCTGCTGCACCTGTATGTGCTGAAGCTGATGTACCTGGCCGCGCTGGCGCTGTGGGGGCCGACCAACGGCGCGCTGTTCGCGGTGGAATCGGTGGCCGCGCTGCTGTTGATCAGCATCGCCCTGGCGCTGCTGCTGTACCTGCCGACCCGGGCCTTCGCCGCGCTCAAGGCACGCCGTCGGGATATCGCCTGGCTGCGCTATCTGTAAGGACGGCTGGCACTTTTCGCGCATCCACTGAGTTCTGACCGCATAATCGCCGGCTTCATTGTCTGCCCCCGAACCGATGACCGCCATCGCTGCCAATGACGACTTCCTGGGCCACCCCAAGGGCGTCTACGTCTGCTTCTTCACCGAAATGTGGGAGCGCTTCTCCTTCTACGGGATGAAGGCGCTGCTGCTGCTGTACCTCACCAAGTACCACCTGTTCGGCGACAAGGCCGGGCTGGACCTGCTCGGTGCCTACGGCGGGCTGGTGTACTGCATCCCGGTGTTCGGCGGGATGCTGGCCGACCGCTGGCTGGGGATGCGCCGGGCGGTGCTGTTCGGCGGCGTGCTGCTGGTGCTCGGCCACCTCGGCATGGCCTTCGAAGGGCACGCGGCCTATCTGGAAAACGGACAGGTGGTGCGCGATACCGGTGCGTTGACGATCACATACCTGTCGCTGGCGCTGATCATCATGGGGGTGGGCTTCCTGAAGCCGAACATCTCCACCATCGTCGGCAAGCTGTACGCCGAAGACGATCCGCGCCGCGATTCGGGTTTCTCGCTGTTCTACGCCGGCATCAACCTGGGCGCCCTGTTCGCTTCGCTGGTGTGCGGCTTCCTCGGTGAAGCCTACGGCTGGAAGTACGGCTTCGGCGCGGCCGGCATCGGCATGCTGGTCGGGCTGGGCATGTTCCTGTGGGGGCAGAAGTACCTGCACGGGCACGCCGAACCGCGTGATCCGGCTTCGCTGCGCGAACGCGTGCTGGGCCTGCCGCGGGAATGGCTGATCTACGCCGGCGCGGTGCTGGCGGTGCTGCCGGTGGCCTGGCTGATGTGGGCCGCCGGCAACGGCGCCTTCGCACTCGGCGGTGAAATCAGCCTCGCGCTGATGCTGATGCTGGTGGTGCTGGGAGGCGTGCTGCTGTGGTTTGCCTGGTTCACCGGCACCCGCTGCACGCCGGTGCAGCGCCAGCAGATGATCGCGCTGATGGCGCTGATCCTGATGGCGCTGGTGTTCTTCACCCTGTACGAGCAGAGCTACGGCTCATGGGTCACCTTCACCGATCGCCTGCTGACCAAGGACATCGTGCCCGCGCTGGTGATCCGCGACGGCACCCCGTTGCCGTGGTCGATCCTGTCGTTGCTGCTGGCGCCGCTGGGCTTCGTGGTGAGCGCGCGGCTGTCCGACCGCTCGCCCGGCTCGGCGTGGCCACGCCGCATGTTCATCGCCATCGTGCTGGTGATGCTGGTGCTGCTGGTCCGCGATTGCCTGGTCATCCCGCAGACCGCCGGCTCGCTCACCTACCTGGGCGGCTTGTTCCTGGTGGTGCTGGCGCCGTTGTTCGCGCTGCTGTGGGCGTGGCTGGACCGACGCCGTGCCGAACCGGGCAAGGCGATGAAATCGTCGATCGGTTTGGTGCTGGGCGCACTGTCGTTCGTGCCGCTGGCGCTGGCCGCGCAGCAGGTCGGCGCCACCGGCCAGATGGCCAGTGTGTGGTGGCTGGTGCTGGCCTACTTCCTGCTGGCCAGTGGCGAGATGTGCCTGTCCCCGGTGGGTCTGTCGGCGGTCACCCAGTTGGCGGTGCCGCGCGTGGTCAGCCTGATGATGGGCACCTGGTTCCTGGCCACAGCGTTCTCTGAAACGCTGGCCGCGCTTTTCGGCAAGCTGGCCGCCATCGAAGTGCCCGAAGGCGAAACGCTGGACCTGGTGAGCGCCTCGGCCAGCTACGCCCACCTGTTCTGGCTGCTGATGTGGATCGGTCTGGGCTGCGCCGTGCTTGCCTTCGCCACCGCCCCCCTGCTTCGCCGCATGATGCACGGAGTGAAGTAAGAAAAAATGGGGACGGAGGGAATTAATCGAGATTAATTCCCTCCGTCCCCTTTTTCACGGTGCGGCCGGCTTCGGCGCGGCGGCCTTGTCGCCGCCGAGGTTCTGCGACAGGAACGCCAGCAGCTTGCCGTAGTATTCGCGGCGGTTGGCATCGACGTAGAAGCCATGCCCTTCGCGCGGGTAATACAGGCTCTCCACCGGTACGCCGGCCTTTTTCAGTGCCGCTTCCATGCGTTCGGTGTGCTGCACCGGGGCACGCTGGTCTTCGCGACCGGCCGCCAGGAACACCGGCACCTTGATCTGCGCGGCCAGGTTGACCGGCGATACATCGGACACCTTGTCGGCCGGGCCGATCCATTCGCGCAGGTAGGTCTCCCCGGACATCCGTTGCTGGATGTCGCCACGGCTGTGCATCATCGGCAGGTCATAGACCCCCACGTACCCGGCGGCGCAGCGGTACAGGCCAGGTTCCTTCGCCGCGCCCATCAACGCTGCATAGGCGCCGTAGCTGGCGCCGTAGACGCAGATCTTCGCCTTGTTGGCGACGCCTTCGCTGATCGCCCAGCGGGTTGCATCGGTCAGGTCGTCCTGCATCGCCATGCCCCACTGCTGGGCGCCGGCCTGTTCGAACGCACGGCCGTAATTGCCGGAACCGCGGAAGTTCATCTGCAGCACGGCATACCCGGCACTGGCCAGCATCTGCGCCTGGCTGTCGTAGGTCCCATCTTCGAAGATGCCGAACGGCCCGCCGTGGGGCAGCACCACCATCGGCAGGTTCTTCGCCTCACGCCCGTGCGGGGTGGTCAGGAAGCCGTGCAGCGGCAAACCGTCACGTGCCTTGACGGTGATCGCGCGGATCGGCGCGGTCTGTGCCGGGTCGATCCAGGTGCTGCGGCTGACCACGTGCTGGGCCGCCTTCGCCTTCTGGTCGTAGATGAAGAAATCACCGGGATTGCGGCCGGAGAACGTCTCCACCAGGACCTTGTTGCTGTCGCGCGTGCTGGACGTGATGAAGACCGCGTCCCCGCCGAAGGCCGATTCCAGGCTGCGGTACAGCTTGGCGTCGGCAGAGGCCTCGTCGAAGAAGCGGGTGCGCGGCGTATCGCCGAGGAACAGCGCGCCCACCGGCACCGCGGTGCCCGGCCGGTAGATCAACCGCGCCGGGTCGACCATCGGGTCGCGCAGCAGGTCCTTGCGCTCGCCGCTGGCCGGATTCCAGCTGACGATCTTGTCCGGTCCCGCAGGCTGTTCCACGTTGAGGTAGGCCAACGCACCGTCGGCGGAGAAACCGATCGCGCGCTCGATCCGCTTGGATACCGCCTCGTCGTTGACCAGCTTCCAGTTTTCATTGTTGCGGTCGCGGTAGAACAGCTTGTTGACGTTGTCCGAACCGGCACCCAGCGCGAAGCGCGCATTGCCTTCGGCATCGGTGGTGAAGTCGGCACGCTGCACCGGCGAGCGGGTCACCGGGATGCGGCGCCCACTGGTCACGTCCATCCGCTCCAGGCGCGTGTACGGGTCGCCGTTGAACGAAGTCACCGCGATCAACACGTGCTTGTCATCGTTGGGCAGGTCATCGCTGAGGAACGCCGCGACGGCCTCGGCCTTCTTGCCGGAAATGCGCGTGCCGGTGTTGCCGCCGGTCACCCGGTAGCCGACCAGCAGCTCACCGCTGGTGGTGTTGGCACGCAGGGAATACAGCTCACCGGTGCGCTGCGGCTCGTCCAGCGAACCGAACTTCTGGCCCAGTTCGATCAACACCCGGTCATCGCTGACCCAGTCGAAACGCGCGGCATGGTTGTTCTCCGGCGGCACGAAGCGCCCCACGATCTGGCTGTCGGCCACGCGCAGGATGGCGACGGCGGTCGACTTCTCCAGCGGAATGGTTGCCGCGTAGTAGTCGCCGTTCGGCGACAGTTTTAGATCGGTGAAGCTGTCGCGCTTGAGGAACGTGTCCAGGTCCACGTCTGCTGCCGTTGCCATCATCGGCAGGGCCATCGCGGCGATCATCGCCGCCCGTATCGTCTTGCGCATCCTTATCCCGCCCCCTGCGGACACCATGTCCGCGACCGGGCGATTGTAAACAGGAGGTGAACGAATTGGGAATCAGGAAAACCTGAAAAAAAGGCGGCACCGTTTCCGACGCCGCCCTGTACACCCCACCTTGGAGAGTGGAATCAGTTCACGCCACGCACCGCCAGGGTCAGCGCGAGGATGCTCAGGATCACCGCGATGGTGCCGTCCAGCACCCGCCACGTGCCTGGCTTGTTGAACAGCGGCGCCAGCAGGCGGGCGCCAAGGCCCTGCGCGGTCAGCCACAGGCAGCTGGCGGTGACCACGCCGGCCGCGTAAGCCATGCGGTCGTTGCCGAAGTTTTCAGCGATGGAGCCGATCACCATCATGTCCAGCCAGAAGTGCGGGTTGATCAGCGAAAAGCCGACCGCGGCCATCAGCACGGCACGGCGGCTGCCGTCATCGCTTTCGGCCTCGCCCATGCCACCGCCGCCGGCGATCGCGCGCCGCGCCGACTTCAGCGCGTACCACGCCAGGAACGCCACGCCGGTCCACAGCACGGCGCTGGTCAGCCACGGCGCGGCCTGGATGAGGGTGCGCAGCCCGGCCACGCTGGCGAAGATGAACACCGCATCGATCGCCGCGCAGGTCGCCACGACCGGCACGATGTGCTTGCGCAGGATGCCTTGGCGCAGGATGAAGGCGCTCTGCGCGCCGACCACGGCGAACAGGCCGATGCCGGTGGCGGCACCACTGAACCAGGCCGCAAGGCCGGTGCCGGCGGAAATGATCGAGAACATGGGAACACCTCGTGGAGCAGGGGGCGGTGCCTCGCGAAGGCGGACAGCACCGGGTACGGGGTGTATTGTCGCGTTGCACCAATCTCAAGAAAAGCTAAACTTCCTTAAGCCTCTTTAGCGGAACTTAATCGCCATGCGCGTCGACCATGCCCAGCTCCGCGCCCTCGCTGCGGTCATCCGCGAAGGCAGCTTCGAGCGCGCCGCGCAGGCGCTCAATGTCACCGCATCGGCCGTGTCCCAGCGGGTCAAAGCACTGGAAGACCGCGTCGGCCGGCTGCTGGTGAAGCGTGGCGCACCGGCTACCGCGACCGCCGAAGGCCAGGTGCTGGTGCAGCTGGCCGAGCAGACCGCCCTGCTGGAACACGATGCACTGCACCGCATGGGGCTGGCCGACGAGGACCTGCCGCAGGCCAGCATTCCGGTGGCGGTCAACCATGACAGCCTGGAAACCTGGTTCCCGCAGGCCGCCCAGCAGTTCGCCCAGGTCACCGGCACCACCCTGGACCTGCGCGTGGAAGACCAGGACCACACCGTCGAACTGCTGCGCCAGGGCACGGTGCTGGGCGCGGTGACCACGCTGGACGAGCCGGTGCAGGGCTGCCAGATCCATGCCTTGGGCAGCATCCGCTACGCGGCCACCTGTACCCCGGAATTCCGCGACCGCCATTTCGGCAAAGGGGTGAGCGCGCAGGCGCTGGCCCAGGCGCCGGTGCTGGTATTCAACCGCAAGGACGACATGCAGGCGCGTTTTGCCCGCCGCATGGCCGGGGTGGAAGTACCCAACACGGCGCCTACCTGGTGGATTCCCTCCACCCGCGCCTTCGTGCAGGCCAACCTCGGCGGGCTCGGCTGGACCATGAACCCGCTGCCGCTGGTCAAGCGCCACCTGGACGCCGGGCGCCTGGTCTACGTGCGCCAGCGCGCCTGGGAAGACGTGCCTTTGTACTGGCAGCACTGGAAGGGCGATGTGCAGACCATGGCCCTGCTGACGCGGGCGGTGCTGGGGGCTTCGACCGCGCTGATCCGCCGCAAGCGATGAACCATCAAGGCCCCTCGGCGAGGGACGTCTAACAGTGCGGCTCCCACGGAATGCTGCGTCGCACCAAATCAGGACCACAACCGGGTAAAATAAGCCCACTGGACGCCGTGACCGGCCTCATCCGACGCAGTTCACGCGCTGGTTGACGTGTTTTCACACTGCCTATGTGGCTGGCACGCATCCTGATTCCCTCCCCAAACGAATCACTCCCATGAAGAAATTTGGCAAGGCTTTAGTCGCCCTGCTCGTGCTGCTGTTGGTGTCGTCGGTACTGTTCCTGTACTGGCCGCTCACCACACGCTCGGTGCCGGCGGCAAGCAACGAAAAACCCGTCGATGTGGTGCTGGTCGGCGCTGGCATCATGAGCGTCACCCTGGCCACCTACCTGCAGGAACTGCAGCCGGACTGGAACATCCAGATCTACGAGCGGCTCGACGGCGTGGCCAAGGAGAGCTCGGACGGCTGGAACAATGCCGGCACCGGGCACTCGGCATTCGCCGAGTTGAACTACACGCCTGAGCTGCCCGATGGCAGCATCGAGACCAAGCGCGCGGTCGGCATCGCCGAACAGTTCGAGATCTCGCGCCAGTTCTGGTCGCACCAGGTGCGCCAGGGCCGCCTGAGCCAGCCGAGCGATTTCATCAACGCCACCCCGCACATGAGCTTCGTGTGGGGCGATGAAAACATCAATTTCCTGCGCAAGCGCCAGCAGGCAATGGTGAAGAATCCGCTGTTCTACGGCATGCAGTACTCCGAAGATCCCGCGCAGATCAAGGCATGGGCCCCGCTGCTGATGGAAGGTCGCGACCCGAACCAGAAGGTTGCCGCGACCTGGATGCCGCTGGGCACCGACGTCAACTTCGGCGTGATCACCCGCCAGCTCACCGACGGGCTCAAGCGCAACCCGAACTTCGGCCTGCACCTGGGTCATGAAGTGAGTGCGCTGCGCCAGAACGACGACAAGACCTGGAACGTGACCTTCAAGGACCTCAAGTCCGGCAACGAGAGCACCACCCACGCGCGCTTCGTCTTCATCGGTGCCGGTGGCGCCGCGCTGAAGCTGTTGCAGCTGTCGGGCATCCCGGAGTCGAAGAACTACGGCGGTTTCCCGGTCGGTGGCCAGTTCCTTGCCTTCAAGAACCCGGCAATCGCCTCGCGCCACGGGGTCAAGGCCTACGGCATGGCCGAAACCGGTTCGCCGCCGATGTCGGTGCCGCACCTGGATTCGCGCAAACTGGATGGCAAGCCGGTGGTTCTGTTCGGACCGTTCGCGTTGTACAGCACCAAGTTCCTCAAGCACGGCTCGTGGTTCGACCTGTATTCGTCGGTCACCCACAACAACGTGGCGCCGATGCTGAACGTGGGCGCGGACAACCTGGACCTGGTGAAGTACCTGATGAGCCAGGCCCAGTTGAACGACGATGACCGCCAGGCCGAGCTGGTCAAGTACTACCCCAACGCCAAGCGCGAGGACTGGACCCTGGTCACCGCCGGACAGCGCGTGCAGATCATCAAGAACGACCCGGAAAAGGGCCCGCTGCTGCAGTTCGGCACCGAGATCGTGACCGACAGGGACCACACCCTGGCCGCCCTGCTGGGCGCGTCGCCGGGTGCCTCGACCTCGCCACCGATCATGCTCGACCTGATGGCCAAGGCCTTCCCGGAAGAGATGAAGGCCGGCTGGGAAGCCCGCCTGCGCGAGATCGTGCCGTCCTACGGCCGCAAGCTCAACGAGAGCCCGGCGCTGACCAACGAAATCCGCACGCTCACCAGCCAGACGCTGAAGCTGCCGTTCCTGGACGTGCCGGCCGACGTGTCCCAGCCTCCCGCCATTCCGGCGACCGTGGCGCGCCCGGCTGAAACGCCGTTGCCGCCGCAGGAAAAGCGCAACAGGAACGAGGAAATGCAGGCGTTGTAAGCCTGCGCCCCGCTTCCGGCAACACACCAACGGCCGCCTTCGGGTGGCCGTTTCTGTATCTGTCTCGAGTGTCTGGACGATGCGAATTGTAAAGGTTTTGATAATCATTTACATTTACGGGATCTGATCCAGCTGCCGACGGCGCCGTTCGCCGGCGTTGCCCTGCCTGACTCACACGCCCACATCGAAGCCGCCATGACTGCCATTCCCTCCTTCCGCCACGCACCGTTGACTGTTGCCATGCTGGCCGCGCTGTCCACCGCGCCGGCCCTGGCCGATACCCTTGCCGATGCCAGCGCCGCCCCGGATGCCAAGACCCTCGACGAAGTCAGCGTGCGCGGCAGCCGCGCCGTTGCGTCCAGCACCACGCGCCTGCCGATCACCCTGCAGGAGACGCCGCAGTCCAGCACCGTGATCGGCCTGGAGCGCCTGCAGGACGAATCGCTGTTCAGCATCAACGACGTGATGCGCAACGTCACCGGCGTCAACGTCTCCTTCTACGATACCCAGCGCCCGCTGTACTACGCGCGCGGGTTCGCCATCACCGATTTCCAGGTGGACGGCCTGCCGACCTACAGCGGCTCGACCAACCAGGAATACGACACCGCCTTCTATGACCGCATCGAAGTGATCCGCGGTGCCAATGGCCTGCTCAGCGGCGCCGGCGTGCCGTCGGCCACGGTCAACCTGCTGCGCAAGCGCCCGGGCAAGGACTTCGACGCATCCTTCGCGATCAGTGCCGGCAGCTGGGACTTCCGCCGCATGCAGGCCGACGTCAACGCGCCGCTGACCGCCGATGGCCGCTTCCGCAGCCGCGTGGTCGCCGCCTGGCAGGACAAGGACTACTACTACGACCGCTACAGCGAGGACAAGATGTCGGGCATGGCGGTACTGGAAGGCGACCTGACCGACTCCACCACCGTGACGGTCGGCTTCCAGACCCAAGACAACAACCCCACCGCCACCACCTGGGGCACGGTGCCGTTCTTCAACAGCGACGGCAGCTTCGCGCACCTGCCGCGCAGCACCAACCTGGCCCCGGACTGGGCCAGGTGGCAGCGCCAGACCAGCACCGCGTTCGCCAACCTGGAACAGCGTTTCGGCGAAAACTGGCTGCTGAGGGTCAATACCGCCTACACCCGCGGCAACGTGCATAACGTGCGCGTGTACGGCAGCGGGTATCCGGATGCGACCACCGGTGCAGGCATCTACCTGCTCGGTGCGGCGGGCGAGACAGACGACACCCGGAAGGGCGTGGACGTGTATCTGTCGGGCACCTTCGGGCTGTTCGGCCGCGAGCACGACGTGGTGTTCGGTGGCAGCTTCTCCGACCTGCAGTCGACCGCCTGGACCATGACCCCCACCGGCGGCTGGCGCTACGACATCCCCAACATCCACGCCTGGGATGGCAATGCGCCGGAGCTGGTGGTCAACCGCACCGGCGCGCACCGCGATGCGCGCACGACGCAGCGCGGCGTGTACGCATCCACCCGCCTGCGCCTGGCAGAACCGCTTTCGCTGATCGCCGGCGCGCGCCTGAGTTCGTGGGAGACCCGCACCCGCGCCTACAACACCGCCAACACCTACACCGCCACCAGCGGCGCCTACAAGGTGGATGACGAAGTCACCCCGTACGTGGGCCTGGTGTATGACATCACCCCGAATGTTTCCGGGTATGCCAGTTACACCGAGATCTTCAATCCGCAGAACTACAAGGACCGCAATGAGAACCTGCTGGCCCCGGTGGAAGGGTCCAATGTCGAGGCAGGCATCAAGTCGCAGTGGCTGGACGGCCGCTTCACCGCCAATGCAGCGGTGTTCGAAGCGAAGCAGGACAACTACGCCGTGCGCGATGCCAGCGTGCCGGACGGTTCGCTCAGCGATGGCAGCTCGGCCTACATCGGCATCAACGGCACCAAGGCGCGCGGTTGGGAACTGGACCTCAACGGCGAGATCCTGCCGGGCTGGACGGTCAATGCCGGCTTCACCCACGTCAAGGTGACCCGCGCGGCCACCGACCTGCTGTATGCGAACCTGCCCGAAGACTTCCTGCAGCTCAACACCAGCGTGCGCCTGCGTGG
Source organism: Stenotrophomonas sp. NPDC078853 (assembly GCF_044901215.1). Taxonomy (NCBI): domain Bacteria; kingdom Pseudomonadati; phylum Pseudomonadota; class Gammaproteobacteria; order Lysobacterales; family Lysobacteraceae; genus Stenotrophomonas; species Stenotrophomonas sp. NPDC078853. Next base: position 116,770 of record NZ_JBJDOQ010000009.1, on the reverse strand, counting down.
CGCCTGGGAACGGCTGACCCTGGGCGGTGGCGTGCAGTGGCAGAGCAAGGTGCAGGGCTTCAACGTGCCCTACCCGCCGGGCGGCACGGTGACGGTGAACCAGCCGGCGTATGCGCTGGTGCAGTTCAACGCCAGCTACCGCATCAGCGACAGCTGGAGCGCGACGCTGAGCGTACGCAACGCATTGGACAAGACCTACTGGGCCAACCTGGACTACAACAACTACGGTGAGCCACGCTTCGTGGCCTTCAGCCTGCGCTGGAAGTACTGAGGCCAACTGCCCTCGGTGGGTGACGACCGTCCCTGGTGGGTGACGACCGTTGGTCGTCAGCCCCTCCCGCTGCGCTCGCCGAGCGTGGCTCGGCGCTACCGATGGGCATTGCCGCCCCCTCGGTGGGTGACGACCGTGTCTGGTAGGTGACGACCGTTGGTCGTCACGCTCTTCGGCCAGGAAATGACGACCACTGGTCGTCAGCCCCCTCTCGCCGGGCCCGCCTGTCATCATGTCCGGACACTTGAGACACTACGCTACGGGCAGCCGCTGAGCGCGCCCCGCACCACCCCGGACAGAAGAAGAAAAACAACATGATGCACAACGTTATTTTCGATACCGACCCGGGCGTCGACGACGCCCTGGCGCTGCTGTACCTGCACAAGCATCCGCAGGTGAACCTGCTGGCCGTCACCACCGTGTTCGGCAATGCCGCCGTCGAATCGACCACCCACAACGCGCTGTTCCTGAAGCAGGCCTGGGGCCTGGACGCACCCGTGGCGCGCGGCGCCGCCGGCCCGCTGCAGCCCGATGCCCAGCCCGAAGCCTGGCCGGTGCACATCCACGGTGACAACGGCCTGGGCAACCACCCGGTGCCGGCGCAGCTGGAGGTGGCCGCCGATCCGCGCAGCGCGCACCAGCTGATCATCGACCTGGTCCGTTCGCAGCCCGGCCAGGTCACCCTGGTCGCGGTAGGCCGCATGACCAACCTGGCACTGGCCCTGCGCGAAGCGCCGGATATCGCCTCGCTGGTGCGCGGCGTGGTGATCATGGGAGGCGCCTTCCATGTCAACGGCAACATCACCCCGGCCGCCGAGGCCAACATCTGGGGCGACGCTGAAGCCGCCGACATCGTGTTCACCGCCAGCTGGCCGGTAACCGCCATCGGCCTGGACGTCACCACCCAGGTGGAAATGGATCGCCACGGACTGGATGCACTGGCCCACGCCGGTGGCGCCGATGCGGACCTGGTGCGCGCGCTGTCACAGGACTACGTGGACTTCTACCTGCAGGCTGGCCACAAGGGCATGGTGGTGCACGACTGCTGTGCCTGCATCGCGCTGACGCGGCCGGAACTGTTCGAATTCGAGCATGCCAGCGTGCGCGTGGCCACCGACGGCCTGGCACGCGGGATGACCATCCCCAAGCCGGCCGGCATGGCCTTCGGTCCCAGTGTGTGGGACGGCCAGGCGATGCAGTCGATCGCGATCGGCGTGGATGCCAGCGCCGTGCTGGCCGACATCGAAAGAACCCTGTCGCTGTAACGGTAGGGACGACCGCTGGTCGTCCTTTGGTGGTGGGTGACGGCCGCTGGCCGTCCTCTGGTGGTGGGTGACGACCGTTGGTCGTCACGGCCGTCCGCTGCGCTCGGCGCTACCGCAGCGGGCGGGTCTCCGGCAGGCGCCACAGCACCGGCAGCACCAGCACCGCGACGATGGCGATCATCGCACCGGGCGCAGCGTTCCACCCGCTGCGCTCCACCCACCACTGCGCCAGCCACGGCGTGGCACCACCGAATACCGCCGTGGCCATGGTCACGCCGAGCGCCAGCCCGCTCAGCCGACCTTCGCCGGGGAACTGTTCGGCCGTGGCCGAGGCCGCCACGGCACTGATGCCACCGGCCACGCAGGCCAGGACGACCGCTGCAACGACCACTCCCAGCGCCGATGCCTGCGCCATCCAGGCGAACATCGACAGCGGCAACAGCGCCGACAGCAGGGTCAGTCCCAGCAGCAGCGGCCGTCGTCCGAACCGGTCCGACAGCAGCCCGAACAGCGGCGTGGCCAGGATCACCGCCACCGCGGCGATGGTCGACAGCCACAACGCCTCGCCCTCCCCGCGCCCATTGGCATGCAGGAATGCCGGCACATAGGTGATGCCCACGTAGTACGTGATCGAGCCCAGCGCGGAGATTGCGAAGGTGCGCGCCACTGCCCCCGGATGAGTGCGCAGGATCTGCCGTATCGGCGCACTGGGCACGCTGCCTTCGCGTTGCTGGCGTTCGAACTCAGGCGATTCGTGCATGCCCGAGCGCGCGAGCAGGATCAGCAGCGCCAGCGCGGCGCCGACGAAGAACGGGATCCGCCAGCCCCAGGTATCCAGCTCCGCCGGCGGCAGCAGCGCCACGGTCAGCGCCGACAACGCAACCGCCAGCAGCGCCCCCACCTCGCTTGCCGCGGACGCCAGCGAGGTCACCAGGCCGCGGCGGCGCGGCGGCGCGCTTTCCAGCAGGTAGGCGACCACGCCGGTGTATTCGCCGCCCACTGAAAACGCCATCACGCAGCGCAGTGCCAACAACAGCACGCCGGCGCTCGCACCGATCTGGGCATGGGTGGGCAGCAGCGCCGTGGCCAGCATCGCCGCGGCCATCAATGCCATCGAAGCGAGCAGCATCCAGCGTCGACCCAGGCGGTCGCCCAGGTGGCCGAAGCACAGCGCGCCCAGCGGACGCATCAGGTAGGACACCGCAAAGCCGGCAAGCGTGGCCAACAGGGCGGTCTCGCCGCCGCCGAAGAACACCCGTGACAGCACGGTGGCGAAGTAGAGGTAGAGGGTGAAGTCGTACCACTCCACGACGGTGGACAACGCCGCCACCCACATGGAGCGGCGGTGCATCGTACCAACCGCGCTTCCTGCCCGATGCTGCATCCGACCGCCTCCGTTCAATGAGCGGCCACCCTAGCGCAGCACGGGTGAAGGAGACCCCATACGACAGTGGCCTGCAGCATTCCACCGCAGGTGGCGCCCGCTGCACGGCGTTGCAGGTAGGCTGCAGTCCTCGAGGAAAGGGACACCGCCCGTGCCCGGACATAATGCCGCTTACGACACACTCTTCGCTCCGGGCCGACTCACACTGGGCCTGATGACGCCCTTGGGCAGCGAGGCCGGTGCGCAGCCCGATCCCGGCCAGGCGACCGCGCTGGCACGCCTGGCCGAAGTACAGGGCTTCGCCCCGCTGTGGGCGCGTGATGTCCCGCTGATGGTGCCGCAGCGGTCACCTGCGGACACTACCGCGCCGCAGGCCAGTGCCGTCGATGATCCTTTCGTCTGGCTCACCCTGCTCGCCGGCGCCACCTCGCGCATCGCCATCGGACTGGCCGCGGCGGTGCTGCCGCTGCGCCACCCGCTGCACATCGCCAAGGCCGCCCTGAGCCTGGAGCGCGTATCGAATGGGCGCTTCGTGCTGGGCCTGGGCTCGGGCGACCGGCCCGAAGAGTTCGCCGCCTTCGGTGCCGTGCTGGAGCAGCGCGCGCAGATGTTCCGCGAACGCTGGCCGTTGCTGCGCGCGGCACTTTCGCCGGATGCGCAGGAGCGTGCGCTGATGCTGCAGCAGGTCGGCTATCCGGTACTGCCCGCGCCGGCCGCACGCATTCCGATGCTGGTGGTGGGATCGGCCCGGCAGTCGCTGCAGTGGATCGCCGAGCATGCCGACGGCTGGGCCACCTACCATCGCGAAGAAGCCACGCAGGAAGGTCGGATCGGACTGTGGCAGCACGCCCTGCGGCAGAAGCTCGGCAGTGCACGCAAGCCCTTCGTGCAGTCCGCGCAGCTGCAGCTGCTGGAAGATCCTGCAGCGCCGGCTACGCCACTGGAGCTGGGCCTGCGTGGCGGCAGCGCTGCCGTCCGGGACTACCTGCAGCGCATGCACGTTCTCGGCGTGGACCACGTGATGTTCAACCTCAGCGGCAGCCGGCCCGCCGCCGAGGTCATCGAACAGATCGGTGCGGAGATCATTCCCGCGCTTTCGGCGCAGCCTTCAGGGTGATCAGGGTGATCTCCGAAGGCACGCCGATGCGCGCGGCGAAGCCCGGCCACAGGCCCGCACCGTTGCTCACGTACAGGGTCATGTCGCCCACCTGGTAGCGGCCGGACACATAGCCGCCATTGGCCCGCTTCACCAGCTGGTCCATGCCGATGATGTGGCCGCCATGGGTGTGGCCGGACAACTGCAGCTTCACCCCCAGCGCCGCGTTGGCCTGCGCCTCGCGCGGACGATGGTCGAGCAGGATCACCGGCGCCTGCGGATCGGCGCCCTGCAGGGCGGCTGCCAGGTCCGGCTGCGGCAGGTCGTAGCGCTGTGCCACCGGGTCGGTGACACCGGCGATGGTCAGCGCCGCATCGCCGCGGCGCACCTCGGTATGGGTGTTTTCCAGCACCTGCATGCCCAACGCGCGGAAGGCCTGCATCCATTCGGTGTACTGGGCGTAGTACTCGTGGTTGCCGGTGATGGCGATGACGCCGTCCGGTGCCTGCAGCTCACCCAGCGGAAGGAAATCACCTGCACGGGCAGTGACCGTGCCATCGATCAGGTCACCGGTGATGACGATCAGGTCCGGCTTCAACGCGTTGCTTTCGGCCACGACCCTGCGCACCCAGTCGCCGGTCAGGAGGCGGCTGGCATGGATGTCGGTCAGCTGCAGCACGCGATAGCCATCGAAGCTGGCTGGCAGTCCGGCGATCTCCACCTCGATGCTGCGCGGCTTGGGCACCGCCATGCCTTGGCTGACACCGAAGATGCCCAGCACCAGCGCGGTGAGGCCGGCCGCCGGCCGCAGCCAGCGCGCGCGCAATGCAGCGGTGGCCCTGGCCGAGCGCAGCAGGCGCGCAAGCAGCAGCGCGGCATCCAGCAGCAGCAGGAACAGTGCCCCCAGCAGCAGGGCGGTGAAGCCGGTGGCGAGCACGGCGATGGCCATCTTCGGGATTTCCGGCGATGCCATGGTGCCGGCGAACTGGGCGACGATGCGATGGTGCAGGGCCATGCCGAACACCAGCATGGCAAGGAAAAGGCGCGCGGCCAGTGGCAGGCGCAGGGGCCAGACCAGGCGCAGCACGATGTACAGCGCGAGAACGGAAGCGATGACACTCAGCACGATGGGGGTTCCAGGGGGAGCAGTGGGGAGGTTGGCCGTGCATCGTGACTGATTTCGTATCCGGGGTTCCAGTGCGGGAAGCAGTGTTCTGCGGCGAACGGCTGCGCCCCTCGCGGGCGGCGTTTTGCGCTGGGTCTGGGGTGGGGGGCCGGGCGGGTGGGGTTGGCAGGACACGCCGCAAGTACATCCTTGTAGCTCTTCGCGGCTCCTGCCGCTCAAGGTCCCGCACAGCCTCCCCGCCCGGCCCCTGACAGGTTCCGGAGGCCGCCCGCCCCGTATGAAAAAGAGAAAAAAGCGGTAGCGCCGACCCATGGTCGGCGAGCGCAGCGGGCCGTTGGCTGGAACATTCCGCCGACCATGGGTCGGCGCTACCGAAGGTTCCATCGCCGCCATGGACCTGTCGAAGGTGGGGCGGGGTGGGTTGGCGCGGGCGATCATCGAGCTGACCGCGGGCACCACGCCGGTAGGCGATGCGCTGCACTATCTTGCTCCGCAGTCCTGACACCTCCCTCCACCGCCCACCGGGACTCCATCCATGCCCACGCCAGATACCAGCGAACGCCGCCGACAGTTCCGCGCGCTGCACCAGCACGGTTGCTTCGTACTTCCCAATCCGTGGGATGCCGGCAGCGCGCGCTACCTGCAGAGCGCCGGCTTCAAGGCACTGGCATCGACCAGTTCCGGCCATGCCTGGAGCCAGGGCAAGGCCGATGGGGCTGAGGACCTGGAGCAGGTACTGGCGCATCTGCGCGACATGGCCGATGCCACGTCGCTGCCGTTGAATGCGGACTTCGGCGATGGCTTCGGCGCGACGCCGGCCGATGTCGAACGCGCCGTCCTGCGCGCGATCGACACCGGCGTGGCAGGCCTGTCCATCGAAGATGCCAGCCCGGATCCCTTCCAGCCGCTGCGGCCCTTGGATGAAGCACTGGCCCGGTTGCGCGCCGCGCGCGTGGCGATCGACCATTCGGGTGCGGACGTGATGTTGATCGGTCGTGCCGAGAATTTCTTCGTCGGCCAACCTGACATAGACGACACCCTGCTGCGCCTGCGCGCGTACGCTGATGCGGGCGCGGACTGCCTGTATGCGCCCGGCATCGTGCAACGTGCGCACATCGAGGCGGTGGTGGCCGCAGTGGCGCCGAAGCCGGTCAACCTGCTGGTCGGCGGCCCCAGTGCGTTCACCCTGCAGGACATCGCCGCGATGGGCGTACGGCGGGTCAGCCTGGGCGGCGCACTGGCACGCGCGGCCTGGGGCGGTTTCATGCAGGCCACCCAGCAGCTGCAGGAACAGGGGAGCTTCGCCGGACTGGAAGGTGCGACGTCGGGGGCTACGTTGAACGCACTGTTCGAGCGGCCCATGCAGCGCGATGCCTGATGCAAGCCGCCGAGCATGGCGTGGCGCTACCGGGTTTCAGGCCCCTGCAACCGTGACTGCCAGGATTCCACTTCGTTGCGCTGCAGCCGGTTGGACAGCAGCTTCTTCCACGATTCGGTCAGCGGCAGTTGGCTGGCTTCCTCCAGCACGCTGCGCTCCAGGGTACGGTCGAACAGCACATGGCCGAGCCGGCGCAACGACCAGTCCGGGCACAGCCGCTCCACCACGGTCATCGCATCGCCCGGCGCCACACGGCCACCTTCCAGCACGCGGTAGTACCAGCCGGTGCGGCCGCTGGACTGCATGCTGCGCGCCATGTCCGGCAGGCCGAAGCGGTCGTTGAGTTTCCAGCAGGGCTGGCGGCCCTGCGACACCTGCAGCGTGGCCGTGCCGACCCGGATCACGTCGGCCAGGTGGATCGTATCTTCACTCCACCCCGTGCTGGAGAAGTTTTCGCCGAAGGCGCCGCTCGCCGCCAGCAGAGGATGCGGATGTCCTTGGCGCCAGAAGGCATAGTGGTCGAACGGATAGTGGTGGATGGCTTTTTCCGGGCCGCCGTGCACCCGGCGGTCGCCCTGTTCATCACCTTCGATGCCTTCGGCATGGATGCGCACCGGCCCGCTTACCGGCACTTTGGCGATCGCGCTGCAGCTTCCCGGCCGCGTGTACGGCACCGCGCGTCCGGTATGGATCGCAGCCAGTGCCACCGCAGGCGGAATCGCGCAGATCATGGAGAGGTCGCCTCGCTGCGCAGGTTGCTGCGGGAGTCGGCAATCATCTCCAGCATCGCCTGGCGGGCCTGCTCGGGCTGCTGCGCCGCGATGGCCTCATGCACGCGCGCATGTCGCGGCAGCGAATACTTGAAGTCCGCATCGGCCTTGCGCGCGGACAGCAGCAGGTAACTGCCCAGTGCGGTTTCGATCACGCTGAACAACGGCCGCAGCAGCGCATTGCCGGTCGCGTCCAGCACGGCGTGGTGGAAGCGCAGGTCCGCCGCCGCCCAGGCCTCCATGTCCTCTGCCGCTGCCATCGCGCCGTACGCCTGGCCGATACGCGCCAACTGTGCATCGGTACGCCGCTGCGCGGCCAAGGCGGCCGCTGGCGGCTCGATCAGTTCGCGCATCTCGGCCAGTTGTTCGACGAAGGCCAGCGTGGGCAACGCCGCGCCGTGCCAGGACAGCACGTCCGGATCCAGCAGGTTCCAGTGTTCGGACTCCCGCACCCGCGTGCCGATCTTCTGGCGGGTTTCGATCAGCCCCTTGGACCCCAGCACACGCAGTGATTCGCGAAGCGCGGTGCGGCTGACCTGCAGCTGCACCGCCAACCGTTCTTCGCGCGGCAGTATTTCCCCGGGCTTGTACTGGCCGGCCACGATCAGCTTGCCGAGCTCGTGCACGATCTGCCCATGCAGGCTACGACTGGACGTCGCCATCATGTCCGGACCTGGTCGGGAGCGCGTGGTGGTTGCATGGCGCAAGTATAGACCGCCCCCGTACGCGCCCCCTGCAGGCCTCTGGTCACTGCAGGCTTCCGCCGGCCCAGGCCACCACCGGCGTGCGCGCGCCTTCTCCCGCGGTGGCCTCTTCGGCCACCAGTTCCAGCACCTGCACGCCCTGCACTGCTACCTCGATCCGTGCCGGCGCCTGCCCGCGTCGCAGCGGCGCGCTGGTGAACAACGGCTTGCCGTCCCCATAGACCTTGAACACCACGCTGCCGGACGCAGCCGCCGCACTGTCGTCCACGCCCGCCAGCGCGGTGAAACGCTTGAAATCGCGCGATGCCAGCACTTCGAGCCGCGAGTTGGCGTGGATGCCGATACCCCGCGGGTATGCCGTGCCGGCGATGCGCAACGGCCCGCCCTGCGGTGTGCGGTCCACCCGCGGGGTGCCCGATACCTCGGCCGGCCGGGCGCTGTAACCGGGCAGGCCGTCCACCGCCACATGGATGCGGCCGGTGATCTCGCCCAGTGACGTGCCGCCGCCCGTATCCGGCGTCCCGCTGACCTTCAACAGCACCGCGCCGTGGGCTGGCAGGGTGAATGCCAGCGCGCCTCCGGTGGCTGTGACGTCGCGTTGTTCCCACAGATCGCGCGCCCGGATCGGGGCGGCGTCGCTGAGCAGCATCTGCGCGGCGCTCACCCGTGCCTCCACCGTTGCTTCGCCCCGGTTGAACAACAGCACGCCGCGTTCGCCACGGGTGGACAACGGTTTGACCAGCACCTGCAGCGGCCCCTCGCTGGCGACGATCCGGCCCTGGTTGCCGGCCGGATCCTGGTTCAGTGCGATCACCTCCGGATTGGACAGCAGCGCCACCTGCGCCGGGGTGGCGTGGTTCAGGTCGAAGCCCACCAGCAGCGGCGCCGCCAGGATGGCCCACATCGAAAAATGGGTGCGCGCTTCGGTCATGTGGTCGGCACCGAATTCGCCCAGTCCCACCGCCAGCATGTCCGGATCATTCCAGCGCCCCGGACCGGCATACAGTTCCCGGCGCGATGCGGTATCGAAGTTGTGCAGCATGCTTTCCCAGGTCATTTCGATGTCCGGGCTGGTGCGCCACAGGTTGCCGTGGCGGCCGCCCCAGTTGCCCACGCCGGCCTCTCCCCATGGGCAGATCGACAGCACGAAGTCGTTGTCCGGGTTGACCTGTGCCAGCAGCCTGCCGACCCGCGCATACGCGCCTTCGACCTTGTCCGCATCGGTGGCCTGGGCATCGGCACGCACGATCAACGGACGCCCTTCGCGGTAGGTCGCGCTCGCCAACGCCTTGCTGCCCTGGCCGAAGTCGGCCAGGCCACAGGCATCGACCTTGATGTAGTCGAACCCCCATTCCCCGAACATCGTGGCCAGGTCGCTGGCCTCGAAGCCTTCCAGGCCGATCTCGCGCTGCGCCGTCGTGCCCACCGGCAGGTTGGGGCTGTGCGCATCATGCGCCTGCGAGCAGGCGTTGCGTCCGACGTCGGTGTACAGCCCGGCCTTGAAGCCCATCGCATGCAGGTGGTCGGTCCACGGCCGCAGGCTGGGCACGCCGCTGCGGCTGGCCGCCATCGGGAACATGCTGGTGCGGATCTGGATGCCGCCGTCGGCGCGGCGCTGCAGCCACCAGCCATCGTCGATGTTGATATAGCGGTAGCCGGCCTGCTGCATGCCATTGCGCTTGATGGTTTCGGCCACCGACAGGATCTTGTCCTGGGTGACTTCGGTACGGAATGCGTTCCACGGGTTCCAGCCCATCGGCGGCGTCGCAGCAGCACCATGCCCATAGACGCTGAAGCGCCCGCTGGGTTGCAGGTCTTCGCGGGGCTCGGCGGCGATGCCGGACAACGGAGCCAACGCCAGGGCGACGGCAAGCAGGGTCTTGCGGGTCATGCTCTCTCTCCTCACCAGAACAGGGTGTACAGGGCAACCAGGATCGCGACGACCGCCATGGCCCCCACGTTGAAGGACGTGCGTGTTGCGTACTGCACGTCGTCGGTGCGCACCACGTCCTTGGCCGGCGCTGCTGGCGTGGCCAGCGATACGCCCACCGCCAGCAGCAGCGCCAGCAGGAACACCAGGCCGACGCGATCGATGAACGGCAAGGAAGGCCACGCCAGCTTCAGCACCACCGACAGCACGAACGAGCCCACCGCCGCCGCCAGCGCACCGGCTTCGTTGGCCCGCTTCCAGAACAGGCCCAGCAGGAAGATCACCACGATGCCCGGGGTGAAGAAGCCGGTGTACTCCTGGATGTACTGGAAGGCCTGGTCGAAGCTGCCCAGCAACGGCTTGGCGGCCAGGATGCCCAGCACCACCGTGACCACGGCGGCGATGCGGCCCACGCGTACCAGCGTGGCCTGGTCGTGCGGGCCCTTGCGCTGGGCGTAGAAATCCAGCGTGAAGATGGTCGCAACCGAATTGATCTTGGACGCGAGCGAGGCCACGATCGCCGCTACCAGTGCGGCGAACACCAGTCCGAGGATGCCGGTAGGCAGCAACCGCATCATGGTCGGGTAGGCCTGGTCCGGCGCGTCCAGGCCCGGCGCCAGCATCACCGCGGCGATGCCCGGGACCACCACGATGACCGGCATCAGCAGCTTCAGGAAAGCAGCGAACAGCACGCCCTTCTGCGCCTCGCCGATGTCCTTGGCGGCCAGCGCGCGCTGGATGATGTACTGGTTGAAGCCCCAGTAACTGATGTTCATGATCCACAGCCCACCCACCAGCACGCTGATGCCTGGCAGGTCCTTGTAGAACGGGTTGTCCTTGCTCAGGATCATCTCGAAGTGGCCCGGATGGGCTTCCCACAGGCGCTGGAAGCCGGCCACGATGCCTGCGCCCTCGCCCAGCTGGCTGAGCGTCAGCCCGGTCACCAGCAGCCCGCCCAGCACCAGCAGCGAGACCTGCACGATGTCGGTCAGCGCCACCGCCTTCAGGCCGCCGTAGAGCTGGTACAGCAGCGCGAACACGCCGATCAGCACCACCGCCAGCATCTGGTCCATGCCAGTGACCTGGCTGACCGCGATCGCGCCCAGCCACAGGATGGAGGTGACGTTGACGAACACATACAGGCCCAGCCAGAACACTGCCATCAGCGTACGGATGCGGGTGCCATAACGCTGCTCAAGGAACTGCGGCATGGTGTAGATGCCATTGCGCAGGAAGATGGGCAGGAACCACTTGCCGACGATCAGCAGGGTCAAGGCGGCCATCCACTCATAGGAGGCAATGGCCAACCCGATGGCATAGCCCGAACCGGACATGCCGATGATCTGCTCGGCGGAGATGTTGGCGGCGATCAGCGAAGCCCCCACCGCCCACCACGGCAGCGACTTGCTGGCCAGGAAATAGTCCTTGGCATCCTTGGTGTGGCCGGCCTTTTCCCGCGAAACCCACTGCGCCAGCACGAATACAGCAGCCAGGTAGACCAGTACGATGGAGGTATCGAGCAGCGAAAGTTGCATGTCCTGCTTCCTTGAGGCGGGTGCCGGGATCTGTCACCGGCGTTCGGAGTGGAAAGAAGTAACCGTTGCGCCTGGCTTCCGCTTACATCGGCAGCTCACGTGCACGCGCGAGCAGGTACAGGCCCTGCGCCACGCTGTCTTCGGCGTGCCGCGTTGCCGGTCGCCCCAGCAGTGCCAGCGCGGAGATATAGGCATCGGCCAGGCCATCGGCGGCCATCACGTGCAGCGGGCCGCCCTCTGCATCGATGTCCTGCAGTTCACTGCCGATCAACAGGCCGGACAGATAGCTGGCCAACTGCGCAGGCTGCAACTGGTCGAACAGCGCGCGGGTGCGCACGCTGAACAGCCGATGCAGCAGGCTGCCTTGGCGCCCGGCCAGTGCGATGCCCTCGGCAAAGGCGGCGGCATCATCCGGCGCCTCCACCATCATCCGGCCGAGCAGGCTGTGCTGGCGCAGCACCGCGAACAGCTCACCGGTCATGAACGTGCTGAACCGCTCGATGCGCCCGTCCACCACGTGTGCGTGCTTGCTATGCGTGCCCGGCAGCACGACACGGTGCGTGCCCGGGCCCAGCAATGGCAGCAGTGCGCACAGCTGGGTCTCTTCGCCGCGCATGACGTCCGGTACGCCGTGCACATCCACGCAGCTGAGGCCCGGCACCAGCCACAGCTCGCGCTCGATGGCAGCATCGTTCAACCGCTGCATTCCCGCCGCGATCTCATGCAGCCCTGCCGGGGCCTGCACATAAGGCACCTCCCTCCAGCCCTGGCGGCTGCCCACCATCCCCGCCATCACCACCAGCGCATCGTCCCAGTCGTGGATCAGTGCCTGCAGCACCTCGGCAAACCGACCATTGGCGTTCAGCAGCCCCTGGTCGGAGCGCCGGCTGTCCACTATCTGTCCTTTACGGTCCAACCAGAACGCGCGCAGGCTGGAGCTGCCCCAGTCGATGGCGATCATGCGTCTGCGAACCGGGGTTCGGACAGGCCGCGCACGCCTTCCAGCGCGGCCCGGAACACACCTCCGCTGGCCGGCAGCGCGTGCAGTGCGGCAGCGTCCAGTCCATCCCGCGCGGAGGTGACATACAACGTGCCCAGGTCGTCGCCGGCAAATGCCACGCAGGTCGGTTGCGATGCAGGCACAGGCACGCGCAGTTCGACCTCACCGGCGGCGGAGTAACGCACCACCTGCCCCGCCCCCCATTGCGCACCCCACACGCGGCCTTCGGCATCGACCGCTGCTCCATCCGGCTCGGCGTCCCCTGCAATCAGCGCGAACACGCGCGCGTCAGTGATCGTGGCGGTGGCTGCATCGTAGCGGGCATGCATGATGCTTCGCTGCAGCGAATCGCAGTAGTACATGCCCTGCCCGTCGGGATCGAAGCCGATACCGTTGGCGATGGCCACCGGCGCGATGTCCAGCGCACGCAGGCCCTGCCCGAGCGAGTACTGATGGAAGCGCGCCGTCCGCGCATGCGCGGGATCTTCGTTGATGCAGCCGAAAACGAAGTTGCCGCTCCGGTCCAGGCGGCCATCGTTGATGCGCATGGCCGTCCCCTCCATCGGCACGTCGGCCAGGTGCTCACAGGACAGACCGGTGCCGGCAGCGTGGCGGGTGGGATCAACGAAGTACAGTGCGTCCTCCATCCCCAGCAGCAACCGGCCCGACTCACACAGCGCAAGCGACCCTACCCGCCCCGGCGTGCTCCACCACTGGGTGCTGCCCGCCTCCGGGCTGCCGCGCCAGATACGCCGGCCCTTGATGTCGGTCCACCACAGCACACGTTCGCGCGCGCACCAGACAATGCTTTCGCCCAGCGTGCAGCGGCTGTCGAAGGCCAGCGCAGCGGTCGGCAGGGTGCGGCCCTCGCCCATGCTTACCATTCGGCCACGCTCCCGTCTTCGTGACGCCACAATGGGTTGCGCCACTCACCGGCGCTACGCGCGCGTTCGACCACCACCTCTTCGTCGATCTCAACGCCCAGGCCCGGCTGGGTGAAAGGCAGGATCGAACCGCCGTGCATGGTGAAGGCGTCCTTGTTCTTGACGTAGTCCAGCAGCTCGCCGTCGGCGTTGTAATGGATGCCGATGCTCTGTTCCTGCAGTACTGCGTTCCAGCTGGCGAAGTCCACGTGCAGGCAGGCCGCCAGTGCTACCGGCCCAAGCGGGCAATGCGGGGCCAGGGCCACGTCATGGGCTTCGGCCATCGCGGCGATCTTCATGCATTCGGTGATGCCACCGGCATGCGACAGGTCCGGCTGCACGATCGACAGGCCGCCGGCGGCGAACACGCTCTTGAACTCGGTGCGCGAGAACATCCGCTCGCCGGCCGCCAGCGGAATGGCGGTGTGTGCGGCCAGGCGCGGATAGTATTCGGCCTGTTCGGCCAGCACCGGTTCTTCGATGAACAACGGGCGGTACGGCTCCAGTTCGCGGATCAGCGTCTTGGCCATCGGCCAGCCCACGCGGCCGTGGAAATCCAGCCCGAACTCGATGCTCTGGCCGAACGCCTCGCGGATTCCGGCCACCTTGGCTATGGCCGCATCGATGGTGCGGCTGGGCGCCAGCAGCGGCATTTCCTCGCAGGCGTTGAGCTTGAAGGTGTCATAGCCCAGCGCCACCCGTGCCCGGATCTGTTCGATGATGTCCGCTGGCCGGTCCCCGCCCACCCAGCAATAGGTCTTCATGCGGTCACGCACCAGCCCGCCCAGCAGCTGGTACACCGGCACGCCCAGCGTCTTGCCCTTGATGTCCCACAGTGCCTGGTCGATGCCGGCCAGCGCGCTCATGAACACCGCACCGCCGCGGTAGAAGCCACCGCGGTACATCACCTGCCAATGGTCGTTGATGCGCGCCGGATCCTTGCCGATCAACTGCTCGCCCAGCTCATGCACGGCGGCTTCGACCGTGCGCGCACGGCCTTCGACGACCGGCTCGCCCCATCCGGCCACGCCTTCGTCGGTCTCGATCTTCAGGAACATCCAGCGTGGCGCCACGCGGTAGGTGCTCAGGCGGGTGATCTTCATGCGTTCGCACTCCGCAGGGCGGCAACGAAGGCATCCGCATGGCGCGCCGTGGTGGCTGCATCCTGGCCCGGGCGATACAGCTCACCGCCCAGCCCGGCACCGGCGCAGCCGGCCTGCAGGAACGCGGCCAGGTTCTCCGTCCCGATGCCCCCTACCGCATACAGCGGCACGTCTGCAGGCAGTACGGCTTTCAGCGCACGCACATAGGCAGGACCAAACTGTGCCGCAGGGAAAAGCTTCAAACGCTGTGCACCGGCGGCCAACGCCGCGAAGGCCTCGCTGGCGGTGGCAAACCCGGCGGCGATGTCCAGTCCGCGCGAACGCGCATGCGCGATCACCTGCGGGTCGGTGTTCGGCGTCACCATCAGCCGCGCGCCGCTGTCCGCCAGGCGGTCCACATCGGCGATGTCCAGCACCGTGCCGGCGCCCACCTCGGCGTGGCCGTCGGCTTCCTGCAGGGCCAGCTGCACGCTGCCCAGCCAGTCCGGGGAGTTGGTGGGTATTTCGATCTGGGTGATGCCGGCATCGATCAACACGCGCACGTGCGCGCGCACCTCGGCCGGGGTGATGCCGCGCAGGATGGCGATCAGCGGAAGGGGGGAATGGGTCATGGCGGGCTCAGTAATAGAGTTGGCTGCGGCCGCCATCGATCAGGATGTCGGCGGCGTTGATGAAACGGGCTTCGTCACTGGCCAGGAACAACGCGGTCTGCGCGACTTCCGACGCTTCGCCGATGCGTTTGGGTGGCAGCAGTGCTTCCTGTTCCAGGCGCGCCTGGGCAGGATCGGGCTGTGATTCGAACCAGCGTTCGATGCGGTCCACCAGGATCAGCCCGGGCGATATGGAGTTGAACCGGATGCCCTTGTCGGCGTACTCCAACCCGAGCGCCTTGGTCAGGCCGATCAAGGCGTGCTTGGCCACGTTGTACGGGAAGGCGCCCTGGATGATGCGATGGCCGTGCACCGAGGCGATGTTGACCACCGATCCGCTGCCCTGCGCCAGCATGCAGGGCAGCACCGCGCGGGCGAAGTTCCAGTGGCCGCCGAGGTTGACGTCCAGGTTGCGTTGCCAGGTCAGCGAAGACAGCTCCAGCGGTGCGGAAAACACATCCATGCCCGCATTGCTGACCAGCACGTCAACCTGGCCGTGGGCTGCCACCACGCGTTCAACGAAGGCTGCCACCGCATCGGCATCACTGACATCGCCCTGCTGGAAGAGCGCGCACACCGTATCCCCGGCGCAGGGCGCGGCCTGGTCGTAGCCGGCCACGAGGGCACCGTGCGCCTGGAACAGTCCGGCGATGGCACGGCCGATGCCGTTGGCCGCACCGGTGACGATGGCCACTTTGCCGGCCAGCCGCTGTGCGGGGTCAGTCACTGCACTCATTGGGTGTCCTTGCTGAAGCGATAACGGATGCGATTGCGGTACACCGCGCCGGGCTGCAGCGTGATGTCAGGAAAGGCGGGCTGGTTCATCGCATCGGGATAGGCCTGCGGTTCGATGCAGAGGGCAGCACGTGCCTGGTACGGCCTCCCCGATGCGCCCTGCAGGCTGCCATCCAGGAAGTTTCCCGAATACACCTGCACGCCGGGCTGATCGCTCAGCACGTCCAGCACGCGGCCGGAATGCGGCTCATGCAGGCGCGCCGCCGGGCGCACGCCGGCGTCTGCCGGGGCATCGAGAATCCAGTAATGATCCAGGCCCCCGGCGACCTGCAACTGGGCATCGCCAGCGGCTGACAGCGCGTGGCCGATCGCGCGTGCGCGGCGGAAGTCGAAGGCGCTGGCGGCCACCTCCGGGCGTTGTCCGGTGGGCGTGAGCGCTGCGCCCAGCGCCACCATGCGCGATGCAGGCAGCGTCAGAAGATGCGCGTCCACCACGCCCGCCCCTTCGCCGGCCAGGTTCCAGAACGGATGATGGGTCAGGTTGACCACCGTGGGGCGGTCGCAGGTGGCGGCGTAGTCCACGTGCAGGGTGTCGGTATCATCCAACCGATAGTCCACGGTGACCGTCAGCGCGCCCGGGAAACCCTGATCGCCATGCGGGCTGACCAGTTGCAGCCGCGCGCGGTCACGGCGCACGCCCAGCCATTGCCAGTCACGGGCATCGAAGCCGTCCGGTCCGCCGTGGTGGGCGGTGAGGCCATCGACCGAATCGAGCCGATGATGCTGGCCGTCGAGCACGAAGCCAGCGGTGCTGATGCGTCCAGCTACCCGGCCGATGCTGGCACCAAAGAATGACCGACCCGACGTCCGCTGGCTCTGCTCGGCATGGCCGAGCACCACATCTGCGAACTGCCCGTCACGGTCCGGCACCCACATGCCCGCCAGGGCGGCGCCGCGCTGCGCGATCTCTGCCCGCAGCCCATGGGCGTTTTCCAGCATCACCATGCAATCCACGCTCCACGCCAGGGAACTCCAAGGGCACCACGATTCCACAGTTCGGAGGCGGTGCGACGCGGCCATCGGCCTGGATTTCAATTAAACAAATAATACTACAATTGAAAAGTTGCACTGCAGCATGGTCTGCGCGCTGCATGCCTGCCTTTCCTGGCCTCCCGAACACCCCAGCCAGGCCTCCGGATTTGCTGTCCCGCAGGTCAGGCATTCAAGTACACGAGGGTAGGGAAAAACGAGAATCACGCCGGGCCTGGAGGCCGATCCCTCCTGTCACGGGGCGGCGCAGGCCCGGCCGTCGCATCCTCCGCCGTTGCTGCAGCGCTCACCCCGAACCACGGTGTCCTCGCCGGCGGTGCCTCCCCTGGAAGCGCGATCTTCCTGCAGGGCTACCGCTCCGGCATCCATCCAGCGAGGAACCACCCATGATCCGCCTGCCATCCCGCAGCCTGCTGTCCCTCACCCTGCTTTCCGCCGCGATACTCGCCGCACCTGCGGGCGCCGCCGAGCGCATTGCGCTGCATCGACTCGACCGCGTGGCGATCGCGGCGTTCGCCACCGGCAACGCCGGTGCCTCTGCATCGCCGTCGCTGCTCGGGCTGGATGCCGGTTCCAGCTTGCGACTGCTGTCCAGCCATGTCGACCGCAACGGCGTGCAGCATCAACGCTTCGAGCAGTTGCACCAGGGCGTACCCGTGTTTGGTGAACATGTGGTGGTCGCCACCGCCGCCAGGGGCCAGGTGCGGAGCCTGTTCGGTACCGCAGTCGCCGCACTGCAGCCGGAGGTTCCCGACGTGGCACCCCGCATCGACGGCGCGCGTGCTGCGGCCATCGCCAAGGCCAGTGCCCCCGGGATGCGTGCCGGCGGCATGCAGATACAGAACCAGAACCAGCGGCTGATGATCCATCTCGATGCACACTCGGTCGCACGGCTGGCCTGGGTGGTGGATTTCCTGGCCGAGGGCGAGGGCCACGCGTCCAGCAGGCCGTTCACCATCGTCGACGCGATGAACGGCGACGTGCTGGAGCAATGGGAGGGCCTGGCCACGGCGAAGATCGGCATCGGTCCCGGCGGCAATGAAAAAACCGGCCAGATCGCCTACGGCGCGACTGCTCCCTATTTCGACATCACCGCTGATGGCGCAACCTGCACGCTGGAGAACGAGAACGTAAAAACCATCAACCTGGACCACGGCCGATCAGGCTCGGTCACGGCAGCACACAGCTTCAGCTGCCCGCAGAACACAGTCAAAGCCATCAATGGTGCCTACTCCCCATTGAACGATGCGCACGCCGCTGGCGGCGCCGTGTTCGACATGTACCGCGACTGGCTGGGCACCGCACCGCTGCGGTTCCAGCTGGTGCTGCAGGTCCATTACGGAACGGGTGTCGAGAACGCAGGCTGGGATGGCCGCACCATGTCGTTCGGCGATGGGATGTTCGAGTTTTATCCGCTTGTTGCACTGGATGTAGTCGGTCATGAGGTCTCCCATGGTTTTACCGAACAGAACTCCGGGCTGATCTACAACTCGCTGCACTCCGGCGGCATGAACGAGGCGTTCTCGGATATCGCAGGCGAAGCCGCCGAGTATTACCTGAAAGGCAGCAACGACTTCCTCGTGGGTGCCGAGATCATCAAGGGTGACGGTGCGCATCGCTACTTCGAAGACCCGACGCGCGACGGCAGTTCGATCGGCCACGCGCGCGATTTCCGTCCGGGCATGGACAATCATTACTCGTCCGGCGTCTATAACAGGGCCTTCTACCTGCTTTCCCATCGCGAGGGCTGGGATATCCGCAAGGCGTTCACTGCGATGGCGACGGCCAACCAGAACTACTGGACGCCAAGCAGCACGTTCGAAAGCGGCGCCTGCGGCGTCATTGCCGCCGCACGGGACCTGGATTACCCGGTCGAAGACGTGGTGATCGCATTCGATGAGGTCGGCGTGCGCTGCGATGCCTGAGCGCGCCGTGGCGTGATGCAGGCAACCGGATCCGGCAGGCATCGCGCCTGCCGGGCCATCCCCACGCCCGTCATCACTTCGTTGGCGCACTCGTCGAGCCGCGCACCATCAGGCTGAAATCCAGCGTCTGCTGAAGCGGCACATCCCGACCTTCGATGATGGCCAGCAACAGGTTGACCGCGCAGGCGCCGATTTCCCGCATCGGTTGCCTGACGGTCGTCAACGCCGGCGTCAGGTAGCGGGACGAGGCCAGGTCGTCGAAGCCCACGATGGACAGGTCATCGGGCACACGGACGCCCAGGTCCCGGCAGGCCGCCAACGCCCCCAGCGCCATCTGGTCGCTGACGCAGAAGATCGCCGTGGGTGCGGGCGTGCGGGCCAACAACGCCAGCGCCGCCGCATGGCCGGATTCCACGGAAAAGTCGCCCGGCTCGACGGTAAGTTGGCGCAGACGACCGTGCGCCTTGCCAGCCGCACGCACGCCTTCCAGCCGTTGCTGGTGCAACGGATTGCCGGGCGGCCCACCGATGACCGCGATCCGCTCGTGGCCCAGTGCATACAGGTGTTCCATCACCGCCCGCGCGGCGGCCGCGTTATCGATGTGGACGCTGGGGATGCCCAACGCGGGATCGAACTCGCAGCCATTCACCACCGGCGCGCCGGCACCCCGTTGCTGCACGATCGCGCGCGCCGTCGGCGGCAGGCGATGCCCCAGCACGATCAGGCCGTCGGCCTCGTTGCGCCGGAGCATCTGCGCATAGCGCTCCTCGCGATCGGGCTGATGCTGCGTGTCGCCCAGCAGCACGGCGTAGCCGATCGCCTGCGCCGCCTCCTCCGCGCCCTGCAGGATCTGCGCGAAGAACGGATTGGCGATATCCGGAACGGTGACCAGGATCTTGCCGCTGCGCTGGGTCTTCAACGTCCGGGCCACCGTGTTGGGCACATAGCCCAGGGCGGCGGCGGCCTGTTCGATGCGGCTGCGCGTGGCCGGCAGGACCTTGTCCGGCCGGGAAAGCGCGCGCGACACCGTTCCGGCGGAGACGCCGACGTGTTTTGCGATGTCGTAGATGGTGGCCATGGTTTTTTGGTCTTCGGTGCCGCTGTGCACTGCACAACAGCTCCTGCAGGAGGCCCTGCTAGGATAATGCAATCGATTGCATCGAGGGCGAATCACCTTGAAGACGGTCAAAGGTCCCGCGCTGTTCCTGGCGCAGTTCATCGGTGACACCCCCCCGTTCGATCAGCTGGACACGCTGGCCGGATGGGCCGCAGGGCTGGGCTATTCCGGCCTGCAGGTACCGACCAGCGATCCGCGTCTGTTTGATCTGGCCGAGGCGGCGCGCAGCCAGGCGTACTGCGATGACATCGCCGGCACGCTGGCCGCGCAGGGCGTGCAGGTCACCGAGTTGTCCACCCATCTGCAAGGGCAACTGGTCGCCGTCCATCCCGCCTACGACAGCCTGTTCGACGGCTTCGCGCCACCGGACAAGCGCGGCGATCCGCCCGCGCGCCAGGCCTGGGCAGTAGAGCAGCTGCTGCTGGCCGCCAAGGCCAGCCAGCGGCTGGGTCTGAAGGCGCATGCCACGTTCTCCGGCGCGCTGGCCTGGCCCTACTTCTATCCGTGGCCACAGCGTCCGCCCGGGCTGGTGGAAGAAGCCTTCGCCGAACTCGGCCGTCGCTGGCGCCCCATCCTGGATGCCTTCGATGCCTGCGGGGTGGACCTGTGCTTCGAAATCCACCCGGGCGAGGACCTGCACGATGGCGCGACCTTCGAGCGCTTCCTCGACGTGGTGGACCACCATCCGCGCGCGAAAATCCTGTACGACCCCAGCCACCTGCTGCTGCAGCAGATCGACTACCTCGGCTTCATCGACCGTTATCACGCACGCATCGGCATCTTCCACGTCAAGGACGCGGAGTTTCGCCCCAGCGCGCGCAGTGGCGTGTATGGCGGCTACCAGGACTGGATCGATCGTCCTGGGCGGTTCCGCTCGCTCGGCGACGGCCAGATCGACTTCAAGGCGATTTTCTCGAAGTTCGCCCAGTACGATTTTCCGGGCTGGGCGGTGCTGGAGTGGGAATGCTGCCTGAAGCACCCGGAAGACGGAGCGCGGGAGGGCGCCGCCTTCATCGGCGACCACATCATCCGCGTGACCGAGCGCGCCTTCGACGACTTCGCCGACAGCGGCGCGGATACGCAGTCACTGCATCGCATGCTGGGGATCTGAGCCACCACCGCCCTGGGAGGGGTAGCCATGACGTACGCCATGTCGCGCTTGGGCGCGATGATGTTCCTGCAGTTCTTCATCTGGGGCGCATGGTTCGTGACCCTCGGTACTTACCTGGTGCAGGGCCCGCTGCAGGCCAGCGCCAGCCAGGTGGCGACGGCCTTCCTCAGCCAGTCCATCGGCGCCATCGTGGCGCCCTTCCTGGTCGGCCTGGTTGCCGACCGCTACTTCGCCGCCCAGCGCATCCTCGCGGTGCTGCACCTGGCCGGCGCGGTGCTGATGTGGATGGCCTCCACGGCGACCGACTTCGGCACGTTCTCCGCCTGCGTCATGGGCTACATGCTGCTGTTCATGCCGACCCTGGCGCTGGCCAACAGCGTGGCGATGCGGCACATGCAGTCGCCCGAAAAGCAGTTTCCGCCCGTGCGTGTCGCCGGCAGCGTCGGCTGGATCGTGGCGGGCGTGCTGATCGGCTGGCTGGGCTGGGAGCAGGCACATCGTCTCGAGCTGACCTTCCAGATGGCGGCCATCGCCTCGCTGGTGCTGGGCCTGTACGCCTTCACGCTGCCGCACACGCCGCCGCTGGCCCGGCAACGCGACGCCGGGCTGGGGCAGATCCTGGGGCTGGATTCGCTGCGGCTGCTGAAGTCGCGCTCCTACCTGGTGTTCTTCCTGGCTTCCATCGCCATCTGCATCCCGCTGGCGTTTTACTACAACTTCACCAACCCCTACCTCAACGACCTGGGCGTGCGCGGCGCGGCGGGCCTGCAATCGCTGGGCCAGGTATCCGAAGTGCTGCTGATGCTGGCGATGCCGTTCCTGTTCGTGCGGCTGGGCGTCAAGGCGATGCTGGCCGTGGGCATGGCCGCGTGGGTGCTGCGCTACGTCATGTTCGCCTTCGGCGATGCAGGCGGCGGCTTCACCCTGCTGGTGATCGGCATCGTGCTGCATGGCATCTGCTACGACTTCTTCTTCGTCACCGGGCAGATCTACACCGATGCCCATGCCGGCCCCGCCGCGCGCAGCAGCGCGCTGGGTTACAACCCCCTCCCCACCTACGGCGTGGGCATGCTGATCGGCACCTTCCTGTCCGGCGCGGTGGTGGAGCACTACACCACCGCGGCCGGTCCGGACTGGCAGAAGATCTGGCTGTTCCCCGCAGGCGTCGCGCTGGTCGTGCTGGTCGCCTTCCTGCTGCTGTTCCGCGACCGGCCGGTGGTCGCGGCCGCCCCTTCCACACCCTGAGGAGCACAGACGATGCGCACGCTTGGAATCGCCATTGTCGGCACCGGCATGATCGGCGCGGTGCACCGTCGCGCGGCCCTGCTCGCCGGTGCCACGGTACGCGGCGTGGCCGCCTCATCGCCGCAGCGCGCACACGAAGTGGCGCAGTCGTGGAATGTCCCGCGCGCCTACCGCGATATCGACGAAGTCCTCGCTGATCCGCAGGTCCAGGTGGTGCACGTCTGCACGCCCAACCACCTGCACCGCCGCATGGCGCAGGCGGCACTGGAAGCGGGCAAGCACGTGATCTGCGAGAAGCCGCTGGCGACCACGCTGGAAGACGCGCAGGCGTTGGCCGCAGTGGCCGCTTCGAGCGGGCTGGTCGCCACGGTGCCCTTCGTCTACCGCTACCACCCGGTGGTGCGCGAGGCGCGCGCACGCGTCGCCCAGGGCGAACTGGGCCCGCTGCACCTGATCCACGGCAGCTATCTGCAGGACTGGCTGCTGGATCCGGCCAGCAACAACTGGCGCGTGGACCCGGCACTGGGCGGCGCCTCACGCGTCTTCGCCGACATCGGCTCGCACTGGTGCGACCTGGTGGAATGGGTCGGCGGCGAGCGGTTCGTCGACGTCAGCGCGGCGTTCGCCACGGTGATAGGCGAGCGCGGCACCCTGGCCGGGCAGAGCTTCAGCACACCGGCGGCGGGCGGCGCGATGCAGCCGGTGGCGAGCGAAGACGTGGCCGCGGCGATGTTCAGGACCAGCGCCGGCGCCCTCGCCTCGCTGACGGTCAGCCAGGTCTCGGCGGGCCGCCACAATCGTCTCTGGTTCGAGATTGATGGCGCCAAGGCGAGCGTGGCGTTCAACCAGGAAGATGCCGAGCGGCTGTGGATCGGCCTGCCCGACCAGCGCGAAGAAATCTTCGTGCGTGGGCCGGGCGCCGGCAGTGCCGAACAACGCCGGCTGTCGGCCTTGCCGGCCGGCCACGCGCAGGGCTACGGCACCTGTTTCGAAGCCTTTGTCGCCGATACCTATCAGGCCATCGAAGGCGAGCAACCGCAGGGCCTGCCCACCTTCGAAGACGGCCTGCGCTCGGCGTTGATCGTCGACCGCGTCATCGCATCGGCCAGGACGCGCGCCTGGGCCCCCATCGGTTGAATCCCCGGAGGATCTGTTGATGAACATCGCCGCACGCACCGCCCCTCTTGTCCTGCTGTTGTGCGCTGTCCTGCCCGCCTTCGCCGGCGAAGCCGCCGCCCCGCAGAAGCCCATCGCGGTGCAGATGTACACGCTGCGCGACGCCGGCACGCTGGACCAGCAGTTGCAGATCGTCCACGACGCCGGGGTACACGCGGTGGAGACCGTCGGCACGCAGAACGTAAGCGCGGCCGAACTCAAGCAGCTGCTGGACCGGTATGCCATCAAGGTGGTGTCCTCGCACGTGCAGCTGGCAGAGCTGCGCAACGACCTGGACAGCGTGATCGCCTTCAACCGCTCCATCGGCAACACGACGCTGGTGGTCCCGTACCTGGACGAGAAGGAACGCCCGACCGACGCCGTCGGCTGGACCGCACTCGGCCAGGAACTGGGCCGCATCGCCAAGCGGGCGCGCGCCAAGGGCATGCGCATGGCCTACCACAACCACGATTTCGAACTGGTCGACTTCGACGGCACGACCGGCCTGGAGCTGCTGTTCGCCGCGGCCGGGCCCGATCTGCAGACCGAGCTGGACCTGGCCTGGGTAGCGCGTGCCGGCCATGACCCGGCGCTCATGCTCGGGAAGTTCCGCGGCCGGGTGTTCGCGGTGCACGCCAAGGACAATGCGCCCAAGGCGCAGGCCGAAGACGAAGGCGGTTTCGCGGCGGTCGGCCAGGGCGTGCTGGACTGGAACACGATCCTGCCCGCTGCGGCGTCTGCCGGCGTGCAGTGGTACATCCTCGAGCACGACCATCCGCGCGATCCGGCCACCGTCATCCAGACCGGCGCGGACTATCTGCGCAACCACCTGACCGCCACCCTGCCAGCCAGCGCAGCGCGCTAGCACGCCAAGGAAACCCACTTGAAAAAGATCCTGACAACCGCCGTGGTTCTATCGGCGGCGACCTTTGCGAACGCGGCCTGGTCCAAGGACGACCCTGCCGCCGGCGAGAAACTCTACGCAACCCACTGCACGGCCTGCCATGGCGCCGATCGTGCGGGCATGCCGGGCGCGTTTCCCGCGCTCACCGACGTCGGCAAGCGCCTGCAACCGGCGCAGATCAAGGAAAAGATCAGCAAGGGCGGCGGCCTGATGCCGCCCTTCTCGCAGCTTTCCCAACAGGAGATCGACGACATCACCAGCTTCCTGGCGAAGTAGGATCGCCGCGACGGGATGGCGCCGTGCGCTTACAGTTCGCGCACCCAAATGTTGCGGTAGCTGACCGCCGAATCGTGTTCCTGCAGGGAGATCGGCGCGCAGTCATGCGGCGCATATGAAGGCGCCCCGATGTACTCGGTCTTCCCCGCCAGCACCGTGTCATCCTGCACCAGCACGCCGTTGTGCAGCACGGTGATGCGCGCGGGCGAGGTCAGCCCGCCGCCCTGCGAAAAGCGCGGCGCCTTCCAGATGATGTCGTAGGCCTGCCACTGGCCCGGCGCCCGCGAGGCATTCACCAGCGGCATGGCCTGCTTGTAGATCGAGCCGGCCTGGCCGTTTGCGTAGGTCGGGTTGTCGTGACTGTCCAGCACCTGCAGTTCGTACAGCTCCTGCAGGAAGATGCCGCTGTTGCCGCGGTCCTGGCCGTCGAAGCCGGCCGTTGCGCTGGGCGAGCGCCATTCAACGTGCAGCTGCATATCGCAGAACCGCTGCCGGGTGCGGATGCCCTTGCTGCCCGGCACCACCGTCAGCGCGCCATCGTCGACGCGCCATGGCACGCGTCCGCCCTGCTCGGATTCCCACGCGGAGACATCCTTGCCATCGAAGAGCACGATTGCATCGGAGGGCGCGCCGCCGATGGGGGTGGCCACGCTCGCAGGCACCGGTTTCCACACCTCGGTCCTGGTGGGATCGCGCGCGGGGTCGCCGCTGGCCTGCGAGAACACGGGCGCGGTGGCCAGCAGGCAGGCGGCAGCCAGCAGCGGTCTGGTCATTATGTTTTTCATCAGCTGGTCGCCCACGCGGGCGTGCCGGGCACATAGGCGAGATCGCCCTCATAACGGCCCGGTACGGCGACGTACTTCAGGACTTCGGTCGCGCCGACCTTCGAGGTGAAAAAGCCGAAGATGGTCAACTGCTTGAACATCGTGAAGTAGTGCGGCACCGCGTCGGTGGCTTCTGCGGCGCCCGTGTCATCCACCTCGACGATGCGTTTCCCGGCCTCCGCATCCAGCGTGCGCAGCAGTTCGGTGCGGTCCTGCGCGGTGAGCGCCACGAAGCGGCCACCGGCGCGTTTGTCGATATCGGCCAGGCCGGCGCGGAACGCCGCCTGCTGCGCGGCGGTGTAGCAGTCGCTGACGAATGTCGCCATGAACGCGCCTGCGCCGGCGTCCTTCGCCCCCGGCGTGCCGGTGCGCGGCAGGATGGTCTCGGCGATCTCGTCCAGCGTGGCGACATCGGCGGCGGAGAAGGCGCTCTTCGAGCCCGTGGAGGGCACCTGTCCGTTGGCCAGCGCAGGCACGCCGACCATCGCCGCACCGGTGGCGGCAACGATCATCTTCAGCAGTTCGCGGCGGTCCATCAGAGATTCCCCGCTTTCAGTTCACGCACCGCGTGGTCGGCAGCCCGCGCGGTCAGGGCCATGTAGGTCAGCGAAGGATTCACGCAGGCGCTGGAGGTCATGCAGGCGCCGTCGGTTACATAGACATTGGGCGCATCCCAGACCTGGTTGTGCTGGTTCAGCACCGAACTGCTGCGCTCCCGGCCCATGCGCGCGGTACCCATTTCGTGGATGCCCTTGCCCGGGGCGTAGTCGTTGTCGTGCATCTTCACGTCCTTCACGCCAGCGGCCTCCAGCATCTCGGCGGCGTCTGCGGCCATGTCCTTGCGCATCGCCGTTTCATTCGCGCGCAGGGAAACGTCCATCGCCAGCACCGGCAGCCCCCACTTGTCTTTCTTGTCGCTGTCCAGGCGGATCGTATTGTCATGGTGCGGCAGCATTTCCCCGAACCCGGTCATGCCGATACGCCAGTCGCCCGGCACGGTCAGCGCTTCCTTCAGATCGGCGCCGATGTTCATTTCGGCGATCTCGCGCGACCAGCCGTTACGGCTTGCACCGCCCTGGTAACCGAAACCGCGGGAATAGCCACGCTTGTCATCGGTGCTGACATTGCGGAAACGCGGGACGTAGAAGCCGCAGGGGCGGCGACCGAAGTAATACTTGTCATCGTAGCCTTCGACCCGGCCGGAGGCCCCCGCGCCGAAATGATGGTCCATTACGTTGTGCCCAAGCTCACCGGACGAAGACCCCAGCCCGCCTTCCCAGACATCGGTGGCCGAGTTCATCAGAAGCCAGGTCGAGTTGAACGAGGAGGCATTGAGGAAGATGACGTTGGCGGTGTACTGGTACGTCTGTCCGTTTTCCGCGTCTATTATCTCCACCCCGCGCGCCCGCTTGCGGTCCTTGTCGTACAGCACTTCCTTGACGATCGAGAACGGCCGCAAGGTCAGGTTGCCGGTCTTCATCGCCGCCGGCAGCGTCGCCGACTGCGTCGAAAAATACGCGCCGAACGGACAGCCCAGGATGCACTTGTTGCGGTACTGGCAGTTGACGCGGCCCTGTTCGACCTTCGGCTGGGTGATGTTCGCGGTGCGCGAGTGGATCATGTGGCGGGTACCACCGAATGCCTTCTCGATCCGCGCGGCCACGTCCTTCTCGACGATGTTCAACGGGATCGGCGGCAGGAACTCGCCATCCGGCAATACGTCCAGTCCCTCGCGCGTGCCGGCGATGCCGGCGAACTTTTCCACGTGGTCATACCAGGGCGCGATGTCGGCGTAACGGATCGGCCAGTCGGTGGCGATGCCGTCCTTCAGGTTCGCCTCGAAATCCAGGTCCGACAAGCGATAACTCTGCCGGCCCCACATCAGCGAGCGACCACCGACGTGATAGCCGCGGAACCAGTCGAACCGTTTGGTCTCGATGTAAGGCGAGTCTTTCTCGTTGGCCCACATGCCCTCGAGATTCTCGGCAAGGCCGTAATCACGCATCAGCACCGGGAAGTCCGCCTTCATCGCCTGCGTGGGCCGGTTGCGATGCGGGAAATCCCATGCCTCCTTCATCGCGTTGACATAGCCCTTGACGTGCTCGATGTTGCGTCCGCGTTCGAGCATCAGCACCTTCAGGCCTTTTTCGGTCAGTTCCTTTGCCGCCCAACCGCCACTGATTCCGGAGCCGACGACGATCGCGTCGTAATGATTGTCTGCCATGGGTTCTGCTTCACCTTGGTGGATATCGTTTCAGACGTCGCAGAGGCGTATCGCCTCGCGCAGCGAGCCAACGGGATCGGGCGCTGCAGGCATGAATTCCTGCGCCAGATACCCATCGAAGCCGGTGTCGCGGATCGCGCGACAGATGGCGGGGTAATGCAGTTCCTGCTGGTCTCCTATCTCGTGTCGGCCAGGCACGCCTGCGGTGTGGTAATGCTTGAACCACGCGTGATGCCTGCCGATGGTGGCGATGATGTCGCCCTCCATGATCTGCATGTGGTAAATGTCGTAGAGCAGGCCGAAATGCGCCGAACCGATCCGCTGGCACAGGTCCACGCCCCAGGCGGAGTGGTCGCACAGATAATCCGGATGATCGACCCTGGAGTTCAGCAGCTCCATCACCAGCACTACGCCGCGCTTCTCGGCGTGCCGGAGGATGCGCTTGAGGCCAGCCTCGGCATTGGCCATGCCCTCCTGCGTATCCATGCCGTTGCGGTTGCCGGAAAAACAGATCAGGTTGCGATAGCCGGCATCGGCCACCAGATCGATGTGCCGCGTGTAGCGCGCCACCAGTTCATCGTGGAACCGGCGATCGGCGAAGCCCTTTTCCAGGCTGATCTCCGCGCCGTTGCACATGGAGCTGTCCACGCCGTGGGCCTTCAGCGTGGGCCAGTCGTTCGGGCCGACCAGGTCGATGGCGGAAAAGCCGAGGTCCTTGACCGTCTGGCAGAGCTGGGCGACCGACTGCTGCGGGAACGTCCAGCGGGCGACGGAATGCTTGAGGTTGCCCTTCAGCGATGTGCTGGCGGTGTCTGCGGCGCGCGCGGGCAGGATGCTGGCAGCGCCGAGGCCGACGCTTCCGGCGACGGCCATGCGCAGGGCGTCACGTCGCGTCAGCATTCGGCCTTGGATCGATCCAGTCGGATGGCTGGGCATCTGCTTTCCGGCCTCCCAACCGGTATCAAACGCAACGATTCATCTAAATGCAATCGATTGCACCATAGGACAGGCCATCGTTTTTTTGCAAGACGCAGTGCACGAAAATGGATGCTGCAAGGCACAACGCGGCGCATGCCGGACGGCTCTGGCCGGTCCGTCGGCCACAAAAAAGCCCCGTCGGAACGGGGCTCTTTCAAACGTCTCGAAAGCTGGCAGCAGACGCTGCGTCAGAACGGAATATCGTCGTCAGCGAAGTCGTCCATCGGCGGCGCCTGCTGCGGCTGCTGCTGCGGACGCTGCTGGCCGTAGCCGCCGCCCTGACCACCCTGGCCGCCCTGGCGCTGACCGCCGCCGCCGCCGCCGTATTCCTGGCGCGGGGCCTGCTGGCGCTGCGGACGATCGCCGCCGTAGTTGCCACCGCCCGCGCCGCCACCGCCGCCGCCTTCACCGCGGCCGCCGAGCATCTGCATTTCATCGGCGATGATGTCGGTCGAATACTTTTCCACACCGTCCTGGCCGGTGTACTTGTCGTAACGCAGGCTGCCTTCGACGTACACCGAGCTGCCCTTGCGCAGGTATTCACCGGCGATCTCGCCGAGCTTGCCGAAGAACACCACGCGGTGCCATTCGGTCCGCTCCTGCTGGTTGCCATCCTTGTCCTTGCGGACGCTGGTGGTGGCCAGGCTGATACGGGTGATGGCCATGCCGCCCTGGGTGTACTTCACGTCCGGGTCGTTGCCGAGGTTGCCGACCAGGATGACTTTGTTGATGCCACGCGCCATAGGAGTGTTCTTCCGTTGTCCGGGGACGGTCCGGGCGGGCCTTGGGGGCGCCGGCGCGGGACCGCCCCAGTGAATTGGGGGGATTGCAGAACGCCCCATGTTACCACCGGACGGGCGCTGGACTCGGGCGGGATTGGGTCTTGCGGGGTCGGGTTCTGCCCGTGTGGGGGCCGGGCGAGCGGGGTTTGGCGGTTTGGGGTTTCCGGGGGCCGGCGGGGATGTCGGCCTGCGGGGGGATCCCGCCGAGCGTGGCTCGGCGCTACCGGTTTATGAGGGCGGCAGGATCATGGGGACGGCAGGGGCGCGCGGGCGGCTGGGGTCGGTAGCGCCGAGCCGTGCTCGGCGGCGCACCTGCAGATTGCAGCTTTGCCCATGGCCGCTCGGGGCCGTCCTGCGCAGGATGGCGGCGCTGGTCCAGCGAGGCCCGCGGGGATCACAGTCCCCACTTGAGCAACACCCCCCGCGCTTTGCCCATGCTTCTTGGCGTCCGGGCAGAGAATGCATCGTCCCGTCGGTTCCATGGCGGGCGGTGCGCGGGGATCTTCGGATCCACCGGGAAAATAGCGGGGTAGCGTCCCCGGTACTGTGACCCGCACCGTCCGCCACCTCGTGCTCCGGCGCAGGTGGCCTTCCGGCGTGGCTCAAACCAGCGACCTGCGACAGCCCGTGGCATCATGAAGACCGTCACCCCAGCGCCGCGTTCATGACCATCAAAGGCAAAGCCACGTCCCTGGACATCGCCCACCTGGCCGGGGTTTCCCAGCCCACGGTGTCGCGTGCCCTGCGTGGCAGCCCGATGGTCAATGCCGAGACCCGCCAGCGCATCATCGCCATCGCCCGCGAGCTGAACTACAAGGTCGACAAGAACGCCTCCAGCCTGCGCCTGCGCAATGCCGGCACGCTGGCGCTGCTGTTCTTCGAAGACCCCACCACGGACGATTCGCTGATCAATCCGTTCTTCCACGCCATGCTGGGCTCGATCACCCGCGCCTGTGCCCTGCACGGCCGCGACCTGCTGGTGTCGTTCCAGCAGCTGTCCACCGATTGGCATACCGATTACGAAGACAGCAACAAGGCCGACGGCATCATCCTGTTGGGCTATGGCGACTACCACGAATCGCTGACCCGCCTGCAGCGACTGGTCGAGCAAGGCACGCACTTCGTGCGCTGGGGCGCCGCCCTGCCCGGCCAGCCCGGCGTATCAATCGGCAGCGACAACTACCAGGGCGGCTTCGACATCACCGCGCACCTGCTGGACCAGGGCTGCACGCGCATCGCCTTCCTCGGCCATGCCTCCAGCCATTATCCGGAGTTCCAGGAGCGTTACCGCGGGCACGTGGCGGCGTTGGAAGCACGCGGCCTGGCGGCCGATCCGCAGCTGCAGGTCGACGCCATCACCACCGAGGAATACGGGCAGACCGCCTGCGAGCTGCTGCTGACACGCGGCGTGCCATTCGATGCCATCTGCGCGGCCAGTGACCTGATCGCCATCGGCGCGCTGCGCGCCCTGCGCGAACACGGCCTGCGCGTACCGCAGGATGTGCGCGTCACCGGGTTTGATGATATTCCGTTGGCCGCTTCGGTATCGCCGCCGCTGACCACCGTGGCGCAGGACACCAAGCAAGCCGGCCAGCTGTTGGTGGAGAAACTGCTGGCGCTGGTGGCCGGCGAAACCGCCGAAGGGATGAGCATTCCGGTGAAACTGGTGCTGCGGGAGTCATCGCAGCGCTAGCGATCGTTCACTGGTATCGAGCAAGCTCAATACTACCCAAGCTCCAGACGCGCCCGTGCACTCGAAGTGTCGAGCTTGCTCGACACCTACCATGCGTCAAGCGAAATCCTTCAGGATCTCGCCCACGCCGGCCGGTGAAATCTCAAAGCCCAGCGTGGTGCCGGGATTGATCACCACACCGTAGCCGCCCGGTACGCGGCGCAGCACGTCCAGCATCAGCCAGCGGATCTGGTGCGGGGCCTGTTCGGAATGGAAGCCGACGCGCGCCGGATCGGTGAACACGGCGACGTGCAGCACGCCTTGCTTGTCGAACAGCAGGGGATCGAAGCCGCTGCCGTCGGGAGTGACCAGGCTGCCGGTGAGCAGCAGCACCTCGGAGGCAACGAAAGCCTGCATGAAGGCTTTGATCGGCAGTTGGCCGGCCATGGCGGTCTGCAGCAGGGTCTCGATCGGGGTCTGGGGCGGGAGGTCGGTCATGGCGGGTGGAGCGCGGCGGGCGGAAGCGTGATTGTACCTGCGGTAGTGAGGGCCGCTGGCGCGCTGTGGTGGGTGACGACCGTTGGTCGTCACGCTCTTGATTCAAGGGCAACAGCGTGACGACCAACGGTCGTCACCCACCGGAGCAGGAGCAGGAGCGTGACGACCAACGGTCGTCACCCACCGGCGCAGGAGCAGATGCATGACGGCCAGCGGCCGTCACTACCGAAGCGTAGGCACCCACAGACGCCGGTGCGGGGTGGTCAGGGGGTGGCGAGTCTGTGGGTGCGGGCGTGCTGGTCGGACATGGCGCGGTCGAGTTCGGCGCGCAGGGCGTCCTGCTGCACTGGGGCATCCAGTACGAACACCCTGATGCCGTGCGCGGGGACGTCGGCCTGAAGGGCGCCGGAGACCTTCACGCTGCCGCCGTCCAGGGCGTCGCGCCAGCTACCGGGCTGCACGTAACGTTTCACTTCGATGCGCGTTGCTGCATCGCCCTTGTTCAACAGCACCAGCGCGGTCTGGCTGACCCCGCCATGCTGCAGCACGCGGAAGAACACCGCTTCGTTGCCCTGCAGGCGCTCGTTGACCTGCAGCCCGCGCTGCAGCGCCGGGGTGGCTTTCCGCAGTTTCGCCACGCGCTGCAGCGGGGCGAAGATCGGGCTCTGCGGAGCGGCGTCCACGCGCTGCTGGCCGAAATACGCACGGTTGCCGGCGTGCTCGGCGCGGCCGCGCATGAAGCCGGTTTCCGATCCGTAGTACAGCACCGGGATGCCGCGCGCGGTGAACAGCCAGTTGTTCGCATCGATGAAGCCGGCATCGCTGGCATCCAGCCGCGGCATGTCATGGTTGTCGTAGAAACTCATCAGCTCATACGGGTTGGCATACGGCCCACCCAGCAGGTGCAGCGGCTCGGCCAGCGTCTCGAAACCCTTCTGCTTCAGGCCGAAGGTTTCTTCCATTGCCCCGCGCGAGGGGAAATCCAGCACGCTGACATTGGCGTTCGCCGGCCAGGTGTGCTCGGCGATCTTCGCCGCGTCGTAGTCGAACGCTTCGCCGAACATGAACATGCCCGGATGCTCGGCACGCACGCGGCGCACGAACGCGTTCCACCACGGGTGCGGCAGCCAGCCGATGGTATCGATGCGCAGCGCGTCCACGCCCTGCGCGGTCCACTGCAGGTAGGCACCGACCAGGTAATCCATCACTGCCGGGTTGTGTTCGTTGAAGTCGCCGAGCTCGGCCAGGTTGCCATCGAAAATCGAGCCCGTGGACGAATCCACCGGGCCGATGTTGTTATAGAACGCGTGCAGCGGGTTGTGCTTCGAATCCAGCTGCTGCGGCGCCAGGTTCTCGTGGTCGGCGATCAGCCTGCCGTCCTTGTCGAAGATCTGCCCGAATTGCGGCTGGCGCACCGGCATGGTCCACGAAGGCGAGCCGTGGTTGCCGACGATATCCAGCACTACTTTCAGCTTGGCTGCATGCAGGCCCTTGGTGAAGTCGGCGAACTGCAGGCCGGCGCTGGGCAGGTGTTCGTCCACCTTGTAGAAATTAGTGCCCCAGTACCCGTGGTAACCGGTCTTGCCGCGGTCGGTGAGGGTGCTGGTGCAGCTGATTTCCTTGCTGCCGGTGAACGCCTGGTCCGGGTTGTCGATGATGGGGGTGATCCACACCGCACCGAAGCCGAGGTTGCGGATGTAGTCCGCGTTGTCCAGCACGCCCTTGAAGTCACCGCCGAGGTAGCCGATGTTGCCGTCCACCTTGTCCGGGCACGGCACCGGGATGTCGAACGTGCGGTGCTTTCCACCCTGGTCTCGGTGATCGTTGGACGGGTCGCCGTTGACGAAGCGGTCGGTGACCACGAAGTACACCGCGTCACTGGCGAATGGTTCGGTGGTGCCCACGTACTCCGGGCGCGGGGCGGCGAGCGCCTGGCCAGCGAACAGGGCGAAACCTACAGCAACAGAGAGACGCACACGCATCACACCACCTCCGGACGGGACGGAACACGCAGCACGCACACGCCGGCCACGAGCAGGCTGCAGCCGCCCAGCAC
This sequence comes from Stenotrophomonas sp. NPDC078853, assembly GCF_044901215.1. Classification (NCBI taxonomy): domain Bacteria; kingdom Pseudomonadati; phylum Pseudomonadota; class Gammaproteobacteria; order Lysobacterales; family Lysobacteraceae; genus Stenotrophomonas; species Stenotrophomonas sp. NPDC078853. Next base: position 83,083 of record NZ_JBJDOQ010000009.1, on the reverse strand, counting down.
CAGCACCTGCATCGGCTGGCCACCCAGCCATGCGCGCAGGGCAAAGCCAAGCGCGCTGGCGGCCACCAGCTGCGGGATCACGATGAAGAAATTGAAGATGCCCATGTACACCCCCATCTTCGCCGCCGGCACGCTGTCCGACAGCAGGGCGTAAGGCAGGGACAGGATGGAGGCCCAGGCAAAGCCCACGCCCACCATCGACAGCAGCAGCCAGTGCGGATCGTCGATGAACATCATCGACACCAACCCCGCCCCGCCCAGCCACAGGTTGACCAGGTGGCTCCAGCGCAGCCCGATGGCGCGCACCATCAGCGGGATCAGCAATGCGGCCAGCGCGGCGAAGCCGTTGTACGCACCGAACAGCACGCCGACCCAGTTGGCGCCTTCGTTGTAGGCGGCCGATTGCGGATCGGTGGAACCAAAGTGGGTCCCGGCCACCGCGGCGGTGGTGTAGATCCACATCGCGAACAGCGCGAACCAGGAGAAGAACTGCACCCACGCCAGCCGTCGCATGGTGCCCGGCATGTTGCGCAGGTCATCGACGATGGTGGCCAGCATGTGCGTGCCGGGCAGCACGCGCGCCACGCCCAGCAGGATGCCGTAGGCCGCGCACAGGCCGGCCAGCACGTACAGCATCTTGTCCCCGCCCTGCCAGGCGATCAGAGCCGCCAGTACGATGCCCACCAGCAGCCACAGCACGATCTGCGCCCACGGTGGCACGCCGCGCGCGCCAACCGCATGGGCATGTGGCGGCTCCGCGTCGGCGAAGCCGGCCAACTCGGCCGGTGAGTATTCGCGCGTGCTGAGCACGGTCCAGGTGATCGCCGCCAGCAGCACCACCGCGCCGAAGTAGAACGCATAGCGCACGGTGTCCGGCACTTCGCCCGGCGCTGCGGTATTGGCCACGCCGAAGTGGGCCAGGATGAAGGGCAGGAAGCTGGCCACGATGGCACCCACGCCGATGAAGAAGCTCTGCATGGCAAAGCCGGTCGGCCGCTGGCGCGGCGCCAGCTGGTCACCGACGAAGGCACGGAACGGCTCCATCGATACGTTGATGGACGCATCCAGCACCCACAGCGTGCCCGCCGCGATCCACAACGTGGGCGAGTTCGGCATCACCAGCAGGGCCAGCGTGGTCAGTACCGCGCCGATCATGAAGAACGGGCGGCGACGGCCCCAGCGCGTCCAGGTGCGGTCGGACAGATAGCCGACGATGGGCTGCACCAGCAGGCCGGTCAGCGGTGCGGCGATCCACAACCCGGGCACCGCGTCCATCGACGCGCCGAGCGTTTCGAAGATGCGGCTGGCGTTGGCGTTCTGCAGCGCGAAGCCGAACTGGATGCCGAGGAAACCGAGGCACATGTTCCAGATCTGCCAGAACGACAGCTGCGGTTTGTCGGGCCGGGCGACGGCAGGACGGCTCATGGGCGATCCCCTGCAAGCGGGGCGATCGGTGCCAGCAGCAGCGCCTTGACGTCCGCCTCGTTGAGCAGGCCCGCGCGGCCGCCCTTGCCGCCGGTGTAGTGCGAAAAGTGCTGCAGCGCGCTCATGTTGAAGCCGTCCTGCAGCTGGAACGTGCAGGTGCCCGCAGGCAGGTCGAACTCGGCGGCAGTGGATTCCTGCACCGCCACGCTGTGCGGCATCACCATCGTATGCGACTGCGCGGGCTGTGCAGCGCAGCTGGCGACGAGCTGCTTCACCGCCGCCGTGACCCCGGTATTGATGGGTCCGTTGGGGTTGTTGAACTGCAGGCGCACGCGCACGCGACCGGCCGCGGGTTGCGTCCACGACCAGCGCTGCGCGCCAGGCAGGCGCTGCTGCGGGCCGATGCAGGTGGTTAGGCTGTGCAGCGATTCCAGCGTGCCTTCGCGGCGGGTCAGGCTGAGGCAGTGCTGCAGGCCGTCGTCGGCGATACGGACTGCGCCGTCATGCGCGTCGACAGCGGCACCGTCGCGCCACAGCACATGCTGGACTGGCACCGCGATGGCCCAGCCATTGCGCTCTTTTGTTGCGACCGGTGCCGCGGGCGTTGCCGGTGCGTAGGCAGAGGCAGGCGGGTGACCTGATACGCTGCTGGCCGGGGTGTGACCCCTTTCCGGCACCAACTGCACGATCGTGGTGTCACCGTCGCGCTGCACTTTTCCGGCCACCAGCAGCTCACCCTGCAGCACCTCAGGCTTCAGCAGGACATAGCGCCGGCCGTCCATCTGCAGGCTGATGCGATCACGCTTACCGAACAGCTGCGGCACCAGCGCGACCGGCAGTTTCGGCTGCACCCGGCCATCGGCTTCCACGCCGAACACGCCCTGCAGCACCATGTCCAAATAGCCGGCGACCGACCACAGCTGGCGCTCGGAGTTCACCACCGGGCCACTCAGCGCGCCTTCGTCGACATGGATCTTCTGCGTCAGCAGCTCGTAGTTTTCCATGTTGGAACCGGCCAGCGCAGCACCGCGCATCAGCGACTGGACTTCGCCGGTGATGCGCGGCGCATCGTCCAGCAGGCGCGCGGCGCGCAGCGAATACGCACTGACGAACGGCCAGATTGCGCGGTTGTGGTAGACCGGCTGGTTGCCTTCCTGCGGCCACACCACCGGGCTGCCTGCCGTACTCGCTGGATACGCAGCCAGCGCGCGGCGTGCGCGCTCGGTCGGCAGCACGCCGGCCAGTACACCCAGCGAGGTCGCCAGCAGATCGTACTTGGCGTAGGGCACCGGGTGCGCGGCTTCGCCGATGTAGCTCATGTACTGGCCGGCATCTTCGCGCCAGAAGCGCGCATCGATCTGCGGGCCCAGCGCATCGGCCCACGCCTTGTACTGCGCCGCGCGCGTGGCATCGCCGCGTTGACCCGCCAACTGCTCGCCAAGCCGCAGGGCCTGATAGTGCAGCACATTGGTGGACAGCGCGAAGGACTCGCCGATGAAGCGCACGTCCTCGCGGGTCCAGTCTGGATAGGTCTGCTCACGCCAATCCAGGAACGAGGTTTCGCCCCGGTACAGGCCGCTCGCCGCGTCGAACACCATCGCCCGGTCCTGCGCCAGCGTGCCCTGCAGCGCCTGCCAGACCTGCTCGGCGAAGGCGGTGTCATCCAACAGGTGGCGCGCGGCCAGGAACCACACGATGCGATCACTGCTGATCGGCCAGCTGCCGCCGGAGCCGGTGTCCTGCGCCACGAACAGGCCGGAGGTATGGCCATCGCGCGCTTCGGACAACTTGAACTGCAGCGACTGCCGGGTGCGCTGCGGATCCAGCCGCGCCAGCGCCAGGTCAGCGGCGAAGCTGACATCGCGCGTCCAGACATACGGCCAGTTGGCGCCGGTCTTGAAACATTCGCACGGCACCGGGCGGCCCCCGTCGAAGGAGGGATCGCGGATCGCCTCCACGCGGTCCTGGTCCAGTTCCTGCTGCGCAAGCGCGAACAGGGCATCGAACATCGCGCTGGCGGTATCGCTGCGCATCGCCTGCGCAGCAATGCGCACCTGGCGATCCGGCGTGTGCAGCACGAAGCCGCCACCGGCCACGGATTCGGCGCGCGCCGTGCGGCCAGCGAATTCCAGGTCGGCGGCATGCGCGGCCGAACCCAGCGTCGTCGCGATGGCGACGGTCAGGCAGATCATCTTCAGCATCGAAGCGGACGACCGGCTTGCGCCCGTCACCCTCCCTCCCTCTTTGCATGTTGTAGGTCCCTGCCTGCCAAGCGGCCGGCGGGGGCGCAACGCCTCCCTCAAGGCATCGTGCGGACATGGTAGACGGCAGGCGCCGGGGGCGGTCTGCCTGCATACGTATTCATGGCCTGTCGGGTCAGGCGGCCGTACCGGCTGGGCTATGGTCGGCGCAGTTCCTGCATCACCCTGGGAGGGGAAATGTCGCTGTTTTCGTTGTTGCTGCGTGGGCGCAGCAGGCCGTGGCTGGGCCTGGCCCTGCTGTTCGCCAGCCCGGTCCTGATGGCTGCCACCACTCCTTCGGCCAGCGTCGAATCGCCGGGGAAGATCCTGAAAGTGACGCTGCAGGTGGACGGCGGGACGGCCCGCTACCAGGTGCAGCGACTCGGCGATGCGGTGGTGGACGCATCCAAGCTGGGCTTCGAACTGCGTGATGGCCGGCTGGACCGCGACTTTGAAATCACCGGCAGCAGCACCCGCGCCTTCGATGAAACCTGGGAGCAGCCGTGGGGCGAGCGTCGACTGACCCGCAACCACTACAACGAACTGACCGTTTCCCTGCGCCAGACCACCGGCGACAAGCGCCGGCTGGAGGTGGTGTTCCGGGTGTTCGATGACGGCGTGGGCTTTCGCTACGTGTTTCCGCAGCAGCCGGGACTGGCCGAGGCGATCATCGATGAGGAGCTGACCGAGTTCGCCATCGCCCAGCCGTCCACGGCCTGGTGGATCCCGGCCGGCGAGCCGATCCATTATGAATACCTCTATGCGCGCACGCCGCTGCAGGAAGTGCCGCTGGCGCATACGCCGATCACCCTGCGCAGCGACGCCGGACTGCACGTGGCCATCCACGAAGCCGCGCTGGTGGACTATGCCGGCATGTGGCTGCGCCGCACCGAAGGCCAGCGCCTGCGCGCGCAGTTGTCACCGTCCGCCGATGGCTGGAAGGTGCGCCGTGCCCTGCCCTTCAGCACGCCGTGGCGCACGCTGCAGATCGCCGACCGCGCGGGTGGACTGGTCGAATCGGACCTGATCCTCAACCTCAACGAACCCAATGCGCTGGGCGATGTCAGCTGGGTCAAGCCATCGAAGTATCTCGGGGTGTGGTGGTCGATGCACCTGGACGAGGAAAGCTGGGCCACCGGCCGGCGCCACGCCGCCACCACCGCTAAGACGAAGAAAGTGATTGATTTCGCCGCCGCAAACGGCTTCCGTGGCGTGCTGGTGGAAGGCTGGAATCCCGGCTGGGACGGCAACTGGGTGGGCAACGGGTATGACTTCGACTTCATCCGCGCGACGCCGGACTTCGATATCGAGGCGCTGTCCGCCTACGGTGCGAGCAAGGGCGTGCACCTGGTGGGTCACCATGAAACCGGCTGCGCCATCGACCATTACGAGGACCAGCTGGGCGCGGCGCTCGATCTGTATGCGCGCTTGGGCGTGGATTCGTTCAAGACCGGCTACGTCTGCGATGACGGCCAGGTGGACCGACGCAACCCGGCCGGTGGCCCGCTGCTGCGCGAATGGCATGACGGCCAGTTCATGGCCCGCCACCACCTGAAGGTAGTACAGGAAGCGGCCGCACGCAGGCTCGCGGTCAACCCGCACGAACCGATCAAGGACACCGGCCTGCGCCGCACCTATCCGAACTGGATATCGCGCGAAGGCGCACGCGGCATGGAGTACAACGCGTGGGGCCAGCCGCCCAATCCGCCCGAGCACGAGGTCAACCTGGTGTTCACCCGGATGCTGTCCGGGCCGATGGATTACACCCCCGGGGTGCTGTCATTGAAGGGCCGCCATGGGCAGGCGATTCCCAGCACGTTGGCCCGCCAGCTGGCGCTGTACGTGGTGCTGTACAGCCCGATCCAGATGGCCGCCGACCTGCCCGGGCATTATCAGCAGCACCTGGACGCGTTCCAGTTCATCAAGGACGTGGCGGTGGACTGGGAACAGACCCGCGTGCTGGACGGTGAGGTCGGCGACTTCGTCACCATCGTCCGCCGCGACCGCAACAGCAGCGACTGGTTCCTGGGCAGCATCACCGACGAACACGGCCGCGTGCTGCCGATATCACTGGGCTTCCTGGAACCGGGCGTGCGCTACCGCGCGGAGATCTACCGCGACGGCGACGGTGCGGATTTCCGCAGCAACCCGTTCGCGTTCGTGCGCGAGACGCGCGAAGTGACCAGCGCCGACCAGCTGACCCTGGTGCTGGGGCCCGGCGGCGGCCAGGCGATCCGCTTCAAAAAGGGGACGGAGGGAATTAATTCAAATTAATTCCCTCCGCCCCCTTTTTGTAATCGCTTACACCGCACGTCGTCGCATTGAATACGTATGCAGGCTGATTCCAGCGCGCGGCGCGCTGCATACCATAGCGTCGCAGTCAGCGGCCACCGTGCCGCGACCCGTATCGGCAGTGCCGGCGCGGACCACAACTAGATTCGGCAACATTGCCTGGGAGGGGAAAATGTCGAACCACAAGCGCAACGCGCTGTCATTGGCGCTGGCCGTCGCACTGTCACCGGTACTCGCATTCGCGCAGTCCACCACGTCCACCACCGCCACCGGCCAGACCGGTTCTGCGGCGACCAACCTGGATGCGGTGCAGGTCACCGGCATCCGCCGCGGCATCGAGAACGCCATCGCGGTGAAGCAGGACGCCACCTCGGTGGTGGAAGTCATTTCCGCCGAAGACATCGGCAAGCTGCCCGATGTCAGCATCGCTGAATCACTTGCGCGCCTGCCCGGCCTGGCCGCCCAGCGCGTGGCCGGCCGCGCCCAGGTGATCAGCGTGCGTGGCCTGTCGCCGGACTTCGCCACCACCCTGCTCAATGGCCGCGAAGTGGTCAGCACCGGTGACAACCGCAGCGTCGAGTTCGACCAGTACCCGTCCGAACTGGTCAACGGCGTGACCGTGTACAAGACCCCCGATGCGGCGCTGGTCGGCCAGGGTCTGTCGGGCACCATCGACATGCAGACCGCCCGTCCGCTGAGCTTCCCGGACCGCGTGATCGCAGTCAGCGGGCGCTACCAGAAGAGCTCGCTGGGCGAAGCCGCTGGCGTGGACGAGTTCGGCAACCGCTTCAGCGCCAGCTACATCGACCAGTTCCTGGACAAGACGCTGGGCATTGCCATCGGTTACGCGCACAGCGACAACCCGATCCAGGAAAACCAGGTCGGTCTGTACGAGCCGTGGACCACCGAACACACCGACAACGGCAACCGGCCGGGGCTGGCCCCGGGCGTTGCCTTCAGCGATGGCATCAAGGCGCTGCGCCGTACCGGCAACAACAAGCGCGACGGCGTGATGGCCACCGTGCAGTTCCGGCCGTCCAACAGTTGGACCAGCACGCTGGATGCCTTCCACACCGAAGCCGAACAGATCGACACCGCCAACCAGTTCGAGGTCAACCTCAGCAACTTCAACGGTGGCTACACGCCGGGCCTGCTGATCAGCAATCCGCAGGTGAATGCCGATGGCACCTTCGCAGGCGGCACCGCCAGCGGTGTCTACCCGCTGGTGCGTGGCATGTATAACAAGCGCGAAGACAAGATCGATGCGTTCGGCTGGAACAACGAGTTCACCTTCGGCAACGGCGTCAAGCTGGTGGCCGACGTGAACTACTCCAAGGCCACCCGCGATGAGCTGAACCTGGAAAACAACCTGCAGCTGACCCCGATGCCGCAGCTGGATACCATCGGTCTGGTGGTCAACCCTAACGGTTTCTCGCAGATCACCCCGGGGCTGGACTACTCCAATCCCGATGCGTTGTTCCTGACCAACACCATCTACGGCTCCGGCTACGGCAAGGTGCCCACGGTGGAAGACCGCCTGAAGGGCGCGCGCGTGGCACTCACCCTGCCGGCGCCGGAAGGCCTTTCCCCGGTGTTCGCCGACTTCGACATCGGCGTCAACTACGCCGACCGCCAGAAGGACAAGACCCAGGCCGAGGGCAACATCCTGCTCGGTGCACAGGGCGATGCGAATATTGCCGCGGACCTGCAGCGTGACCGGGTCAACCTGGGCTTCGCCGGCATCGGCTACATCCCGGCCTGGAACGTGCCGGCCGCGGTCGAGCGCTACATGGAGTTCAACCCGGTCACCGATCTCGATTACCTGATTCCCAAGTCGTGGACGGTGCAGGAGAAGATCACCACCGCCTGGCTGCGCGCCAACATCAACACCGATATCGGCGTGGTCGGCGTGCGCGGCAACATCGGCGTGCAGATGCAGCACGCCGACCAGAGTTCGCAGTCCAACTACTTCGATCGCTCGCGTCCGGCCGGCCAGAACGTGCTGCCGATCGACGCCGGCAAGACCTACAACGACTGGCTGCCGAGCTTGAACCTGGCCTTCATGTTCCCGCACCAGCAGACCCTGCGCTTCGCCGCGGCCAAGCAGGTGGCGCGCCCGCGCGTGGACCAGATGCGTGCCGGCCTGGAGTTCGGCGTGGACACCGCCACCGGGCGTCCCGGCGGCAGTGGCGGCAACCCGCTGCTGGATCCATGGCGTGCCACCGCGCTCGACCTGTCCTACGAAAAGTACTTCGGTGAACGCGCCTACGTGGCGGCTGCGGTGTTCTACAAGGACCTGAAGAGCTACGTGTACACCCAGTCGGTGGACGACTACGACTTCTCCGATCTGCTGGCCAGCTACGTGCCGCCGCCGGGCATGGTGGCACCGGTGCTGCAGACCGGAACGTTCTCTTCGCCGCAGAACGGCAAGGGCGGTACCCTGCGCGGCCTTGAACTGACCGCTTCGCTGCCGCTGGACATGTTCACCGATGCCCTGCGTGGCTTCGGCGTGCAGGCCAGCGCGACCTTCAACGACAGCGACATCGAGATCCTGGATCCGGAAAGCGCCTCCAGCGTGGGCAGCGATCCGATCGCCCTGCCCGGCCTGTCCGACCGCGTGTACAACTTCACCGCCTACTTCGAACGCAATGGGTTTGAAGCACGCGTGAGCCAGCGCCGTCGTTCGGACTTCATCGGTGAAATCGGCAACTTCAACGGCAACCGCACGCTGCGTTACGTGGTGGGCGAGAACGTGACCGACGCGCAGGTGAGCTACACCTTCAGCGACAGCAGCACGATGGCCGGCCTGACCCTGCTGCTGCAGGGCACCAACCTGACCAACGAACCGTACCGCACCTATGCGGGCACCACCGATCGCCCGCTGGAATACGTGGAATGGGGCCGCACCTACATGCTGGGCGTGAACTACAAGTTCTGACCCTGCCTCTGCGGGACTGAGCAGAATGGCGCCCTCATGGGCGCCATTTTTTTTCCGGCGTGTGGCAAGCACCCGTCGTGCCCGGTTCACCGGCCCGCTCAGCCAGGGCAGCCAGGGCAGCCAGCTACCAGCCTGCCATCGTTGTTACAGACGTGGCGGTCGTGTCGCAGGCTGCACCGGGCAGCGCACACATCACCGTGACTGTCGCGGGATGGTGTTCATGTCGGTTCCGTTCTGTGGCGGGAGCCTGCAATCTGCCTTGCCGCTCTGACGCTGTCGTCCAGCACAGTTCGCTTCACGCCTTGGAACCCGACCAAAAAAAGGGGCGCGGCTCCTCGGCCGCACCCCTTCAACTACCACCAACGGAGAAAAACGATCAGTCGATGCGACGTGCGCAGTACACCGCGTGCGCAGGAAGCACCATGTCCACGCCATCGATCGCGCCCGCATCCGGACCCGGCACCTCCACTGCCCGCCACGCCCCTGCGGGTAGCGGGTGGCGTACCGGCTGGGAGGACAGATTGAAGGCCAGCAGCAGCCGTTCTTCGCCCAGCGTGCGTTCGAACAGCAGCACCGGCTCGGCACTGTCCAGGAACTGGATGGCACCGTGCATCAGCACCGGCTGCGTGCGTCGCCAGGCCAGGAAGCGACGGAAAGCAGACAGCACCGAATCCGGCTGGGCTTCCTGCACGGCGACCGCGCGCGACTGATGGTCGGCCGGGATCGGCAACCATGGCGTGCCTGTGGTGAAACCAGCCAACGGCGCATCGCGCCACGGCAATGGGGTCCGGCAGCCGTCGCGGCCCTTGAAGTTCGGCCAGAAGGTGATGCCGTAGGGGTCCTGCAGCGCCTCGAACGGGACATCGGCCTCGCCCAGGCCGAGCTCCTCGCCCTGGTACAGGCAGATGGAACCGCGCAGCGAACAGAGCATCGCCACCAGCATCCGGGCCAGGCGCGGATCGGCCGGATGCCCGCCCCAGCGGGTCACCGCGCGCTCCACGTCATGGTTGGAGATGGCCCAACACGGCCAGCCCTCGGTCATCGCGGTTTCCAGGCGCGATACCGTATCGCGGATATAGGCCGCGCTGTAATCATCCACCAGCAGCTCGAAGCTGTAACCCATGTGCAGGCGCTTGGCGGTGGTGTATTCGGCGGTGGTGGCCAGTGAATCCTCCGAGGAGATTTCGCCCAGGCTGACCGCACCCGGATACTGGTCCAGCAACGCGCGCAGTTCTTCCAGGAACGGCAGGTTCTCCGGCTGGGTATTGTTGAAGTAGTGGTACTGGTAGGCGTACGGATTGTCCGGACTGAAACCCCGTCCGACGCGCTTGTCCGCCGGCTTCGGCGGATTGTCACGCAGCTGCCGGTCATGGAAGCAGAAATTGATCGCGTCCAGGCGGAATCCATCCACCCCGCGATCCAGCCAGAACCGCACGTTGTCCAGCGTGGCCTTCTGCACCGCCGGATTATGGAAATTCAGGTCCGGCTGGTCGGCCAGGAAGTTGTGCAGGAAGTATTGCTCGCGCCGCGGCTCCCACTGCCACGCCACGCCACCGAACAGTGACATCCAGTTGTTGGGCGCGGTGCCGTCCTCGCGCGGGTCGGCCCAGACATACCAGTCCGCCTTCGGATTGGTGCGGTCCTGGCGGCTCTCGCGGAACCAGTCGTGTTCGATCGAGGTATGGCTCAGCACCTGGTCGATCATCACCTTCAGGCCCAGCGCATGCGCCTTGGCCAGCAGCCGGTCGAAATCGTCGAGGTTGCCGAACAGCGGATCCACGTCGCGGTAATCGGCGATGTCATAGCCGAAGTCGGCCATCGGCGATCTGAAGAACGGCGAGATCCAGATTGCGTCCACGCCGAGCGCGGCGATGTAGTCCAGGCGGTCGATGATGCCGGGCAGGTCGCCGACTCCATCGCCATTGGCATCGAGGAAACTGCGCGGGTAGATCTGGTAGATGACGGCGCCGCGCCACCATGGCGTATTGGACATCAGGCCCCCCTCCGGGCTCTGTTGGCCCCTGCGGAAACACGGGCCGGAATGCAGCGATGGAAGCTTAGCCTCGGGCCCTGTGGCGTGGTGCTGCCTGCATACGTATTCACGGCAACCGGTGCCTTCACTCGTCCATCCAGCGGCCACCAGCGCCGTGTCCGGGCCGGCATGCGCCCGAATTCACGGCCAGCGCCTATAATCGGCGGCGAGCCTTGAAGCCAGACCGCATGACCATCATCGAAGACACCCGTGCCGCCCTGGGCCTGCCCCAGATCCAGACGCTTGCCGCCGACGACATGGCCGCCGTCGATGCCCTGATCCGGCGCCGGCTTGCTTCGGACGTGGTGCTGATCAACCAGATCGCCGACCACATCATTTCCGCCGGCGGCAAGCGCCTGCGCCCGATGCTGGTGATGCTGGCCGGCCGCGCGGTCGGCGGCGCCGGCCCGGAACACCACCAGCTGGCGGCGATCATCGAGTTCATCCACACCTCCACGCTGCTGCACGATGACGTGGTTGACGAATCCAGCCTGCGCCGTGGTCGCAGCACCGCCAACGCGCTGTGGGGCAACGCGCCCAGCGTGCTGGTGGGTGATTTCCTGTATTCGCGCAGCTTCCAGCTGATGGTGGAACTGGACCGCATGCCGGTCATGCGGATCCTGGCCGACACCACCAACCGCATCGCCGAAGGTGAAGTGCTGCAGCTGCTGCACGTACATAACCCCGATACCGACGAGGCCGCCTACCTGCGCGTGATCGAGCGCAAGACCGCGGTGCTGTTCGCCGCCGGCACCCGCCTGGGCGCGCTGGCCAGCGGGGTGGACGAGGCCACCCAGCAGGCGCTGTACGACTATGGCATGGCGCTGGGCTACGCGTTCCAGATTGCCGATGATGTGCTGGATTACTCGGCCAACGCCGAAGAACTCGGCAAGAACCTCGGCGATGACCTGGCCGAAGGCAAAGCCACCCTGCCGCTCATCCACGCCATGGCCCATTCGGACGAGGCGACCCGCCAGCGCCTGCGCAGCATCGTGCAGGACGGTGATGCCAGCGCGATGCCCGAGGTGCTGGCCGCGATCCACGCCACCGGCGGGCTGGCCTACAGCCGCAACCGCGCCGAGGAATACGCCGCAGCCGCCGAGCGGGCACTGGACGGCCTGGCCGACAACGATGCGGTAGCCGCCCTGCGCGGCCTGGCCCGCTACGCCGTCAGCCGCAGCCACTAATGTTCAAAAAAGGGGACGGAGGGGATTAAGTCGCAATTGGCCGCCTTGTGGCCAATTGCGACTTAATCCCCTCCGTCCCCTTTTTTACAGGCCGATACCGGGAATGGCGCTGATCAGGTCCGGGTCGAAACCGGCGAGCTCGGCGAAGTGACGGCCACGGGCGACGTAATCGCGGTACACGCCATAGCTGGGTGCGCCGGGTGACAGCAGCACCACCCCGCCCGCATCGCCGAGTGCAGCGCGTGCCAGCGTCATCGCCTCGGCAAGGTCCGCGGCGACGTGCAGGCCGAAGCGGCCGGCATCGGCCAGCGGCTGCAGCAACGCGTTGATGCGCGGCCCGTTGGCGCCCATGGTGATGATCTCCAGCGGCGGTTGGTCGTGTGCCATGTGCTGGACGAAGTCACTCCAGTCCAGCCCGCGGTCGTGCCCGCCCACCAGCAGCGCGATGCGTTGCCCGGCAAAACAGTCCAGCGCGGCCAGGCTGGCGTGCGGGGTGGTGCTGATCGAATCGTTGACGTAGACCACGCCCTCGCGCGCACCGATGCGCTGCAGCCGGTTGGGCAACGGCCGGAACGACTGCACCGCCGGCGCCAGCGCCACCGCGTCCAGCCCCAGCGCCTCGATGGCCGCCAGCACCGCGCACAGGTTGCCGCGGTTGTGCCGCCCCGGCAGCGGCGTATCGCTGCTGTCGAACACCGGCTGTCCGCCGCGGTGCACGATGTCGCCGCGCATGTGCCAGCCGCTCGGCTGGTTGAACCAGATCACCTCGCTGTCCGGCAGGGACAGTGCAGCAAGATGCGGATCAGCCGCGTTCAGCACCGCGATGCGCGGCGCGCCTTCGGTGACCAGCGCCAGCTTGTCCTGGAGGTAACGCTGTTCGCTGCCATGCCAGTCCAGATGCTCCGGGAACAGGTTCAGCACCACCGCGACCTGCGGGTGCGCTCCGCTGCGGGCGACCTCGCGAGTCTGGTAACTGGACAGTTCCACTGCCCAGTAATCCGGTGCCGGCTGCGGATCCAGCACCTCCAGCAGCGGCAGCCCGATGTTGCCCACCAGCCCGGTGCGATGCCCCGCAGCGCGCAACAGGTGCGCCAGCAGCGAAGTTGTCGTGCTCTTGCCCTTGGTGCCGGTGACGCAGATCGCATTGCCCACCGTGCCATCGTCCGCCGCATGTTCGGCGAACCACAGCGCGGTGCCGCCGATGAACTGCGTGCCCTGCGCCAGTGCGGCCTGTGCCACCGGCAGGTACGGGCTGATGCCGGGCGATTTGATCACCACCTCGAAGCCGGCCAGCAGCTCCGCGCTGGGCTCCCCGCGGACATCCAGCGTGCCGCCGGCCTCTGCCCGCGCCGCATCCACTTCGGCGGCCGGGCAGAACAGGGTAAGCGGCAGCGCCGGCAATCGCGCGCGCAGTACGGCATGCGCCGCACGTCCCTCACGGCCCCAGCCCCACAAGGCGACCCGCCTTCCCTCAAGCTGCGAAATCTTCACGCACCCGCTCCCACAACGCGGCCGGGATGCGATGCTCGCCCTGCAGTTCCAGCATCGGCTCCAGCGCCAGCTCGGCCAGATCCAGCTGCGGCAGGATCTCGTTGCAGAAGCGCTTCACCAGCGCGTCTTCCTTCCAGTCCGGACGGCTGGCCAGGGTGGCCATTGCCGCGCGCGACTCCTTGCCCTCGCCCACGCATTCAAACGGCTTGTGGTCCTGGAATTCCAGCAGGGCATCGAAGCCACCGGCCTGGTCCAGGTCATCCAGCAGGTTGCGTCCAAAGATGCGCACCAGCCGCGCCTTGGACATGAATGGTGCGAGCGCCAGGAACACGAAGTGGCACTTCGGGCATACGCCACACCAGCGGTTGACCGGGCGCTCGCCAAGGATGTGGAAGTTGCGGTTGCAGCTGGAGAAATGCGCGTCGTAGAAATCGGTCTTGGCGAACTGCCGCGCCACGGCCAGCTCGGACATCGGCCGCAGCAGCGAGTAATACTGCAGGTCGGCGGCGACGTAGCGCTGCACGTGGCGGCCGAAGGCCTGTTCAAAGGCCCAGCCCTTGGACCACTGATGGTTGACCTCGCCGGTACCGGGGATCTGGCTGCCATAGCTGGCCGAACGTTCATTGGAAAACACCACCTGGTCCACGCCCTGCAGCAACGCGGCCAGCACCATGATGGCCGAGTTCACCGCGGTCACCGGGATGTGCCCGTTCCAAGCACCCTGGCGGTTGAGCTCGAACAGTTCCGGTGCCAGCGCGCGGCCGAGGTTGAGGGTCGGCAGGCCGGTACGCTCGGCGCAGGCGCGGATCAACTGCGAGCCGCCGATCCAGGTGACCGTCTCGTCCACGCCGGCACGGCGCAGCGCTTCGATGCTGACCAGCGAATCCTTGCCGCCGCCGATAGCCACCAGCGCATGGGACTGCAGGCCCAGCGTCGGCGCCGGCGAGACCTCGCCGGCCACCGGCAGGCGGAAGCGCCCGCGCAGGTTCAGGCCGTTGCGGTAGGCGAACTCGCCGAGTCCGTGCAGGTAGATGCTTTCCACCAGCGCTGCGGTTTCCGCGTCGATCGCGTAGCCCTCGATGGCCACCGTGTCCGGCACGCCCGCCTTGTAGTAACTCACCCCGGCGATCAGGTGCAGCAGCTGCAGCGCGCGTTGCACGGCCGCGGCGCGTTCCGGCGACAGATTGAACGGGGCGCCGGGCACGGTGATGGTTTCCACCATCTCCGGGCCGTGGTCGAAGGCGTAGACCAGGCGCGCCACGCCGGTGTCGGCTGCGAAATCGCAGCGCACGAAGCGGAAGCAGGCAACCTGGTGTTTATCGAAAGCAGTCATGGGGTATCCGGATCAGGCACGTTTGCGTGCAGGCACGCAGGCGGTGTTGGCAGGCGGGTGATGCACGGCGCTGTGCGCCAGCGCGGAGAAAACGGTCCTCATTCCAGGATGTCCTCGCGCGGCATCGCACGCTGGTTGTAGGTACTGGCCATCACGTAGCCGTAGGCACCGGCGTCGGCCACCACCATCACATCATCCGGTGCGGTGGTCGCCGGCAGCTTGCGGCGCTTGCCGAACACATCGCTGGACTCGCAGATCGGCCCGACCACGTCGAACGCGGCTTCGGCGTAGCCGCCCTGCCGGCTCAGGTTTTCGATGTCATGCCAGGCGTCGTACAGCGCCGGACGGATCAGCGTGTTCATGCCGGCATCCAGGCCGACGCGGCGCACGCCTTCCTTCTCCACCACCTGGGTGCAGCGGGTCAGCAGCACGCCCGATTCGGCCACAAGATAACGGCCCGGTTCGATCGCCAGGCGGAAGGCTGGATGCACCGCCTTGACCTCGGCCAGGCCTTCGGCCCAGGCCTCCAGGTCGAACGGCTCGTCTTCCTCGCTGTACGGAATCGGCATGCCGCCGCCGATGTCGATGGTCTGCACGGTGCCGATGCGGCGGGCGAAACCGGCCAGTTCATCGCACATCAGGCGCCAGTGCTGCGCCGTTTCCACGCCGCTGCCCAGGTGAGCGTGCAGGCCGACGATGGTGGTGCCCAGCTCGGTGGCCACGCGCACGAACTCATCCACGCGTGCCATCGGCAGGCCGAACTTGGATTCCTTGCCGCCAGTGCGCACCTTGGCGTGGTGGCCTTCGCCACGACCCAGGTCCACGCGCAGCCACAGTTCACGGTTGCGGAACAGGTCCGGCCAGCGCTGCAGGGCTTCCACGTTGTCCACGGTGACGGTAACGCCGAGCGCGAACGCCGCTTCAAATTCCTCGCGCGGGCAGAAGCTGGGGGTGAACAGCACGCGCCGGGGCGACAGTCCGGGCAGCACGTTGAACACGTGCTTCAGCTCACCGTGGGATACGCACTCCAGGCCGAAGCCCTCCGCTTCCAGCGTTTCCAGGATGGCAGGATGGCTGTTGGCCTTGATCGCGTAATAACGCTGGTCGATCGGGGTGATCGCGGCCAGTGCGCGGGCACGGGCGCGCACCGTGGGCAGATGGTAGACATAGCGCGGTGTGCCGGCTTCGGCCAACTGCAGCAGGTGCGCACGCTGGCCCCGCCACCACGGCGTGCCGCGCGGACGCACGGTGCCGGCGATCTCGCGCCAGCGCGGACCGAACACCGCGGTTTCTTCCACCGGCATCGCACCGCTGTCGATCAGCTCGGCGTGCAGGATCGGCAGCAGCCCGTCAGCGTCAGCCTCATCGATGACGAAGGTCAGGTTGAGGTCGTTGGACGACTGCGAAATCATGTGCACGCGCTCGCGGCCGAACGTCGCCCACACATCGGAAAGCTTGTGCAGCAGCGAGCGCATGCCGCGGCCGACCAGGGTGATCGCCGCGCAGGGCACGATGATCTTGACCTTGCAGATCTGCGACAGGTCGGCCGACAGCGCTGACAACACATCGGTGTTGACCAGGTTCTCGGACGGATCCAGCGACACGGTCACGTTGGTTTCGGCCGAACCGATCAGGTCCACCGAGAGCCCATGCTTCTTGAACAGGCCGAACACATCGGCCAGGAAGCCGACCTGCTGCCACATGCCGATGCCTTCCATCGACACCAGCACGATGCCATTGCGGCGGCTGATCGCCTTCACCCCCGGCACCGGCGCGGCGCTGCCGTCGATGCTGGTACCCGGCAGTTCGGGGCGCTCGGTATCCAGGATAGCCATCGGCACGCCGGCATCGCGGCACGGCTTGATCGAGCGCGGATGCAGCACCTTGGCGCCGGTGGTGGCGATTTCCTGCGCTTCGTAATAGTCCAGCCGGGTCAGCAGGCGGGCGTCGGGCACATCCTTCGGATTGGCGCTGAACATGCCGGGGACGTCGGTCCAGATCTCCACGCGGCTGGCGCCGAGCAGCGCACCGAAGTACGCCGCCGAGGTATCCGAACCGCCCCGGCCGAGGATCGCGGTGCCGCCGTCGGCGTGGCGCGCGATGAAGCCCTGGGTGATCAGCAGGCGGGTCGGCTGCGCACGGAAGCGCTGCGCCCACGCGTCATCGGATTTCCACTGGCAGTTCACCGAAAGACGCTGCGACCACGGGCTCTGGTTGGGCAGCGGCGGCAGCGCATCCAGCCACTGCCGCGCATCCATCCAGCCCATGTCCAGGCCGTTCTGGTGCAGGTAGGCGGCACCGATGCTGGACGACAACAGTTCGCCCTGGCCCAGCACTTCGGCCTGCCAGTCCAGCGTGCGTGCAGCGCAGCGCGCATCGTCGAGCAGCGCCTGCAGCGCCGCCAGGCGCTCGGCCAGCACCGCGCGCGGCAGCTCCAGTTCGTCCAGGAAGGCCTGGTGGCGTTCGACCAGCGCGGCCACGCGCTCACGGCTGTCGGCCGCGCCATCGGCGATGGCGGTCAGTTCGTTGGTGACCCCGGACAGCGCCGAGACCACCACCAGCACGCGCGAGCCGGTCTCTTCCGCACGTTTTTTCGCCAGTTTCCCGATCGTGTCCCAGCGATGGCGACGCGACACCGAAGTGCCGCCGAACTTGAGGACGATCCAGCGATCGACAGGGGAAGAAACTGGCATGTAAGTATTCTGGTTATGGTGGGGAGGCCGCCCGCAAGGAGCGGAACCCCCGATTCTAAGCCCAAGACGCCACCCATGACCGCTCACCGCTACCTTCAGCTCGATGTCTTCGCCCCCCGCCCCGGCACCGGCAACCCGCTCGGGGTGGTGTTCGACGCCGACAACCTGTCCCCCGGGGCCATGCAGGCCCTCGCCGCGTGGCTGAACCTGTCCGAGACGGTGTTCTTCGTGGCCCCCACCGCGCCGGGTGCGGATTACCACATCCGCATCTTCACCCCCGCCAGCGAGCTGCCCTTCGCCGGCCATCCCAGCGTGGGTGCGGCCTGGGCGGCGGTGACCGGCGGCCTGGCGATTCCGCGCAATGGCGCGCTGCTGCAGCAGTGCGCGGCCGGCCTGCTGCCGGTGCGGGTGGAGGGGCCGCACACGGCGCCGACCATCCACTTGGCCAGCCCCACCGCCCGCCGCTGCGTGGTGGACCCCGGTGAGCTGCCAGCCAGCCTGCACGCCCTGGGCGGACCGGCGCAGACCGCGGAACTGTGGGACAACGGTCCGCGCTGGTGGCTGCTGGCTGCGCGCGACGCCGCTGCCGTGCGTGGCCTGCGGCCGGACATGGGCGAGCTGCGCGACTGGACCAACGCCACCGAGGCCACGGGCGTGGCGATATACGCGCCGGAGCACGCTGACGGCCACGACCTGGTGGTGCGCGCGTTCTGTCCTGGCGATGCGGTGAACGTGCCCGAAGACCCGGTGACCGGCAGCGCCAATGCACTGATTGCCAGCGTACTGGCCCAACGCCGCCATCTGCCCGGCCGCGATGGCCGCTACATCGCCAGCCAGGGCCGCGAGGTCGGCCGCGACGGTCGCGTGCACCTGTACGTGGACGACGCCGGGGTGGCCTGGATCGGCGGGCAGGTGCAGCCGGTCATCGACGGCACGGTGCACTGGTAAGCTGCGCGACCCCGTTACGGAGCCCGCCGATGACCACCCGCCGTTTCCTGCAGCTGGACGTATTTTCGCCTTCGCCGGGTGCCGGCAATCCGCTTGCCGTGGTGCTGGATGCGCAGGGCCTGGACGACGCCAGCATGCAGGCCATCGCCCGCTGGACCCGGCTGCCGGAGACCACCTTCGTGTTCCCATCGCAGGATGCAGCGAGCAGCTATCGCCTGCGGATGTTCAGCCCGCAGAAGGAAGTCCCGTTCGCTGGCCACCCCAGCATCGGCACCGCACATGCGGTGCTGGAAGCGGCACTGGCCGTGCCTGTGGACGGGCTGCTGGTGCAGGAGGGGATTGCCGGGATGCTGCCGCTGCGCGTGGAAGGCGATGGCCTGCACCGCACGATCGCCATCCGTACGCCGCGCGCTTCGGTCGCCGAGGTCGTCGAGCCCACCGATCGGCGTCTGACCAGCGCCCTGCAGGGATGGCCACTGGGCACCCTCCCGCCCGCCCGCATGCAGGGCGGGCGCAGCTGGTGGGTGGTCGAGTTGAGCGACGAAACATCGCTGCGCGCGCTGCAGCCCGACTGGAACGCGGTTGCGGCACTGGCGGAGTCCACTGACAGCATGGGCGTGTTCGCGTATGCGCGCTGCAGCGCACAGCCCTGGCATCTGGCCGTGCGTGCCTTCGTCGGCAACGGCAGGCGCTTCGAGGATGCCGCCTCCGGTGCGGCCAACGCAGTGCTGGCGGCATGGCTGGACGAGCGTGGCGCACTGCCCGGCGGACGTCGTGACTATGTGGTCAGCCAGGGCCGCGAGGTCGGCCACGATGCGCGCCTGCACCTGCATGTGGATGCAGAAGGCGAAGTGTGGTCCGGTGGCCAGATACAGACGGTCATCCGCGGCACGATCGATTGGTAGGCGGAAACAGGCGATCGACAGGCGGAAACGGGACGGCCAGCGGCCGTCCCTACCGCGTCTGCTACGTCAGAGCAGGGTGGCTTCCAGTGTTACCGGTACCGCGCTGAGTGCCTTGGACACCGGGCAGTTCTGCTTGGCATCGTCGGCGATGGCGCGGAACTTCTCCGCCTCGATTCCCGGCACCTTGGCCTTGACCTTCAGCGTGATCTGCGAAAGCTGCGGGCCGCCTTCCATCGACAGGTCGACCTGCGCTTCGGTGTCCAACGCCTCCGGCGGGAAGCCGGCTTCGGTCAGCTTGGCCGACAGCGCCATGGTGAAGCAGCCGGCGTGCGCGGCGGCGATCAGTTCTTCCGGGTTGGTGCCCTTCTCATCACCGAAGCGACTGCTGAAGGCGTAGCGGGTGTTGTCCAGCAGGCCGCTCTGCGGCGTGCTCAACTGTCCCTTGCCGGTCTTCAGGTCACCTTCCCAGTGCGCGGTGGCGCGGCGTGAAATACCCATTGTGCAGCTCCTTCGGTTGAGTTCGGGACTTACCGTACGCAGGCCCGCGTTAGCGTCGCGTCGCTCTGCTGCGACGCGATGGCGCACGCCGTTCCGACGAACGGCCAGCATCCGCTCGCGCATTCCCCGACATGGGCGGAAAAGCGGATTTTTCCCTTCCAATTCCACGGCTTCAGTGCAACGAGCGTGGCCGAGCTGGGCGCCACGCCCCCGACAAAGGTCGAGTGACAGCGAAAAAAGCAGGCTTTTCCGCGTATAACCTATTGGCGGCGCGGTGTAGTTGCCCTACATTGCGCTTGCCGACGGGGTCGGCACGACCAAACAACCAACCGTTCACGGAACAGGAAACCATGGCAAAGACCGCTAAGAAGGCTGCCCCGAAGAAGGCAGTAAAGAAAGTCGCTACCAAGGCAGCCGCCAAGCCGGCCGCGCCGAAGCCGATCAAGGACGTGCTGACCAAGTCCGGCCTGGTTGCACACATCGCTGAAGCGTCCGGCGTGGTCGCCAAGGACGTGCGCGCGGTACTGGCCTCGCTGGAAACCGCCGTTGCCTCTTCGGTGCACAAGAAGGGCGCGGGCAGCTTCACCCTGCCGGGCCTGCTGAAGATCACCACCGTCAGCGTCGCCGCCAAGCCGAAGCGCAAGGGCATCAACCCCTTCACCAAGGAAGAGCAGTGGTTCGCCGCCAAGCCGGCCACCACCAAGCTCAAGGTGCGCCCGCTGAAGAAGCTCAAGGACGCCGCGCTCTGATCGCGTAGGCATACCGGGTTTCACATCGCGAACGGGACGGCTGATGGCCGTCCCGTTCGTTTTTGCGGCCTCGCGTGCGGGCCGCAACACAGTGTGCCGTTGCCCGCCGATATCGCGCAGCCGCGCGTCAGGCGCTGCCCTGCAACGCGCCGCAGCCGGTTGCAGCGGCCCACCTGCGGGACAATGGAACACTGCGTGCAGCCGGCCTGGTCGTAGTCCCTGCGTAGCAGCCCTATGGTGGATGCATCCCCCAACGGACGCCCGCCATGGCCAGCCCTTCCACCCGCTACCGCCTCACCGTCACGCCGATCGAAAAAGACGGCTTGCCGTGCAGCGGCCGCTGCACCATCGAAGTGGAGCATCGCGCACAGCGTGACTGGATGCGCCTGCTCGAAGGTGCTCCGCGGCTGGCTGGCTTCAGTGGCGACGAACGTGCGGCGGTGTTGATCGCCGCACAGATCCTGCGCGATGTCGTGCAGCGCCACGCCGACGAACCCAACCATCCGCTGGCCGCCCACGCGGTGAAGCTCAACACGGCGCTGGACGCCTTGGACAGCCTGCACGGCGCGGCGTGAGGTGTTTTGGCAACGGCAACAGCTGCAGGGTTGTTTGTGGGCGGGACGGGGCGGGTTGGCGGGAATCGCCGTGAATCCGTGCATGGAGGCTCGCCATCCGCTTGCTCGCCGGCGCAGTCCTGCACAGGCGGCAAGACCCGCGCTGGGCTCCTGCCCAGCCCGTCCGGCGCATGCGCCGGACCCATGCGGATGAGCGTTGCCGCCAACCCACCCCGCCCCACCTTCGACAGGTCCATGGTGGCCATCTGGTAGCGCCGACCCATGGTCGGTGGCTTTTGGCAGGGAGCCTGATGGTGTCCGCCTCCATGCCGTGGCTACACTCAGGGCTTCTGTCCCGACGAGTGCGACCGATGCGCGTTGCCTGCTGGTTGTTCCCGATGCTGATGCTGCTGGGTGGGTGCCAGCGCGTGCCGGATGTCCCGCCCGCAGCAGACGGTGCGGTGGCCGAGCCACCTGCGGCCGCCCCGACGCGTGTGGCCGATTCCACTGCCGATGGCGCCGACGCGCTGCCGCTGCTGGCGGCAGTCGCCGCAGACGCGCCGGATCCGGGTGCAGTGGTGCGCACCTATGCCGTCCACCTGCTGCGCCGCGAGTTCGACAAGGCCGATGCCAACTGGATGATCGCCCCGCCGCCGGGCCGTGCCGACGATGCCGCATTGCGCGGACTGCGCGAGGTGCGCGATCTGAAAATCAACACCGACGCGCCCGTGCCGCGTGACCGGCAGCAGCCCACCCATCTCATCGAAGTGCCTGTGCGGATACGCGTCACTACCGCCACCACCACCCTGCGCTACGACGGCTGGTACCGGCTTGTGCCCGATCCGCAGCGCAGTGCCTGGCTGATCCAGTCAGCCAACCTGCAGCCGGTGCTGGGCTGACCGGTCCACCACCATGCACGCGCGGTTCAGTGCAACCGGCTATCTTCTGCATGTCCTTACTTCAGATGGTCACGACCATGCGTCTTCGTCCGTTCTTCACCCGATTGGGCGCCGCCACGGTGCTGGTGGCCGCCGCCATTGGCGCACAGGCCGCGCCGTCCATCGAGGGTCGCCAGTTGTCGGTGGGTGCCGGCGATGTGCAGCAGTACCTGGAAGGCAGCTTCCCACGCACCCAGGATGCGCTGGGCGGATTGATCGCCCTGACCATGAGCCACCCGCAGCTGACCCTGCCGGCCGGCGAACGCCTGAACCTGGGAATGGATATCGCCTTGGCGACCGCCGGTGGCGCCCCGGCCAAGCTGGGCACGGTGAAGCTGAGCAGTGGCCTGCGCTACGACCAGCAGACCCAGGGCTTCCACCTGCAGCAGCCGACGATGGAAGACTTCGTACCGGCACAACAGGGCGCACGCCTGGATTCGCGTACCAAATCGCTGCTCAATGCATGGCTGGGCGATTACGCGCAGCGCGAGCCGATCTACCGCATCGACCCGGCCGTGGCGGGCCTGCTGGGCACGCTGCAGGTGCAGTCGGCGCAGGTGAAGAACGGCCGCCTGCAGGTCACCTTCAACCAGGATCTCGGCACGATGGTGCCGCCGGGGTTGCTGGGTAACTGATGGGGCCGGGTATCCGGCTGCGATGGGGGTAACGCCGAGCATGCCCCGGCGCTACCCGGCGGCCGGGTTCTCCGGCCGCGGATGGTCGCCGGCGTCAGGCTTCCAGCGCCTTCGCCAGTGCTTCGCTGAAGGCCGGGATGTCGTCGGGCTTGCGGCTGGTGATGAGGGTGCCGTCAACCACCGCTTCCTCATCGCGCCACTGCGCACCGGCATTTTCAAGATCCCGGCGCACCGATGGCCAGGACGTCACCTGCCGGCCCTTGGCCAGGCCCGTATCGATCAACAGCCACGGGCCGTGGCAGATCGCCGCGACCGGCTTGCCGGCCTTGCCGAAGGCTTCGATGAAGGCCAGCGCCGACGCATCGATGCGCAGGGTATCGGGGTTCATCTGCCCGCCGGGCAGCAACAGCGCATCGAAATCATCCGCATTGGCGTCCGCCAGCGGCTGGTCGACGGTTACTTCCTCGCCCCAGTCTTTCTCCTTCCAGCCCTTGATGCTGCCTTCCTTCGCCGGGGAGACCACGCGGGTGGTCGCGCCCCAGCCTTCGAGCAGTTTCTTCGGATCGGTCAGTTCGGACTGCTCGAAACCGTGGGTGGCGAGGATGGCGATCTTCTTGCCTTCAAGACGCTGTGCCATGGGGATGCTCCGATTGGTAAAGGAACACCCAGCATCACCGCTTGTCCATGTTCCGGCGGTGATACCGATGTGGACAGCGCGTGCAACTCAGCGCTTGGGCTGCAGCATGGTCCCGGTGCATTTCTTCGAACCGCAGCGGCACTCCCAGACCTTCTTCAGACGGGCGGTGTGGCGCTCGGCCAGCGTGATGCCGTAGTTGTAGACCAGCTCCTCGCCGGGCGCGATATCGCGCAGGGTTTCAATGAACACCTTGTCCTCACGCGGGTTGCCGTCCTCGCTTTCTTCGATCAGCGCCTCGCAGTTGGGCTCGCAGCTGTGGTTCATCCAGCGCGCTTCGTTGCCCTTGTAATTGGCATCGATCACATAGTCGTCGTTCAGGGTGAACAGGAAGGTGTGGCCACTTTCCACGTCGCCGCTGTCATCGGCGTCGACGTCGGCGTGGCTGCGCAGCAGGCCCTTGTACTGGATCACCCGCTCACCCTTCTTCAGGGGTGCGATGGCGAACACGCCGTTGCCGTGGATGGCGGATTTGCGGGCTTTGATCTTCTTCGGCATGGGCGCAGGGGCGTTCTGGAAAGAGGAGCGTTGATTCTCCCTTAATCTTCGTGATTGCCAAAATCATGGCCAGGCCGCACCATTGCGCGCTCGCCGCGCCCCCCATGGGCCGGCGCCCTGGAAAGGTCCGGCTTGGACGCGGGCGCATAAAAGCGTACAATTTCGGTCCGCTTTGCAATCCAGCTGCAGACCCCCATGCTCCGCGTCACCAAGCTTACCGATTACGCCACCGTGGTACTGACCGTGCTCGCCGCTCGCCCGGCCGAGGTGCTCAGTGCGACCGAGCTGGCCGAGTTCACCGGCCTGGAACCGCCCACCGTCAGCAAGGTGCTCAAGCCGCTGGCGCAGGCCGGGCTGGTCGAAGGCCTGCGCGGCGTCCGCGGCGGCTACCGGCTGACCCGCGCGCCCGGCGAAATCTCGCTGTTCGAGGTGGTCGAGGCCATGGAAGGTCCGCTGGCGCTGACCGAATGCAGCCATGACAACCACCAGTGCAACATGGCGCCCAAGTGCGGTGCACGCAGCAGTTGGCGGCTGATCAACGACGTGGTGTCCGAGGCACTGCGTGCGGTCACCCTCGCCCAGATCCTCTCCCCCCTTCCCCTTGTTGACGACTCCCAGCGCCGCGCCATCGCGGCCGCTGTCGTCTCCTGATCCACAGGCAGCCCCCATGGCCACCGACATCATCGATACCGTCGTCACCGACGACACCCCCAACCGCGAGATCCACGAGCAGCTTGGCCGCAAGTATTCGGCCGGCTTCATCACGGACATCGAATCGGATTCCCTGCCGCCGGGCCTGGACGAGGACACCATCCGCGCCCTGTCGGCCAAGAAGGACGAGCCCGAGTGGATGACCGAGTGGCGCCTGCAGGCGTACCGCCATTTCCTCACCATGGCGATGCCGGACTGGGCCAAGCTGAAGATCGCACCGATCGACCTGCAGGGCCTGAGTTACTACTCCGCGCCGAAGGGCCCGAAGTACGCCTCGCTGGACGACGTGCCCAAGGAACTGCTGGATACCTACGACAAGCTGGGCGTACCGCTGCACGAGCGCGCCAAACTGGCCGGCGTGGCCGTGGATGCGGTGTTCGATTCGGTCTCCGTCGGTACCACCTTCCGCAAGGAGCTGGCCGAGAAGGGCGTGATCTTCTGCTCCATGTCCGAAGCGATCAAGGAGCACCCGGAACTGGTCAGGCAGTACCTGGGCACCGTGGTGCCGGTGGGCGACAACTACTTTGCCGCGCTCAATTCGGCGGTGTTCTCCGATGGCAGCTTCGTGTTCATCCCCAAGGGCGTGCGCTGCCCGATGGAACTGAGCACCTATTTCCGCATCAACGCCGGGCATACCGGACAGTTCGAACGCACGCTGATCATCTGCGAAGACAAGGCGTACGTTTCCTACCTGGAAGGCTGCACCGCGCCGATGCGCGATGAGAACCAGCTGCATGCCGCCGTGGTGGAACTGGTCACGCTGGAAGATGCGGAAATCAAGTATTCGACGGTGCAGAACTGGTACCCGGGCGATGAGAACGGCGTCGGTGGCATCTACAACTTCGTCACCAAGCGTGCCGAATGCCGTGGTGCGCGCAGCAAGGTCACCTGGACCCAGGTGGAGACCGGTTCGGCGATCACCTGGAAGTACCCGTCCTGCGTCCTGCTGGGCGACGATTCGGTGGGCGAGTTCCACTCGGTGGCGTTGACCCATCACCGCCAGCAGGCCGACACCGGCACCAAGATGATCCACGTCGGCAAGCGCACCAAGAGCAAGATCATCAGCAAGGGCATCAGCGCCGGCCGCGGCCAGAACACCTACCGTGGCCTGGTGAAGATCGAACGCGGCGCCGAAGGCGCGCGCAACTACACCCAGTGCGATTCGCTGCTGATCGGCAAGAAGTGCGGTGCGCACACCTTCCCGTACATCGAGGTCAAGAACCCCGGCGCGACGGTGGAACACGAAGCGACCACCTCGAAGATCTCCGACGACCAGCTGTTCTACTGCCGCGCGCGTGGCATCAGCCAGGAAGACGCGGTGTCGTTGATCGTGGACGGCTTCTGCAAGCAGGTCTTCCGCGAACTGCCGATGGAATTCGCGGTGGAAGCCAAGAAGCTGCTCGACGTCTCGCTGGAAGGCTCGGTGGGCTGACACCCACCCTGCCCCCGCGCACTGCATTCGAACCAAAACATCATTGGCGGGCCCCGGGCCCGCACCACGGAACCCCCCACCATGCTGAAGATCGACAACCTCCACGCACGCATCGGCGACAAGGAAATCCTCAAGGGCCTGTCGCTGGACGTCAAGCCCGGCCAGGTGCACGCCATCATGGGCCCCAACGGTGCCGGCAAGTCCACGCTGGGCAACGTGCTGTCCGGCCGTGAAGGCTACGACGTGAGCGAAGGCAGCGTGCAGTTCGAAGACGCCGACCTGCTGCAGTTGTCGCCGGAAGAACGCGCGGCCGCTGGCCTGTTCCTGGCCTTCCAGTACCCGGTGGAAATCCCCGGCGTCAACAACACCTATTTCCTGCGTGCCGCGCTGAACGCACAGCGCAAGGCGCGCGGCCAGGAGGAACTGGATTCGATGCAGTTCCTGAAGCTGGTGCGGCAGAAGCTGGCCGTGCTGCACCTGAAGGACGAACTGCTGCATCGTGGCGTCAACGAAGGGTTCTCCGGCGGTGAGAAGAAGCGCAACGAGATCTTCCAGCTGGCCGTGCTGGAACCCAGGCTGGCGATCCTGGACGAGACCGATTCCGGCCTGGACATCGATGCGCTGAAGAGCGTGGCCGACGGCGTCAACGCACTGCGCAGCCCGGAACGCTCGTTCCTGGTCATCACCCATTACCAGCGCCTGCTGGAATACATCAAGCCGGATTTCGTGCACGTGCTGGCAGACGGCCGCATCGTGCAGTCCGGTGGACCAGAGCTGGCGCTGCAGCTGGAAGAGCACGGTTATGATTTCCTGAAAAACCGCGTGGTGCCGGAGGCAGCGGTCTGATGAGCGCATTGCTGGATTCATTGGCCGCCACGTTCTGCGGCAGCGACACGCGCCGCGACGTGCTGGACGCCGCGCTGCGCGACGGCCTGCCGGGCCCACGCAGCGAAGCGTGGAAGTACACCTCGCTGCGCCAGCTGGAACGTCGCAGCTTCGCCGCCGCTCCGCTGGCCCCGCCGGCGCTGGATGTCGCCTTGCTCGATGACATTCCCGCCCCGCGCCTGGTGTTCGTCAACGGTCGCCTGCACGATGGCCTGAGCGACACCCACGGCCTGCCGGCCGGCGTGCAGCTGGAACCGCTGTCGGCCGCGTTGGCCGCCGACGAAGCAGGCGCGCGCGTGCTGGCCCGCCGCTATGAGCGCAGCGATGAGATCTTCGCCCGCCTCAACGCCGCACTGGCCGATGAAGGCGTGGTGCTGCGCGTGGACGAAGGCGTGCAGGTGGACGTGCCGCTGCAGCTGGTGTTCGCCAGCGTGGCCACCGGCAGCGACCTGGCCTGGCACCATCGCTCGCTGATCGAGCTCCGTGCCGGGGCCAGCCTGGGCATCGTCGAACACCACCTGCAGGCCGGCGATGCCGCCCACCTGGACAACAGCGTGGTGCATGTCCACCTTGCGCGCGAGGCGGTGCTCAAGCACGCCCGCCTGCAGGCCGGCAGCACCCGCCAGACCAGCTTCCTGCGCACCGATGCAGTGCTGGCGCGCGATGCGCAGTACCACCGCGTGGACCTGGAGCTGGGCGCCGCGCTCAGCCGCCACGAGCTCAACGTACGACTGGAAGGCGACAACGCACAGCTGACCGCCAATGGCGTGCTGCTGGGCACCGGCCGCCGCCACGTGGACACCCGCCTGGGCATCGAGCACATCGCGCGTGACACCCGCTGCGAGCTGCTGTGGCGCGGCATAGCCGCCAACCGCAGTCGCGTGGTCTTCCACGGTGGCATCCATATCCGCGAAGGGGCCGACGGCACCGACGCCAACCTGTCCAACAAGAACCTGCTGCTGTCGGCCGACGCCGAGATCGATACCCAGCCCACGCTGGTGATCGACGCCGAAGAGGTCAAGGCCGCGCACGGCGCCACCGTCGGCCAGCTCGATGCCAATGCGCTGTTCTACCTGCGCTCGCGCGGGTTGCCGCAGGAGCAGGCACAGGCCCTGTTGAGCGCTGCGTTCTGCCATGAGCCGCTGAAGATCCTCCCGGACGCGCTGCGCGAACAGCTGGGCCGCCGGCTGGACCGCGCCCTGTCCGAGGCAGGCGTGGCATGAACCTGTCCACGCCGCGCCCGCAGGCCGAAACCGGCGCCGCCCCGGACTGGGACCGCGTGCGGCAGGATTTCCCGCTGCTGATGCGCGAGGTGCACGGCAAGCCGCTGGTCTACTTCGACAACGCCAACACCGGCCAGAAGCCGGTGCAGGTGATCGGTGCGGTGGACGAGTTCTACCGCCGCTACAACGCCAACGTCAGCCGTGCGGTGCATGCACTGGGCACCGAGGCCACCGATGCCTACGAAGGCGCGCGCAACAAGCTGGCGCGCTTCCTCAACGTGCGCGCCAGCGAGCTGGTGCTGTGCAGCGGCACCACCTTCGCACTGAACCTGGTGGCGTATTCCTGGGCGCTGCCGCGGCTGAAGGCCGGCGATGTCATCCTGGTGTCGCGGATGGAGCACCACGCCAACATCGTGCCGTGGCAGCTGGTGGCCGAACGCACCGGCGCCACCGTGCGCGTGGCCGAGATCCGCCCGGATGGATCGCTGGACCTGGACGCCCTGCGCCGCGCCATGACCGCCGAGGTCAAGCTGTTGGCCGTTGCGCACGTCTCCAACGTGCTGGGCACGGTCAACCCGGTGCGCGAGATCTGCCGCGAGGCCCGCAAGCGCGGCATCGTCACCGTGGTCGACGGCTCGCAGGCGGTGCCGCACCGGAAGGTCGACGTGGCCGCGATCGGCTGTGATTTCTATGCCATCACCGGCCACAAGATGTGCGGGCCGACCGGCACCGGCGCGCTGTGGGCACGCCGCGAGCACCTGGATGCCATGCCGCCGTTCCTCGGCGGCGGCGAGATGATCAAGGAAGTCAGCTTCGACGGCACCGTGTTCAACGATGCCCCGCACAAGTTCGAAGCCGGCACGCCGAACATCGCCGGCTTCATCGGCCTGGGCGTGGCGGTGGATTACCTGGAATCGCTGGGCCTGGCCCACGTGGAAGCCCGCGAAGCCGAACTGCTGGCACATTTCACCGAAGAACTGCAGAAGGTCGACGGCCTGCGCATCTTTGGTACCGCTCCGGACAAGGCGGCCGTGGTGTCCTTCCTGGTGGACGGTGCACATGCCCACGACCTGGCCACCCTGCTGGACCTGGAAGGCGTGGCGATCCGTTCGGGCCAGCATTGCGCGCATCCGCTGCTGCAGTACTACGGCGTTGCCGCGACCTGCCGCGCGTCGTTGGCGTTCTACAACACGCACGAAGAAATCGAACGCTTCATCATGGCCCTGAACAAGGTCCGCAAGCTGCTCGGTTGAGGCAGACAGCGCCACGCCCGCCGTGGCCGTCGGAATCCAATGCCTGCGTGGCCCCTGCTGATTGGGCGGCAGCGGAAAGCGCGGGCCGACACGTCGTCGAACGTCATCACCGAAGCCCTCGCCCCGGCCTGGCGCGCTTGGCTGATGCGCTCACCGCTGCACGGCGGGATGCTGTGCGGGCCATCCGGCGTTCCGGGAGTTGTAACGATGATCCGTCCACTTGCCCTGCTGCTGCTGCTGTGGTCTCCCTTGGCGGCACTCGCCGCATCGTGTGAGCAGTCCTTTCAGAGGAAGGTGCTCCAGACCCGCGCGGCGGGTCGGACTGTGCTTTTCACCTTTCCCTCCGCACCGGGGCCGGCAGCAGCGGATCGGCGCGAGAGCGAGCACCTGGACTGGGTCCGCGCCAATACCCCGTGGAATGCCAGGCAGATCCTTGTGAACCACGACGATATCCTGCGCGACGCCTTGACCCGGACTCCACCGGGCAGCGCATCGCGGCCGTCACTTGAGAAATCCATCCGCAATGACGAACGCATCCTGTCCGGCGCGATCGGCCGCTTCCGTGCGCCCAGCTGCATGGACCAGGTCGCGTTCCGGGAGTTTCTGCAGCTCGTCGACCTGAGGAAGAGCCCGCAGGAGTTCCTTGCTTACGTCCACAGCCAGGGCATGGCCAAGGTGATGATCGCCGATTTCGATGACAAGCCAGACGGCGTGATCGGGGTAAGTCCTTCGCCGCGCCTGCTTGCCGAACAGGCACGTCTGCAGGCGGAGGGCTGGACCTATCATGCCCATCTGCACAACCACCCTTTCATGTTCAACAGCTCGACCGGAGACATGGGCCCCATTGCGCCCAGCGCGCCGGACATCGGAAGCTACAAGGCCGGCAATCCCGACGTCGCGTGGATCACCAATGGCGTGGAAGTCTTCGAGGTCAAACGCGCCGAGTACCAGCAACTGGAATGAACCCAGTCTGTTACCGGCTCGCTGGCGGATTTACACTGGGACGCATGACCACGCTGACCTTCCGTGCCGCCACGCCGGCCGACATCCCCGCCCTCATCGAACTTGTCACCTCGGCCTACCGCGGTGATGCCAGCCGCGCCGGGTGGACCACCGAAGCCGACATACTGGATGGGGCACGCATCGACGCCGAAGGGCTGCAGGCGGACATCGCGCGCCCGCGCTCCACCATCCTGCTCGCCGAACGCGCGGGTCGGCTGGTGGCCTGCGCCCACGTCGCCGACGGCGGTGAGCATGGCTACTTCGGCATGTTCGCCGTGGCGCCCAGCGAGCAGGGCAGTGGCCTGGGCAAGCAGGTCATTGCCGAAGCAGAGGCGCATGGCGTGCGCGAATGGGGCCTGGCCAGCATGCTGATGACCGTGATCGACATCCGCGAGGAGCTGATCGCCTTCTACGAGCGCCGTGGCTATCGCCGCACCGGCATCAAGAAGCCCTTCCCGTATGGTGACGAGCGGTTTGGCATTCCCAAGCGCGATGACCTGCAGTTCGAGATCCTGGAAAAACACCTGCAGGAGCCGGCGCGATGAGTGCTGCCTGGACCTTCGTCTGCGCCAGCACCGACCTGCTGCCGGGCGAGATGAAAAGCGTGTTCGACGAGGTCACCGGTACGCCGATCGTAGTGTTCAACCTGGACGGCGAGCTGTATGCGCTGGAAGACCAGTGCACCCATGAAGAGTTCGAACTGTCCTCCGGTGAGTTCAATACCGCAGAGGGCAGCATCGAATGCGTCCTGCATGGCGCCCGATTCGATGTGCGCGACGGGCGCGCCCTGTGCGCACCCGCCTACAGCCCTGCGCCGAAGTTCCCGGTGAAACGCGAACACGACGCGGTGTGGACGCGGGACGACCGCGATTAGGCACGGCCGGGGGGCGGTGGCGGCGCCGTGGTATGTGCCGTACCCGCGGCGGCGGCACCCTGCTCGTGCAACCACTGGGCAAGGTAGAGATCCAGCACGGGCAGCCCTACGCACGTCATCAACGCGGGCCGCGCCAACACGGCGCCGTTGCCGAGCGTGCGGTCGTGCAGGCTGCGTATCCTGAACAAGCCGCCGAGATCGGACAGGCGCAGGTTCTGCCGCGAGAAGTAGAGCGGCAGGCTCTGCGAGTTGCGATGGCACACGCTGGCCACGTCGTCGCAGATCACGGAGCCTCGCGCCAGCACCGCTTCGATGAAGGACACCGGCAGCTCGTCACCGCCAAGGTGCAGCACGGCTACGTCCGGGTGCAACCGGTCGACGGGCACGATGGGACTTCCGGCGTTGGTGGCGGTGATGACCAGATCGACGTGCCCCGGATCATCGTCGCCGCTACGCACATCCAGCCCGGTGCGGGCTGCTGCTGCGGCAGCGAAAGCCTGTGCGCTCGGCGGACGGCGGCTGCACACGTGGATCCGGTTGATCCGATGGGCGTGGTGCGCGTGGAGGTCATCAACTACGCAATCGGCGATCGGCCCCGCGCCGTACAGGCAGATGGACAA
Source organism: Stenotrophomonas sp. NPDC078853 (assembly GCF_044901215.1). Classification (NCBI taxonomy): domain Bacteria; kingdom Pseudomonadati; phylum Pseudomonadota; class Gammaproteobacteria; order Lysobacterales; family Lysobacteraceae; genus Stenotrophomonas; species Stenotrophomonas sp. NPDC078853. Next base: position 51,033 of record NZ_JBJDOQ010000009.1, on the reverse strand, counting down.
CCGCTCCCTGTGGGCGAGCAGCAGGTCGACAGCGATCGAGGCGTAAGCTCCCGTCCTGCGGGCGGACACGGCCGTGCCGTCGAACTGGGCCAGCGGGGTCATGGTCAGTTTGTCGTACAGGATCAGTTGCGACTGCGCACGCGGCAGGCCCAGGGCGTGGTTGCAGGCATTGGAGCCGACGATCTTGACCGCGCAGTACCTGGCATTCGCACTCACCAGGGCATTCAATTTCCAGTTCAGCCGCTGGTTGCCCGGGCAGGATTCAGCGGCGGAACGACCCAGCAGCACCGCCAGCTCGTCATCGTGAGGCTGCAACACCACCTTGTCGCCGTAAGCGATGCCTTCGCCCATGTCGGCCATGGCACGACGGGCCAGCCTGCCGATGGTGCGGGGATCCAGGCCGGCAGCGGACCCGCTGGCGGATTCAGGGACTGTCGAGATGTCCCCTCTGTGAAGTGGAAACTGCATGCGGATGGACCGTTCACGCCGGAATTGGCTTGGGAGAGGCTAGATGCCCTCGCCCTGCAGATTCCTTGACGTAATGCCCTGTGCTGCGGGGATGCGCCGTATCAGTACGGTGTTTCAAGGTTTTCCTGACCGGAGCCGTGCCCCGACGCTCAACTGACTGCAATGGCACATGCGAATGGTTCGCGTTACTGCTACGATTTGTAACGCTATGTAACTGGACCCACGCTGCGTGAATGCTGGCCTGCCCTCTCCTGCCGCATCCTCCTCCCTTCCTGGTCAAGGGAAATGGCTGGCGTGGGCGGTGTTCATGGTGCTGCTGCTTTGGCAACCCGCCAGCTCCGGCCCAACCCCGGTGCACGCCGGTGGACACAGCGCCACGCCCCGTTCCGGCAACCCGGCGCCAGATCAGGGATTGCCTTTCGAACAGGCCTTGGCAACCGCCGAAGTGGAATCCGAGCCCGGGCGCAGCAAACCATCCGGCAGCAGTCCGAACGCGGCTACTGCCCTGCTGCAAAGCCCGCCACGCAACGCGCAGGTGCCCGGTGAGGCGCTGGCCTTCCATGCGCAACCGCCCCGTCGCCCGCTGGGCCAGGCGCCTCCGGCCCTGACCTGACGGCCGTCGCCCTGCGGCGCCGGCAATGCTCTCTTTCGCACGCCGCCGGCCGATGGCCACGCGTTGCCCAGTCATCGCCTGGCGGGTAGCTACCCGCCATCACTGAATTCCTGCCCATGACCCCGATCAAAAGCCGCAAGCACGCTTCGGCGTTCCGTCCCCTGCCGCTGGCCACCGCCAGCCTCGCTGCGGGCCTCGGCCTGGCCGCCCTGCCCTCGCTGGCCTACGCCGAAGGCAACGACGGCGCCCGCACGCTGGACAAGGTGGACGTGCATGCAACCCGCGGCTACAAAGCCGACAAAGTCGCCTCGCCGAAGTTCACCCAGTCGCTGCAGGACACCCCGCAGACCATCCAGGTGATCACCGCGGACCTGTTCAACCAGCAGGGCGCCACCACCCTGACCGAAGCGCTGCGCAACAGCCCGGGCGTCGGCACCTTCTTCGTCGGCGAGAACGGCAACACCGCCACCGGTGATGCGCTGTACATGCGGGGCTTCGACACCTCCAGCAGCCTGTTCGTCGATGGCGTGCGTGACCTGGGCTCCATCTCGCGCGATGTGTTCAACACCGAACAGGTGGAGATCACCAAGGGCCCTGCCGGCACCGACAACGGACGCTCGGCGCCCACCGGTGCGATCAACATGGTCAGCAAGCAGGCCACGTTGCACGATGAAGTGTCCGGCACTGCCAGCCTGGGCAGCGACCAGCAGCGCCGCGCCACGGCCGACTGGAACCAGGCGCTGGGGGCCACCAGTGCGCTGCGCCTGAACGCCATGTGGCAGGACAGCGACCAGCCCGGCCGCGACCACGTCAACCAGTCCCGCTGGGGCATCGCGCCGTCACTGGCGTTCGGCCTGGGCACCGACACCCGCTACGTCCTCAACCTGCTTTACGTGGACCAGGACAACGTACCCGATGGCGGCGTTCCCACCCTCGGCCTGCCCGGCTGGATCCCGCAGCCCACCCTGGAAGCGCTGGCCGGCAACCCGGTGGATCCGGAGAACTTCTACGGCACGCGCGCCGACCATGACGATGTCACCGCGAAGATGGCAACTTTCCGCATCGAACATGACTTCAACGATGCCGTGCGCCTGACCAATACCGCGCGCTGGGGCCGCACGGACCAGGACTACCTGCTCACTGCGTTCATGGGCACCGGTACCCGCGGCAGCAACGGCGCGCCCACCGGCAACATCCGTTACACCGACCGCAACGATCTGTCCACGTATACCATCGCGCGCAGCCTGCCCACGCTGAAGGACCAGCGCAATACCCTGCTGACCGACCAGCTCAACCTGCGCGCCGACTTCGCCACCGGCGCCATCGCCCACAACCTGAGCACCGGGCTGGAGTTCACCCGCGAAGAGATGGACAGCTTCGGCCAGGCCGTCACCGGCGGCAGCAGCTGGCCGGCCGCGAACCTGTACACCCCGGACTGGAACGTCGGCGGCCTGACCTGGGCGCACAACGGCGCCGATGCGCATGGCCGGACCACCACCTGGTCGGCCTACGTGTTCGACACCCTGCACCTGGCCGAAAGCCTGCTGCTGACCGCCGGCGTGCGCGCCGACCACTACGACACCCGCTACGCCAGTTCGGTGGTCTGCGGCGGCCGTGCGGGTCCAGCGTGCGGCACCCATCCAGTCGGCACGGTACTGCAGACGCCGACCCTGGAAGCATCGGACACGCTGCTGAACTGGAAGCTCGGCGTGCTGTACAAGGCCGGCGATACGGCCAGCGTCTACGCCAACTACGCGCTGTCGCAGCAGCCGCCGGGCGGCAGCAATTTCGCCCTCAGCAGTTCGGCCAGCAGCCTGGACAACCCGCGCCTGGATCCGCAGGAAGCAAAGACCTTCGAAGTCGGCAGCAAGTGGGCCTTCCTCGATGACGCGCTGGCACTGAACCTGGCGATCTTCCAGACCGACGTGGAGAACGAGATCAATACCCAGGTGCTGGACGATGCCGGCAACCCGACCCAGACCGGCAGCAAGCGGGTCAAAGGCGTGGAGCTGTCCGCGGTGGGCCGTATCACCGACAACTGGTCATTGTCAGCCGGTTACAGCCACCTGGATACCGAGGTCAAGGAAGGCGCCAACGTGGCCGCAGACGGTACCAGGAACCTGACCTACACCCCCGACGACGCCTTCACTGCGTGGAGCACCTATCAGCTGCCGTTCGGGCTGACGCTGGGCGGCGGCGTGCGCTACAGCAGCGCCATGCACCGTGGCACCGATGGCGCGGTCGGCACGCCCTCCTTCACCAAGTCGTACACCGTGTATGACGCCGTGCTTTCGTACGCGGTGAACGAAGCGCTGGTGCTGCGCTTGAACGCGTACAACGTGTTCGACAAGCAGTACGAGGCTGCCATCAACAAGAGCGGCTACCGTTACACCCCGGGTACCCCGCGTACGTTCCTGCTCAGCGCGGATTTCCGTTTCTGAGCCGACGGCGCGGGAAGCCGGATGCTTCCCGCGCCCTCTCCCTTATCGGACGAACATCATGCTGCTGCATATTCCCAACGTGCTCACCGCCGAGGAACTCGGCCAGCTGCAGGGGCCGCTGGACCAGGCCGAGTGGACCGACGGCCGCGAGACCGTCGGCCGGCAGGGTGCACAGGTCAAGCGCAACCAGCAGCTGCCCGATGGCTCGCCGCTGAAAGCGCAGTTGGGCGAGAAGGTGCTGGCGGCCCTGCAGCGCAACCCGCTGTTCTTCGCCGCCGCACTGCCGTTGAAGATCCTGCCGCCACGCTTCAACCGTTACCAGGGTGGCGGTACCTATGGCTTCCATGTCGATGGCGCGGTGATGGCCCATGGCGCGCAGGGGCACCTGCGTTCGGACGTGTCCTGCACCCTGTTCCTGTCAGCACCGGAAGCCTACGACGGGGGCGAGCTGGTCATCAGCGATACCTACGGCGAGCACGAGGTGAAGCTGCCGGCCGGCGACCTGATCCTGTATCCCTCCAGCAGCCTGCACCAGGTCAACCCGGTGACCCGCGGTGCACGCATCGCCTCGTTCTTCTGGGTACAGAGCATGGTCCGCGACGACAGCCAGCGCCGCCTGCTGTGGGAGATGGACACCTCCATCGAGCGGCTGCGGCAAAGCCAGGCCGATGCCGCCGCCGTGCTGCAGCTGAGTGGGGTGTACCACAACCTGTTGCGCCGCTGGAGCGAGGTCTGACCCGCCGCTGCGCCGCTTGTTGAAGCTTTCGCAAACCGTTCTCATTTGCAACGGCGAACGACTCTCACTACAATCACGCCCTGTGCACGCCGCGCTCCGCCGGCGGCCACTTTTCCGGGGCCCACCTTGCGTCATCCGCACCGCCACCATCAGCTCGGCGCCGCCATGCGCGGCCAGCGTCCTGCGCTGGCCAGCCTGCTGGCATGGGTAGCGATGCTGGCGATGCTGCTGGGCTCGCTGCCGCTGCTCGCACCGAGCGCCGACCCGAATGCGCCGTCGGCGCTGCTGCAGGCGCCGCTGCCGGTGGAAGACCGCGGCGGTGGCGAGCTGCCGCTGTACGAACAGGCACCGGCCAAGCTGCGCCGTGCATCACTGGCCGACGAAGCCCCTGCGGCGCAGAGCACGCCAGACCGGACCGGTGCCATCGCCGTGCTGGGCTGGACCGTGCTGGCGCGCACGCCCAGCGACGCAGCTGAGCGTTCCCACGACTGGCGCCATGCCAGCGCGCAACCGCCACGCGCCGATGCGCCCGGACGCCGCCAGCAACGCGGCCAAGCGCCCCCGCTGGCCTGATCCACCTTCCGCGTGGGCCCTGCGCTGATCGACTTCACCCTGGCCCTGCGTGACCGTGCGCAGCGCCCCCGGGGCGTGCGCGTCGATCGCTTCTGTCGCATTCGTCACCTGTCGGCCCGGACCGGGCCCTTCGCACCGCACCGCGCCTCCGGCGTCGGCCGCGGCGCTTTCCAGCACCCTTTGGAGTTACTGCCATGGCCCAGCGCCATCGTCTGCGTTCGCCCGCTTCCCGCACCGTCCTGTTCAGCGCCCTGCTGTGCGCCCTGGCCGCCCCGGCCTTCGCCGAAGTCGCCGCGCCGCGCACCCTGGACCAGGTGGTGGTCACCGCGTCCGGCTTCGAACAGAAGATCACCGATGCGCCGGCCAGCATCTCGGTCATCACCCGCGAAGAACTGGCTACGCGCCCGTACATGACCCTGCTCGATGCGGTGCGTGACCTGGAAGGCGTGGACGTGGGCGAGACCCGCGACAAGACCGGCCAAGGCTCGGTTTCCATGCGTGGCATGGGCTCGGATTACACCCTGTTGCTGATCAACGGCCGCCGCCAGAACAACCACGGCGACATCTACCCGAACAACTTCGGCGGCAACCAGTTCAACCACATCCCGCCGCTGGATGCGATCGAGCGCATCGAAGTGATCCGCGGCCCCGCCTCCACCCTGTACGGCGCCGATGCGATGGGCGGTGTGATCAACGTGATCACCAAGCGCGCGCTGGACAGCTGGCACGGTTCGGCCACCATCGGCCGCACCTTCGAAACCGATGACCAGTTCGGCGATGACAGCACCGTCGATGCCTTCATCACCGGCCCGCTGCTGCCGGGCGTGCTGAACCTCAGCGCGCGTGCCAGCTGGTATGACCGCAAGGCGTCCAACCCGGTGTATTCGCCGTCCACCGATCCGGCCGGCGTGGAGCACACCCGCCCGCTGGGCTTCGGTGCCGGCGGCAAGACCGTGGACAACACCAACAAGTCCGGCGGCGTCAGCCTGGAGTGGAATGCCACCGATGCCCAGCGCATCACCCTGGACTTCGATACCTCGCGCCAGGAATACGACAACTCGATCAAGATCAACGACGCCGGCGTGGAGGAGTACCCGGTCGGCACCGTCGATGGCATCGCCTCGATCTGGCGCGGCAACTCCACCACCTGCATCACCCGCCGCAACTGCACGCGCGCCGATCCGCGCGTCGGCTACAGCGCCAGCCAGGAGTTCACCCGCGATGCGTGGGCACTGACCCACGAAGGCGACTGGAGCTTCGGCCGCAGCCTGGTGTCGCTGGCCCACGTGGCCACCAACAACGATGGCCGCACCATGCCGTTCACCGTGGACGAGCGCCGCCAGCTGCTGCAGATGCTCAACGGCACCGGGGCTTATGTCGGCCAGACCGAGGCGCAGCGCCGCGCCGCCGCCGAAGCCGCCTTCCTGCCGCGTCCCAAGCGCACGCTGGAAAGCGCGCAGTACACCCTGGATGCCAAGCTGGACATCCCGTTCCAGGCTGCCGGCGAACACATCGCCGTGGTCGGCGCGCAGGTGATCCGCGGTGAGCTGACCGACGGGGTGTTCGGCATGGAAAGCGGCAATCCCGGCCAGGTCCAGGACCACAACATGTACTCGCTGTTCGCCGAGGACACCTGGAACATCACTGCACCGTTCGCGCTCACCTACGGCCTGCGTTTCGATGACCATGAAGTGTTCGGCAACCACCTCAGCCCGCGCCTGTACGGTGTGTACACGCTCAACGAAGCGTGGACGGTCAAGGGCGGCGTCAGCACTGGATTCAAGACCCCAAAGACCACCCAGCTGTACGACGGGGTGACCGGCTTCGGTGGCCAGGGCACGTCGCCCATGTACGGCAACCCGGACCTGCAGCCGGAAACCAGCACCAGCACCGAACTGGCGGTGTACTGGCAGCACCCGCAGGGCCACAGCGCCAACGCCACCGTGTTCCACAACAAGTTCGACGACAAGATCGCCTCGCAGCCGTGCGGCCCCGGTTTCGCGCTGGCCTGCAGCAGCAGCGGCGAGTACGCCGAACTGGGCTATGCCAGCAGCTCGCGCACGGTGAACATCGACGAGGTGGTGATCCAGGGCGCGGAAGTGGCCGGCCGTTGGGAGATCAGCGAACGCTTCGCGCTGCGCGCCAACTACACCTATACCGACAGCGAACAGAAGAGCGGCGCGGAGAAGGGCCTGCCGCTGGGCAACAGTGCCAAGCACATGGCCAACGCCACCTTCGACTGGCAGGCCAGCGAGCGCTTGAACGTGTTCCTGACCGGTGAAATGCGCTCCAAGCGCTACCGCGGGGTCAGCGCCATCACCAGCCAGCCGCTGTACTACAAGGATTACACCGTGCTGCACCTGGGCGCGTCCTACCAGGCGACCGAATGGCTGACCGTCAATGCGCGCATCAACAATCTGCTGGACCGCGATTTCACTACCTACCAGGCCACCTTCACCGACCTGGATGGCAACGGTGCCTATGCCGATGGCGGCAACGAAGTGCTGTTCGAGGATGACTACAACAACAAGGACAAGGCCCGCAGCGTGTGGGTGAGCCTGAACGTCTCGTTCTGACGGGCTGGGTAGTGCCGGCCGCTGGCCGTCATTACCCCTCCAATTGCGAACAATTCTCATCAATGCTGTAATGCCCCCTCTCCCTGAGCCCTGCCCATCTGCGTGAGCCGTTCCGTCTCTTCTACCGTGCAGCAACAACAAAGCCGCGGTTTCTGGCTGCGCACGCTGCATCAATGGCACTGGATCAGCTCGGCCGTCTGCCTGATCGGCATGCTGCTGTTCGCCGCTACCGGCATCACGCTGAACCACGCGGCGAAAATCGAAGCGACCCCGCAGGTGGACAACCGCCAGCTGGACCTGCCGGCCGCGGTGCTGGCACAGCTGGGCACGCGCGCCGACGGCAACGCGCCGTTGCCGCGTCCCGCGCGCCAGTGGCTGGATGCAGAACTGGACATTTCCATCGGCGGCCGCGCCGCGGAGTGGTCGCCGCAAGAGATCTACCTGTCGCTGCCGCGTCCCGGCGGCGATGCGTGGCTGAGCATCGACCGCGAAAGCGGCGCGGTGGAGTTCGAATCCACCTCGCGCGGGGCGGTGTCCTACCTCAACGACCTGCACAAGGGGCGCAATGCCGGCCCGGCGTGGGGCTGGTTCCTGGATGTGTTCGCCGTGGCCTGCCTGGTCTTCTGCATCACCGGCCTGTTCCTGTTGCACCTGCATGCGCGGCAGCGGCGCATGACCTGGCCGCTGGTCGGCCTGGGCCTGATGATCCCGCTGCTGATCGCCCTGTTGTTGATCCACTGACCTTCCCTGCCCTTTCCTGCTGGAGCCGCCCATGCGCGTCACCCTCACCATCGCCCTCAGCGGTTTGCTGGCTACTTCGCCGGCTTATGCGACCACGCTGGACATCAACGTCGAAGTCCCCAAGCTCAACGTCGCCGAGTACCACCGCCCGTACGTGGCGATCTGGCTGGAAGGGGCCGACCAGAAGGTCGCCGCCAACCTGTCGGTCTGGTACCAGCAGACCGGAAACAGCGAAGGCCATGGCACCAAGTGGCTGCCGGACCTGCGCCAGTGGTGGCGCAAGAGCGGCCGCACGCTGGAGGTGCCGGTGGACGGGGTGACCGGCCCGACCCGCCCGGTCGGCACCCACGCGCTGTCATTCAACGACCGCCAGCCCGCGCTGAAGGACCTCGCGCCGGGCAACTACACCCTGGTGGTGGAAGCGGCGCGCGAAGTCGGCGGCCGTGAACTGGTCAAGGTGCCTTTCAGCTGGCCGGCAAAGTCCGCGCAGAACGGTTCGGCACAAGGCAGCACCGAACTGGGCAAGGTCACCCTCGCCATCAAACCCTGAGCTGTTCCAGCATGGGTCCGTACCTTCTTTCTCCTGGAGTCATACCCCGATGAAGCGCACGCTCGTCCTTGCCGCCGCCCTGGCTGCTGCCCTTCCGTTCTCCGCCCTGGCCCACAAGGCCTGGCTGCTGCCGTCGCAGACGGTGATCGCCGGTACCAACCCGTGGATCACCGTGGACGGTGCGGTATCCAACGACCTGTTCTACTTCAACCACGTGCCGCTGCGCCTGGAATCGGTTGTGGTCACCGCACCGGACGGCAGCAGCGTGCAGCCGCAGAACAGTGCCACCGGCAAGTTCCGCAGCGTGTTCGACATCGAGCTGAAGCAGGCCGGCACCTACCGCATCGCCTCGGTCAACGACGGCCTGTTCGCCACCTATGAGTTGAATGGCGAGCGCAAGCGCTGGCGCGGCAACGCGGCCAGCTTCGGCGAACTGCCGAAGGAGGCGAAGAACGTGCAGGTATCCGAATCGGTCGGCCGCGTGGAAACCTTCGTCACCAATGGCGCGCCGAATGCCACCGCGCTCAAGCCGACCAACAAGGGCATCGAGCTGATCGCGGTGGGCCACCCGAACGATCTGTTCGCCGGCGAAGAAGCGACCTTCCGCGTGCTGGTGGATGGCAAGCCAACCGCCGGCCTGGAGTTCGAGATCGTGCGTGGCGCCACGCGTTACCGCAACGCGCAGGAAGAGATCAAGGTCACCAGCGATGCCAAGGGCGAGATCAAGGTGAGCTGGCCGGAAGCCGGCATGTACTGGCTGGAAACCGGCACCGAAGACAACAAGACCTCGGTGAAGCAGGCTGAAAAGCGTAGGCTGAGCTACGTGGCGACGCTGGAAGTGCTGCCGCAGTAATGACCCCGGAGCCGGGCCTGGCCCGGCTCCACTGGCACCCCAAGCACTTGCTGATGACCAACCCGCAACTCGATATCGCACGCCTCGGCGGCACCACCATGGGCACTTCATGGTCGGTCTCACTGACGGTGCCGCGCAGCCGCGGCCTGCATCCGCTGCACGCCGGCATCCAGGCCCAGCTGGACCGTGTCGTGGCGCAGATGAGCACCTGGGAACCGACGTCGGACCTGAGCCGCTACAACCGCGCCGCCGCAGGCAGCTGGCATCCACTGCCGCTGCAGACCCGCCAGGTGCTGGCCGCTGCGCAGGACGTTGCGGCAGCCAGCGACGGCGCTTTCGATCCCACGCTCGGCCCCTTGGTGGCACTGTGGGGTTTCGGTGCGCATGCCGCCGCGCGGAGCCGCCCGGACCCGCAGATACTCGCAGCAACCCGCGCCCGCTGCGGCTGGCAGAGACTGCAGTGGCAGGGCGATGCGCTGCTGCAGCCCGGCGGGTTGGAACTGGATCTCTCGGCGATTGCCAAAGGCTTCGGGGTGGATGAAGTGGTGCGCTGGCTGCACGACCAGCAGATCGGCGCCGCATTGGTGGAAGTAGGCGGCGAACTGCACGGGTACGGCCGCAAGCCCGACGGCCAGCCATGGCGCGTGCTGGTGGAATCCGCCCCGGAAGAAGACGTGCGTACACCCACCCCGCCGCGCGTGTTGGCACTGGACGGCAAGGGGATCGCCACCTCCGGCGACCGCTGGCACCACTACCAGCAGGACGGCGAACCGATCAGCCACAGCGTGGATCCGCGCAGCGGCCTGCCGGTACAGCGCGCGGCCGCAGCGGTGACCGTGGTCGCCGACAATGCCATGCACGCCGATGCGTGGGCGACCGCACTGACCGTGCTCGGCCGCGATGCCGGGCTGGAACTGGCGACCCGCCTGCAGTTGGCGGCGCGCTTCCTGGAACGCAGCAGCGAAGGTCCGGTGGAAACGCTCAGCCCTGCCTTCCAGGCGCTGCTGCCATGAGCCCGCGCCCGTCGCGCGCGCGGGTCGGAAACCTGCTGGTGATGCTGGCCTTGGCCATCGTGGCCTGGCTGCTGCTGCGCCTGCACCTGGACGAAAGCGGGTGGGAGCTTGCCCCGCGCCGCGCCGCGCTGTGGACCGCGATCGCCGCCGTCGGCGGTTACGCCGCGCTGTGTGCCCTGCTGTGGTGGCAGACCCGGCCACGCCGCGAGCGGACCGATCCGGCGCAGCGGCCGATCCTGCTGGTGTGGGCCAGCCAGACCGGCTTTGCCGCGCAGTTGGCCGAACGCAGTGCCGAGGCCCTGCGCGGTGCCGGCCTGGCAGTGCGCGTGCGCAGCATCGAGCAGCTGGATGCCGCCCTGCTGGCGGACAGCGAACGCGCGTTGTTCATCGCCAGCACGACCGGCGAAGGCGACCCGCCCGACCACGCCGCGCCATTCCTGCGCCGGCTGATGACCGCAACGCCGTCGCTGGGCCACCTGCATTACGGCGTGCTGGCGCTGGGCGACCACAGCTACGCGCACTACTGTGCGTTCGGCCATCAGCTGGACGACTGGCTGCGCCGGCATGGCGCGCATGCGCTGTTCGACACGGTGGAGGTAGACAACGCCGACCCGGCCAGCCTGCGCCACTGGCAGCAACTGCTGGGCCAGCTGGGCGGCGATGCCAGCGACCAGCCGGACTGGAGTCCGGTGGAGTACCAGACGTGGACGCTGCTGCGGCGCGAACATCTCAATCCCGGCAGCGCAGGTGGCCCGGTGCACTGGCTGCGGCTGCAGCCGCAGCCGGGGCCGGGGCCGGCAGGCAGCGAGGTGCAGTGGCAGGCCGGCGACATCGCCGAGATCGGCCCGCAGCACGCCCCGGGCGTGGTGCAGGCATGGCTGCAACGGCACCAGCTGCAGGGCGACACCCTGCTGGCCGATGGGCAGACCCTGCACGCGCGGCTGTCACGTTCGCAGCTGCCCGGGGTCACCGCCGGCGGCGACCTGCAGACCCTGCTGGCGATGCTGCAACCCCTCCCACACCGCGAATACTCCATTGCCTCAGCCATGCACGACGGCGCAGTGGAACTGCTGCTGCGGCGGCAACTGCGCGCCGACGGCACGCCGGGCATCGGCAGTGGTTGGCTGTGTGACATCGCACCGGTCGGCGGCCCGATCGACCTTCGCCTGCGCCGCAACCCCAATTTCCACGGCGTGGACAGCACGCGGCCGTTGATCCTGATCGGCAACGGTACCGGCATCGCCGGGCTGCGCGCGCACCTGCACGAACGCGAAGCGGCCGGAGCCAGCCGCAACTGGCTGCTGTTCGGCGAGCGTAATGCCGCGCACGATTTCCACTTCGGCGACGAACTGGTGCAGATGCAGCAGCGCGGCATGCTGGAGCGCCTGGATGCGGTGTTCAGCCGCGACGGCGGCGCCCATCGTTACGTGCAGGATCGTCTGTTGGCAGAAGCCGGGCGGCTGCGCCAGTGGGTCGAGGAAGGCGCCGCGATCCTGGTCTGCGGCAGCCTGCAGGGCATGGCGCCGGCGGTGGATGCGGTGATCGAACAGGTGCTGGGCGCCGAAGGAAAAGAGGCGCTGGTGCTGGCCGGACGCTACCGCCGCGACGTGTACTGAAGCGCGCGCTACCGCTCCGCCGGACCCAGCCGGATCGCCAGCAGCTCACCGCCGCCGTGCAGTGCATGCCGGCGACGCTCGCCGGCAGCCAGCCAGGCCGTGTCACCCTGCTGCATCGGCGGCAGATCAACGTCGGCGTCGGCGTCGAAGCGGGCCTGTCCGGCCAGCAGGTGGATGGCCCAGGCCACGTCCGGTTCGGTGAAAAAATACATCGGCCCTACGATGGGCCGGTGCAGCACCTGCGCAGCCAGCGTGTCGCGCCGCCACATCAGGTTGAAATCGTGGGTGGTGCCGTCCACCAGTTCGCCGTGCAGTGCCTGTTCGCCGGCGAACCGTACGCGACCATGCGGCGGCAGCACCTCTTCGACCCGGCCATCATCGAAGCGCAGGCGCACCCCGTTTCCGTGCAGCAGCACCAGCTCGCGATCCACGCCCGGGAAACTGGAAAATGCTGCGTCTGATTCGATTTCGGCGATTGAAAGACGCAGGGCCCAGTCTTCGCCGACGCTCGGCAGGCGCAGGATTTCGCGCGTCCAGCCCAGCCCATTGCGCCAGCGTTCGCGACGGTAATCGACGCTGGGGATGACCTGGCTGGGGTGCTGCAGGATGTCGGTCGCGTTCATGCGCCCATTGTGCCGTGCCGTCCCCGCGTTGACGACGCGTCGTGCCGTCAGCGCTTGGCCAGGCTGCCGCCGCAGTCGGCGTCCAGCAGCTGGGAGCGCTTCAGCCAGTCCTGGTCGGGGTAGTACGCAAACACCATCGTGCCGCCGCTGAGTGCATCGATCAGCGGCTTGGCAACAGTCAACCGCACGGCAGGACAGCCGAGGCTGCGGCCCAGCCGGCCCTGCAACCGTGCGGCGGAGGGATTCACGTAGGGCGCGCCGTGGATCACGATCGCCCGCTCCCGCGCATGGTCGTTGAACCCCGGCTCCAGTCCGTCCAGGCGCAACGAATAGCCGTTGCCTCCGACGTAGGTTTCCTGCGCGGTGAACGCCCCGATGCTGGACATGAAGCTGCCCTCGCGATTGGAGAAATGCTCGGTGCGGTCGGCGCCGCTGTTGCGCCCATGCGCCACCCACTCTTCAAACAGCAGGCGCTGGCGGCGCAGGTCGAATACCCACAGGCGCTGCTGGGTGGAGGGACGCGAATAGTCGATCACGCCCAGCCGCTCCGGCACCACGCCCAATTCGGGCCGGCGCAGCGCGCAGCGCATCGCACTGGCTGCCAGTTGCAGCACTTTTCGGTCCGCGTTGGGCGCAACCCGGGCCAGGATCGCGCCAAGGTCAGGGCCGGACACCGCAGCCGGCGGCGGCTGCGCACTGGCGGGCAGGCTGCAGGCGGTCAACAGGCCGAGGGCAGCCAGCCAACGGGGGCGTGGCGGTTTCATCTGGGCGGGTTCAACAGGTCCATTCAGACCCTACAGAGTGGACCCGGCCGGCTCGGATTCCAACACCGGCTGCATGCCCGGTTCAGCTGCACTTGGGCGTACCGCCGGCAGCGAGGTCACCAGCAGGGTGGTGCCCGGCACCAGCGCGGCGTACAGCTGGCGGGCGAAATCCGGCGGCAGCGCCATCGGCAGCGACGGCGTGGCCAGCAGGTCCGGGGTGGCCTGGGCGTCGGACTGTCCCAGCAACGGATAGGCGGTCCAGCGGTGCAGGCGCTGATGCGCATCCAGCGGGCTGGGCTGGTCGGTATGACCTTCGCCCATCACGAACAGCGTGGTGCCGTCGAAGGCGGGCAAGGCCGAAGCCACCAACGGGGATTCACCGATCAATACGCCATCGCGCAGCACGTAGACCCGCTGGTCATGCAAACTCACCAGCACGCCGACCTGCCCTGCCGGGGCGCCCTGTTCGTTCCAGTAGGCCGCCGTTTCCGCACTGGCCGGGACTTCCGGCAAGGACTGGCCGCGGCTGCTGACCGGGGCCAGCACGGCCGGGTAGGCCAGGGTCATCGGCGAGCTCTTGGCGTCGGCTACCACCACCGTATCGCCGCGCTGGGTGGCGCTGAACAGCTTCTGCGCGAAGGCCTGCGGCAGCCGCACGCAGCCGTGCGAGGCCGGGTGCCCGGGCAGCGCGCCACCATGCAGGGCGATGCCATCCCAGGTCAGCCGCTGCATGTAGGGCATCGGCGCGCTGTTGTAGAGGTTGGAGCGGTGGTCCTTGTCCTTCTGCAGGATGGTGAACACCCCGGTCGGCGTCTCGTGGCCGGCCTTTCCCGAACTGATGGTGCTCAGGCCGATGGCGATGCCGTTGCGGTACACGTAGGCGCGCTGTTCTTCCAAACTGACCACCAGCACGATGGGACCCGAGGGGGATATCTCCGGATGCCAGAGGTATTCACCAGGCTTGAGGTCGGTGGGCCCGCGCACGGCCGGTTCGGCCGATGCATTGGCGGCAGCTGCCGGGGTGGGCACCTGCGCCCGCAGCGGCAGAGGAGCGATAAGCGCAAGCGCCGTGGCGATCATCAGGGAACACTGCAGCAGTCGCATCAGCGCGCTCATCCAGTCCGTAGCAAGGCCCCACGCTAACGTGTCGGGGGCGCAAAAAAAAGAAGGCCCGGCGACACAGCCATGTGTCGTACCGGGCCCTGACAACGTCCTTGTCGGCCTCCCGCCGCCCCGCGCATCCTGCGATGGGGGCAGCGTGCTCCGTGCACGGAGGCCGCGATCATCCCTGGTTGTTTATCCCAGCCCCTTCCACAGGTCTGTGATGCCACCATCCTGGTGTGGTTGACGCCTCCCTGCGCCGGTCGCTGCCACCACGTCCCGTGGCCGGCCCGGGTCCGCTTCCTGCGAACCGCGACAATTCCCCTGTATCAGCGCCTTGGCACGGAACGCACCGGTACCGGTCCGGGTACCGGATCCACCCGGGACATCGTGTCCCCGGTCGTTATCCGCTGTCGATTCCGTTCGACGATGGCTTTCCCTATGCCCTTCACCTGCGTCAAGTCCTCGACGCGTTTGAAGGGCCCGTGCTGCTGCCTGTGCTCGACGATAGCGGCCGCCCGGCTGGGCCCCACCATCGTCAATCCCTGCTGCAGTGCAGAAGCATCTGCCCGGTTGATGTCGACCGGCGCGGCCGCAAAGGCCTGCGTGATCCCCATCGCCAGAAGCAGTGCCCGCAACACGATCCACCAAGGCACGACGTCGTTCTCCTTGTGATCCGAACCTGTCCCGACCGGCATTCCCGTCGGTAAAGACACTGTCCGTCACCACATGTACACAGACTATCGGTCCGTGACATTTCTAACAGCCAGCTAAATACCCGACGCCGTGTAGGAAATTTCCTACCCCCGCTGCTGTGAAAAGACGGGCCGACTCCGTCAGCCGCCCCTATGGCGCACAGTCGGGCATTTCCCGCACGCGTAGAATGGGCGGATCAGTCATTCCAATTCGGAGCTCCAGATGGACAGCGCCAAGCTCGGCCACTATGTCAATCAGAAATGGGACGAGGAAATCGTCCCGCAGCTGGTCGATTACATCCGCATCCCCAACAAGTCGCCGATGTTCGACGCCAACTGGGTGCAGAACGGCTACATGGAGCAGGCCGTTGTCCTGATGGAAACCTGGGCCAAAGCCCAGGACATCCCCGGCCTGAAGGTCGACGTGGTCCGCCTCGAGGGCCGCACCCCGCTGATTTTCCTGGAAATCCCGGCGAGTGGCAGCGAGACCGGCGACGACACCGTGCTGCTGTATGGCCATCTGGACAAGCAGCCGGAAATGACCGGCTGGGACGATGATCTGGGCCCGTGGATCCCGGTGCTGCGCGATGACAAGCTGTACGGCCGCGGCGGCGCCGATGACGGTTACGCCATCTTCGGCTCGCTGGCCGCAGTGCTGGCGCTGCAGGCCCAGGGCCTGCCGCATGCGCGCTGCGTGATCCTGATCGAAGCCTGCGAAGAATCCGGCAGCTACGACCTGCCCGCCTATGTCGACCACCTGGCCGACCGCATCGGCAAGCCGTCGCTGGTCGTTTGCCTGGATTCGGGCTGCGCCAACTATGACCAGCTGTGGTGCACCACCTCGCTGCGCGGCCTGACCGGCGGCAACTTCTCGGTCAAGGTGCTCAACGAAGGCGTGCACTCCGGTGACGCGTCCGGCGTGGTGCCGTCCAGCTTCCGCCTGCTGCGCCAGCTGCTGTCGCGCATCGAGGACCAGGACACCGGCCGCATCCTGATCGACGGCATGCAGGTGGAGATTCCCGCCGAACGCCTTGAGCAGGCCAAGCGCGCCGCCGAGGTCGTCGATACCGCCATCTTCGACAAGTTCCCGCTGGTGGACGGCCTGGTGCCGATGAGCGAAGACCTGACCGAACTGGTGCTCAACCGCACCTGGCGCCCCGCGCTGTCGGTGACCGGCATCGGCGGCATGCCGTCGCTGGAATCGGCCGGCAACGTGCTGCGTCCGCATACCGCGGTGAAGCTGTCGCTGCGCCTGCCGCCCACCGCCGACGGCAAGGCCTGCGGCGAACTGCTGAAGGAAGCCCTGCTGCGCGACCCGCCGAACGGTGCCGAAGTGACGCTGGACCTGGAGAAGGCCTCCAGCGGTTGGAATGCACCGGCGATGTCGCCGTGGCTGACCCAGGCGATCGACGATGCCAGCCGTATGTTCTTCGACAAGCCGGCCATGTACATGGGCGAAGGTGGCTCCATTCCGTTCATGGGCATGCTCGGCGAGAAGTTCCCCGGCGCACAGTTCATGATCACCGGCGTGCTCGGCCCGCACTCCAATGCACACGGTCCGAATGAGTTCCTGCACATCCCGATGGGCAAGAAGGTGACCGCCTGCGTGTCCAAGGTGATCAGCGAACACCACGCCGCCAGCCTGCGTGGGGAGACCAGCGGTTCGCCGGTCGCCGCCGACAGCGGAACCCGCCACGGCGGCCACGGCTGCTGCTGAACTGGGTAAAGTGAGCGACGCCGCCGGCCCTGTCCGGCGGCGTCCCTCATCGCAAAGGATTCCCTGTCCATGAATGGTCTGTTCGGCAGCACCAGCTGGCTCTACATCATCCTGGTCGGCTTCGTGGTCGGCCTGCTCGGCCGCTTCGTCATGCCCGGCAACAACCGCATGGGCTGCCTGCTGACCATCGTGCTGGGCATCGTCGGCGCACTGCTGGCCGGCTGGTTCGGGCAGTACATGGGCTGGTATGCCGCCGGCGAACCGGCTGGTTTCCTCGGCGCGGTACTGGGCGCGGTCGCGGTCCTGGCCCTGCTCCGCCTGGTCAGCGGCGGCCGTCGCTGATTCTTTTCTTTCCCTGATGTCGGCGCCTGCGGGCGCCCGGACGCTGCCTGCATGAACGATCCCGCTTCCCATCCCGAACGCGCCGCGCAGCGCCTGCAGTGGGCACGCGCACAGTTGGGCGATGACCAGGCGATGCTGGACCGCGCGTCGGTGGATGCGGGCATGCGCAGTTACTGGCGCGCCACCAGCCGGGGTGGCAGCCACATCGTGATGGATTCCCCGCCCGGCCTGGAAGACGTGCGGCCGTGGTTGCGCATGCGCGCCCTGCTGCAGGCGCACGGTCTGCGCGTGCCGACCGTGCTGGCCGAAGACATCGAGACCGGGCTCCTTCTGCTGGAAGACCTGGGCGGGCCGACCCTGGCCAAGGTCATCGACGCCGACAGCGCCGATGCCTGGTTCGAACGCGCGATGGACCAGCTGCTCAGCCTGCAGCAGATGCCGGTGCCGGACGACTTCGGCCGCTTCGGCGAGGCGCTGCTGCAACGCGATGCGGGGCTGTTCGACGACTGGTTCCTGCAGCGCCATCTGGGCATCACCCTGGATGGCGACGACCGCCTGCGCCTGCAGGCCGCGCAGCAGTTGCTGATGGACAACGCACTGGGCCAGGCCCAGGTGATGACCCACCGCGATTTCATGCCGCGCAACCTGATGCCGGTGGCCGATGGGCCGGCGGTACTGGATTTCCAGGACCTCGTGCGTGGCCCCATTGCGTACGACCCGGTCAGCCTGTTCAAGGACGCATTCCTGAGCTGGCCGTTGGCGCGCGTGGATGGCTGGCTGGCGCGCTACCACCAGCGCGCGCTGGCGGCTGGCCTGCCGGTGCCGGCGCTTGCGGTATTCCTGCGCGATGCCGACTGGCTGGGCATCCAGCGCCACCTGAAGTGCCTGGGCATCTTCAGCCGCCTGCGCTACCGCGATGGCAAGGGCCATTACCTGGACGATGCGCCGCGCTTCATCGCCTACCTGGATGAAGTACTGCCGCGCTATCCGGAACTGGCCGGGCTGCGACACGTGCTTGATGCGCGGATCAAGCCGGCGATGGCCGCCCAGGGCGAACCGGTGCTGGCCCGATGAAGGCGCTGATTTTCGCCGCCGGCCTCGGCGAGCGGATGCGCCCGCTCACCCTGCACACCCCCAAACCGCTGCTGCCGGTAGCCGGCAAACCGTTGATCGTGTGGCACCTGGAACGGCTGGCCGCACTTGGCGTCCGCGATGTGGTGGTGAATGTTTCCTGGCTCGCCGAAGCCTTCGCGCCGACCCTGGGCGATGGCCGCCAGTGGGGCGTGCAGCTGCATTTCGTCAACGAAGGCGACACCCCGCTGGAAACCGGCGGTGGCATCCTCAATGCCCTGCCCGTGCTCGGTGATGCGCCGTTCCTGGTGGTCAACGGCGATATCTGGACCGACTTCGATTTCGCTGCCCTGCCACGCGAACCGGCGGGCGAGGCGCACCTGGTGATGGTGGACAACCCGGCCCAGCACCCGCAAGGCGATTACCGCCTGGATGCCGCAGGCCTGCTGCACCACGATCGCGCCGGGGCCTGCCTGACCTATGCCGGCATCGGCGTGTACCGGCCGTCGATCGTCGCCGACTGGCGGCAGGTGATCGGCACCGCAGCGGGAAGCGAACGCACGCCGCCGCGGTTCAGCGTGGTGCCGCTGCAGAAGCACTTCATGGCGCAGGGATCGGTCACGGGGCAGCATCATCGCGGACGCTGGACGGACGTGGGGACGGTGGATCGGCTGCGTTTGCTGGATCTGGAGCTGGGTCGGTCGAACGGGTGAGACCCCCTCGCGGGTGGCTGGTCTTAGAGCTGCAATTCGGGTTGGCGCCGGGCGGTGGGGCTGGTCGGGGGACGGCAAAAACCGCATCCATGCGGGCCTCGTTTCGCGCCATCCATGGCGCTCAACGCCCCCGCCCAGCCCCACCGCCCGACCCCCTGACAGGTTCCGGGCGCCGCCCGCCGCGTATGAAAAAAGAGAAAAGCGGTAGCGCCGACCCATGGTCGGCGAGCGCAGCGGGCCGTTGGCGGGAACATTCCGCCGACCATGGGTCGGCGCTACCGAAGGTCCCATGGCCCCCATGGACCTTTCGAAGGTGGGGCGGGGTGGGTTCGCGGGGGCGTTGAGCGCCATGGATGGCGCGAAACGAGGCCCGCAGGATGCGGTTGTTGCCGTCCCCCGCGAACCCACCCCGCCCCGCCAACGCGCAGCCCCACCGCTTTTGACGTTGTACGGCCTACGACCAAGGTCGGGGCGTTCGCGCCGCTGCTGGCGCTCTATGCTCGATCCCATGACTTTGTCTGGGAGGGCTGTGTCATGGACTACGAAGAAACCTACCGCCGTTCGATCGACGAGCCGGAGGAATTCTGGGGCGAAGAAGCCAATCGCATCTATTGGCACAAGAAGCCACAGCAGGTGCTGGACTACAGCAATCCGCCATTCCGGCGGTGGTACGTCGGCGGGGAAACCAACCTCTGCTACAACGCCGTCGACCGTCACCTGGCCGAACGCCCCGACCAGCTCGCGCTGGTGGCCGTGTCCACCGAAACCGGTACCACGCGCGAAATCACCTACCGCCAGCTGTACCGCGAAGTGAACGACTTCGCCGCCGTGCTGAAGCGGCTGGAGGTCGGTCATGGGGATCGTGTGGTCATCTACATGCCGAACATGGCCGAGGCGGTGTTCGCCATGCTGGCCTGCGCCCGGATCGGCGCCGTGCACTCGGTGGTGTTCGGCGGCTTTGCAGCCCACAATCTGGCCCTGCGCATCGACGATGCGCGGCCGAAGCTGTTGATCGCCGCCGACGCCGGCATGCGTGGGGGCAAGCTCATTCCCTACAAGGGCATGGTCGATGCGGCCTGCGCCGAGGCGCAGAATCCACCACCGCACGTGCTGATCGTGTCGCGCGGGCTGGACCCGGCCGAACCGCGCCAGGCCGGGCGCGACGTGGACTACGCCACCCTGCGTGCCGAAGTCGGCGAAGTCGACGTGCCCGTCCAATGGCTGGAGTCCAGCGAGCCGAGCTACCTGCTGTATACCTCCGGCACCACCGGCAAGCCGAAAGGCGTGCAGCGCGATGTCGGCGGCTATGCGGTGGCGATGGCCCAGTCGATGCAGACCGTGTTCGATTGCCAGCCGGGCCAGGTGATGTTCTCCACCTCCGATGTCGGCTGGGCGGTGGGGCACTCCTACAACGTGTATGGACCGCTGATCGGCGGCTGCACGTCGCTGTTGTACGAAGGCCTGCCGACCCACCCGGACCCGGGCATCTGGTGGGCGCTGTGCGAGCAGTACAACGTGCGCACCCTGTTCTCTTCGCCGACCGCGATCCGCGTGCTGAAAAAGCACGACGTCGACTTCATCCGCCGGCATGACCTGAAAGCGCTGAAGTACATCTTCCTGGCCGGCGAGCCGCTGGACGAGCCCACCGCGCACTGGGCCAGCGAAGCGCTGGGCAAGCCGATCATCGACAACTACTGGCAGACCGAAACCGGCTGGCCAGCCCTCACCCTGCTGCCGGGACTGGACATGAAACCGGTGCGCTTCGGCTCTCCCGGCTTCCCCAACCTGGGTTACCGGATGAAGGTGATCGATGAGAACACCGGGGGGGAGGTCGCGCCCGGGCAGAAGGGCGTGCTGGTGATGACCCCGCCGCTGCCGCCGGGCTGCATGAGCACCGTATGGAACGACGATGCGCGCTTCCTGCAGAGCTACTTCAGCCACTTCAAGGAACTGCTTTACAGCTCGCTGGACTGGGCCATCCGCGATGAGGATGGCTACACGTTCATCCTCGGCCGCACCGACGATGTCATCAACGTGGCAGGACACCGGTTGGGCACGCGCGAGATCGAAGAGGCCATTTCCGGTCATCCGCGGGTGGCCGAAGCAGCGGTGATCGGGGTCAAGGACGAACTGAAGGGGCAGGTGCCGCTGGTGTTCGTGACCCTCAAGCAGGGCCTCAACGGCGAAGACCCGGCCCCGGTGGTGGCGGAAATGATGGCGGCGGTGACCGCCTCGCTGGGGGCGGTCGCCCGGCCTGCGCACATCCACGTGGTCAATGCGTTGCCGAAAACCCGCTCCGGCAAGCTGTTGCGGCGTTCGCTGCAGGCACTGGCCGAGCAGCGCGATCCCGGCGATCTGTCGACCCTGGATGATCCGGCGGCACTTGATGAGATCCGGCGCGCGCTGGGACGCTGAACAGTGCGGTGGGGCCGGTGCCGAGGCGGCCCCGGACGCCCGCAGGCGGACGTGCTGCACTGCAGCTCCGCCGGCGCGGCGACTGCGCTAAGCTCGGCCTGTCATCGCGCTGCCACACGGCGCTCCGCCTGGGGGAAACAGGCGGGGTTGCCGCAGCCGGTGGTAATGGGAGTCCAGACAGGGGGGAACGCACATGGCACTGCTGCACGCCAAGACGGCCGCTGGCCGTCAGGAAATCGATGATCGCGCACGGCGGCTGCCTGCCGCGCTGCGATCGATCCTTTTGATGGTTGACGGCCAACGCGATGATGATGCACTGCGTGCATTGCTGCCGGGGCTGCGTGCGCCGCCCGACGCGCTGGAACAACTGCTGGCACAGGGCCTGATTGAAAAGGTCGGCGGCACGGCTGCGCCGGCACGCTCCCCGGCGCTGACCGAAGGCCGCGGCCAGGACCCGGAGCTGTATCGACGTCTCTACGACCTGATGAGTGAATCGGTGCGCCGTCACCTCGGCCTCAAAGGCTATTTCATGCAGTTGAAGATAGAGCGTTGCACCGACGCGGCAGCACTCGAACAGCTGCTGCCGGACCTGGTCGCGGCCATCGGCAAGGCACGCAGCACCGCACTGGCCAACCGCTGGCTGGAGGAAACGCGGCAACAGCTCGAGCCCGCGGTGCTCGGCTAGCGCGTGTGGTTCGGATGCGCATGCGTGTAAGGTTGGATCGAACTGAGACC
Organism: Stenotrophomonas sp. NPDC078853; assembly: GCF_044901215.1. Classification (NCBI taxonomy): domain Bacteria; kingdom Pseudomonadati; phylum Pseudomonadota; class Gammaproteobacteria; order Lysobacterales; family Lysobacteraceae; genus Stenotrophomonas; species Stenotrophomonas sp. NPDC078853. The sequence continues at coordinate 28,677 of NZ_JBJDOQ010000009.1, read as the reverse complement.
TTTCGGCCAACGTGCCGACACCCGGGTCGGCTAAAGTGAGGCCCCCGGATCGTCCAGGTTCCATTGTGCAGATCGCCTCCGCTTCCGAGCCTGCCACCGCCATGAAGGATGACAACGGCACCCCCGGCTGGGATGCCATCAGCCAGGCGCTGTGCGCCGCGCATCCCGGTCAGGTGCCGCGTCACTTCGGTACGGCCTTGCCGTGGACCCTCGGCGGCAAGGACCCGCTGGATGGGGTCAGTGTGTACTGGAGTGGACAGGGTCGCCCCCACTGGCATTACGTCAGCTATGGCCTGTCCGAGCTGTTCGACAAGGAAAGCGACGACGTCGAAGTCAGTGGTTTCGGCTTCGAGCTGACCTTCCGCCTGGCCGCTGCGGAAGGCAGCACCGAGGCGGACGCGCCCCCTACCTGGCCGATGAGCCTGCTGCAGAATCTCGCACGCTACGTGTTCCAGACCGGCAACGTGCTGGAGGCGGGACACCATCTGGACGCCAACGGTCCGATCGCCGCCGGTCACGCCACGGCGCTGCGCCACCTCGCCTTCGTCGACGATCCGCAGCTGCCCTCGCGCGAGACCCCCAATGGGCGCCTGCAGTTCCTGCAGGCGGTGGGGCTGACCGATGGCGAACATGGCGCGATCCTGGCCTGGTCCACCGAGGGAGTGTTGAAGGCGCTGGAACCGACCATGCCCTTGTGGATCACAGACCTCGACCGCGCCTGCGCGCTGTCCGATGCCGAGGTGGCCGCCCGCATCGCCGCCGGGACGCAGGCACAGGGGGCCGCCACCGGTCTGTTGCTGGTGGAGATGCTGGAATGGGAGGACGCAGGTGATCCCGGCGGCACCGCCCTGGTGCTCGGCGCGGGGCAGGTCGAGCGCCTGCGGGAGCTGCTGGAGGTTCGCCTGGCCGCTGGCCTGCCGCTGGAGATCGTCGGCCCGCAGCAACGCTGGGTGTTTGAACCGGGCGAGCAGGACAGCGTGCAGGGCGATGACCTGCAACGGACCTGCGTGCTCACTCCCGATGCGTGGGAGCGCCTGCGCCATGCGCTCAGGCCCGTGGCGGGCGTGGTGCGGATATCCCAGGCGCTTTCGATCGATATCCGGCGCACGTGCCTGCGCGACAGCCAAGGCAGACCCCTGCGCTTCATCGGCTGAGAGGATTACCCGGTCCTGCTGCATCGCCCGAGGGCCTCAGCCACATTGGCGATGTCCAATGTCAGTGCGGCCATCATCCGGGCGCGTCTGACACAGGAACCCAACTCCATGAAGCGTTCAGCAGGTACGAGTGCCTTTTCAATGCTCCTTACGGTGGCGGCGGCAATGGGTGGGGGGCTGGCGCCTTGGGACGCACATGCCCACGGCGCCCCTGCTTCGCCGATCGCCCGACAATATCTCTGCTTCAAGGAGCGCGGTTACGACTGGCCCGCCGACGGCAGCAAAATACCAAGCGCGGATTGTCGGCAGGCTTATCGCGAAGTCATGGATGCCTGGCCGTTCCAGCAGTGGAACGAGGTATCAGCGAATCCGCAGGACAAGGGCGACACCCTGGAGAAGGTCAAGGCAGCCGTTCCCGACGGACTGCTCTGCGCCGGTGGCGACGTGCGCAAGCGCGGTCTCGACCAGGCCTCGCAGGCGTGGAGGGCACAGCCGGTCACGACCGATGCGCAGGGCCAACTGGAGGTGGTGTGGGATCTCACCCAAGCGCACAATCCGTCGTGGATGAGGGTATTCCTGTCCAAGCCGTCCTATGACGGCAGCCGGGCGCTGCGCTGGGACGACCTGGAGGAAATCTACAACGAAGCGGCTCCGCCACCCGTACCCGGGACGCCTTTGCCCACTTACACCTTCAACGTGCCCATTCCTGCGGACAGGGCGGGTCGCGCGGTGCTGTATCACTACTGGCAGCGGGACGACAGCGGCAACGAAGGCTTCTTCAGTTGTACCGACATCGATATCCAGCGTTGATGCACACCCACGCGCGGCCACTGCCCGCGCGTGGACTGCAGTCCCGGCTCAGGCCAGGCCTTCCGCCTTCAGTACGGCCTGAACGCCTGCATCGGCATCCATGCGCGTCTTGTACGCGGCAAGATGCTCCAGGCCGGACAGGTCGACCTTCGCTGCGGCGGCCCAGCGCAGGGTGATATAGAAGTAGGGATCGGCGAAGCTGCGGAATCCGGCCAGCCACGGCTTGTCGGCCAGCTGTGCGTCGGCCTGTTCGAAGAGGCCGCGCAGGCGCTTGTGCGCGGCCGCAGCCAGTGCTGCCTTCTGCCCTTCATCAGCCAGGAACTTGCCTGGGGCGAACAGCGGCGAGAACGCCGGGTGCACGTCGGAATTGACAAAGGAAAGCCAACGGGCCGCTTCAGCGCGTTGGCGCGGGCTGCCATCGCCTGCCAGGCCTGCCTGCGGATGGGTATCGGCGATATAGCCCATGATCGCCGCGTTCTGGGTGAGCACGAAATCGCCATCGACCAGCGCGGGCACCGAACCGACCGGGTTGATCTTCAGGAACGCCGGGCTCTTCAGGGTTTCACGATCCAGCAGTTCAACCTCGAACGGCTGGCCGGTCCATTGCAAGGCGATGTGGTCGGCAGTGGAACAGGCACCGGGCTTGCTGTACAGCTTCATGGGAACTCCGCGCGGGATAGGTGGCAACAGACCAACACTATCGCGGAGCCCGCAGCGCCCGGCAATCACGCGCAGGCACAACAGTGCGTTACGACTGCCGCGGCTTGAGGCTCTGCACCTTGTAGAAGGTGTGGTCGCCGATGGTCGCGACCTGGTAAGCGTTGCGCCAGCTCGGGCTGGCAATGGACAGCGCCGCGAAGTGGCTGGCCCCGGGCACGATTTCCTTGCGCTCGCTGACCGGCAGGGCCCAGTTGCGTTCAGCATCGAAGGCAACGGTCATCGCTTCGCGCCAAGCGGCGTCATTGGCCAACTGGGTGCCCGGCGCCACGATGGTCGGAGCAAATTGCTTGCGCGCCGTTACCACCTGGCACATCGAGTCACCCCACAGGCCGCTGTCGCGGCGTCGCAGGGCCACCTCGGCGACGGCCTGCTGGCCACGCACCGTCTGGTCGCGGGCTTCAAGGTAAACGGTCGTGCTCAGGCACAACGAATCAGCGGCCGGCTGCGGCAACAACTGCGACAGCCAGAGAATCCAGGCCAGTTTCATATAACTCCTTGCTCCGTATGGGCCGGACCTGGCGGTTCCGCCGGCAGTGTGGCCGGCAGAGGCGGAGGTACGGCTTGGCGTCATGGGGAGGCGACCATCGGGGTCACCCCGTGGGCGGCCACGAAACGTGATCGACGATCGATCAGGTGGGCCGCACCTGCTCACCGGAACTGGGTGGTGAGCGGGAAAGTTGGCGCAAGGTAAGGGGGTATTTCGCAACGCATCCTGAATCAAACGAGTTGACATTCAGGTTCGGGGCAGGGTCGGAAAGCCGATCCCGCTGCCCCTATTCAGCTTTTTCAGAGGGCAGCGGCGACGCGGCTGCCCTGGTCAATCGCGCGCTTGGCATCGAGTTCCGCAGCGACGTCGGCACCGCCGATCAGCTGCGCGGAGATGCCGGCCGCGGCGAGTTCCGCATGCAGGGAACGGTTGGATTCCTGGCCTGCGCAGATCACCACGTGATCGACATCCAACAACTGCTCCACCCCCTCCACGCGGATATGCAGACCGGCATCGTCCACGCCCAGGTACTCCACGCCACCCAGCTGCGTCACGCCCTTGGCTTTCAACGTAGCGCGGTGGATCCAGCCGGTGGTCTTGCCGAGCCTCGCGCCCGGACGTCCGGCGCTGCGCTGCAGCAGCCAGAGCTTGCGTGGCGAAGGGACGATGACCGGACGGGCAAGGGCGCCGCGCGCTTCGAAACTCGGATCAACGCCCCATTCGGCCATCCAGCTCGCCGTGTCCAGCGACGGCGACGGACCGGCATGGCTCAGGAACTCGCCGACATCGAAACCGATGCCACCGGCGCCGATGATCGCCGCACGCGGCCCCACCGTGACCCGGCCCAGCAGCACGTCCAGGTAGTCCACCACCTTGGCATGTCCGGCGCCGGGGAAATCGACCTTGCGCGGCAGGATGCCGGTCGCCAGCACCACCTCGTCGAAGCCGGCAAGCGTGTCGACAGACACCCGCGTGCCCAGCCGCAGCTGCACGCCGGTTTCCTCCAGCTTGTGGCGGAAGTAGCGCAGGGTTTCGTGGAATTCTTCCTTGCCCGGGATCCGCTTGGCAACGTTGAACTGGCCGCCGATCTCATCGTTGGCGTCAAACAGGCTTACATGGTGGCCGCGTTCGGCAGCGACGGTCGCACAGGCCAGGCCGGCCGGTCCTGCACCGACCACCGCGATGCGCCGCGGCGATGTGGTGGGCCGATAGACCAGCTCGGTTTCATGCGCCGCGCGTGGATTGACCAGGCAGCTGGCCAGCTTGTTCTCGAACACGTGGTCCAGGCAGGCCTGGTTGCAGGCGATGCAGGTGTTGATGCGCTCGGGGCGGCCGGCGCGTGCCTTGTTGGCCCACTGCGGATCGGCCAGCAAGGGGCGCGCCAGCGACACCATGTCGGCGCCGCCGCTGGCCAGGATGCGCTCGGCCACGTCGGGCATGTTGATCCGGTTGGTCGCCACCAGCGGCACCCCGACGTGGGGCTTCAGCTTGGCGGTAACCCCGGCGAACGCCGCGCGCGGGACCGAGGTGGCGATGGTCGGAATGCGCGCCTCGTGCCAGCCGATGCCGGTATTGATGAGCGTTGCGCCAGCTGCTTCGATGGCCTGTGCCTGGGCGACGATTTCCTGCCAGTTGCTGCCATCGCTGACCAGGTCCACCAGTGACAGCCGGTAGATGATGATGAAGTCCGGGCCGCATGCTTCACGGATCCGACGCACGATTTCCACTGCGAACCGCATGCGCTGTGCAGCATCACCACCCCACTGGTCGGTGCGGGTGTTGGTGCGCGGGGCGACGAACTCGTTGATCAGGTAGCCCTCCGAGCCCATCACTTCCACACCGTCATAGCCCGCATCGCGGGCCAGCCGCGCGCTGCGCGCGTAATCGGCGATGTGCCGGTCCACGCCGCGGCTGGACAGGGCGCGCGGGGTGAACGGATTGATCGGGGCCTTCAGCTTGGATGGCGCAACGGACAACGGGTGGTAGGCATACCGCCCCGCATGCAGCAGCTGCAGGCAGATCTTCGCGCCGTGCTGGTGGGCGGCCGCAGTGAGCTGGCGATGCGGACCGACTTCCCATGGCCAGCTGAGTTTGCCGCCGAATGGCTTCAGCCAGCCGACCACGTTAGGCGCGAAGCCACCGGTGACGATCAGTCCGACACCGCCTTCGGCGCGTTCGGCAAAGTAGGCGGCAAGGCGCGGGAAATCGCGGGCGCGGTCTTCCAGCCCGGTGTGCATGGAGCCCATCAGGATCCGGTTGCGCAACTGGGTGAAGCCCAGGTCGAGCGGAGTGAACAGGTGGGGGTAGGCGCTGTCGCTGGCTGGCGTCATCGTGGATACGCTTGCGTACGGAAGCGTCCAGCGTGCCGTGAATCCGCGTCCATCGCAAGACGCGCTGCGGTATTCCCCACGATGCAGCGAGGCCTTCGGGGGCGGGCGGGTCAGCCCGGGGGGACCGTCGCGTGCGCCGCGACCGGGGGCCTGCCGATGCCGAACCAGCCCAGGGTCATGCCGCACAGCGGCCCGATCAGCAGCGCGAAGGCCAGCGTGCCCGGTCCCACGTTGCCGCCCAGCAGCCAGCCGGCCAGCAAGGCGCTGCCTTCTATCAGGCTGCGCACCTGCCAGATCGGCCAGCCGCTGCGGGCATGCAGGCCCGTCATAAGTCCATCGCGCGGACCGGGCCCCAGGCGTGCGCCGATATACAGGCCGGTGGCTACGGCGATCAGCAGCAGTCCGGCAGCAAACAGTGGCAGCCGCAGCGAAAGGCCTTCCACCACAGGCAGCAGCCACAGTCCGAACTGCGCGGCGGGACCAATCAGCAGCACGTTGAGCACGGTGCCCAGGCCGGGCTTCTGACGCAGCGGCCACCACAGCAGCAGCACTACCGCGCCGATGGCATTGGTGGCCAGGCCGAAGGACAGCGGCGTATGCGCCGCGATGCCCTGCGACAGCACATCCCAGGGCGCCACGCCGATTCCCGCACGCACCATCAGGGCAATCCCCAGCCCGTACAGGCAAAGGCCGACAACCAATTGGGTGATGCGCAGCAGCAGGGAGGAGGGCATGGCGGCAGGGGCTCTAGGGTCTGTCGCCACGATAGGTCGGCAGAGGGGGGGCGAACAGGTACAGCACGCCGCAATTCGCGCCATACAGCGGTGCGCACAGCCTCGGCAGTGATTGCTTGATCGGCTCAGTGAATCTACTGCGTAGGCGTTACGCGCATGCACATCCATCGCCGCGTGGCCACGCAGGTGTGTGCCAGTAAATCCGTTTGAGCGTCGTTAACAGCATGCCACTGCCGTTCAGACTGGCCTGGCGTAGAAAGTTCCTCACCGCGCAGGCTGCGGGATGAACGCTTGACTTTCCGCCAAAGCAAAATGTTGCAGCGCGAGACTGAAGCCCGGTAAAACCCTTGCCACGCCTGACTGTTGCGGTTTTTCATGATCCTGTATAGGGTGCAACCGCCGGTCCGGTGGAGGCCCGGCGCCCGTTTTTCACATGTTACGGGACTGTTAACATGGCCTTCACTCCCCTGAGCATAATGTTCGCGGCGGTGGCGTGCTGAATCGGCTGTCGTAGTGCTGGCCCATGCCTCTACCGGTTTCATACCCCCGATATAGGAGCTGTACTCAATGAACAAGAAGATCCTTACCGCCGCGCTGCTGGGTGGTCTGGCTTTCGCCCAGGCTGCTTCGGCACAGGAGTTTGACGACCGCTGGTACCTGACCGGTTCGGCTGGTTTCAACTTCCAGGACAGCGACCGCACCACCAACGATGCTCCGTTCGTCAGCCTGGGCCTGGGCAAGTTCATCAGCCCGAACTGGTCGCTCGACGGTGAGCTGAACTACCAGAACCCGAACTTCGACGCCAACCAGGACCTGAACTGGTCGCAGTACGGCGCCTCGCTGGACCTGCGTCGCCACTTCGTGCAGGAAGGCCGCGGCTGGAACCCGTACCTGCTGTTCGGCCTGGGCTACCAGAAGTCGGAAGAAGAGTTCGCTGCTGTCGACGCCAATGGCCCGCGTGAGCGCAAGGACGGCAGCTTCGCCGCCAAGCTCGGTGCCGGTCTGCAGACCACCTTCGACAAGCGCGTTGCCGTGCGTGCCGAAGTGGCCTACCGCGCTGACTTCGACGACAAGAGCGTTGCCGCTCCGAGCGAAGACTGGTTCGGCGACGTGCTGGCTTCGGTCGGCGTCGTGATCCCGCTGGGACCGGCTCCGGTCGCTGCCGTGCCGGCTCCGGCTCCGGTTGCCCCGAGCTGCGCCGACCTGGATGACGACGGTGACGGCGTCAACAACTGCGACGACAAGTGCCCGGATTCGCAGCCTGGCCAGACCATCGGTCCGGACGGTTGCCCGGTGCCGGTCTCGATCGACCTGAAGGGTGTCAACTTCGACTTCGACAAGGCCAACCTGCGTCCCGACGCGGTTGCGATCCTGAGCGAAGCCTCGCAGATCCTGACCCGTTACCCGGACCTGAAGGTTGAAGTTGCTGGTCACACCGACTCGAAGGGTTCCGACGAGTACAACCAGAAGCTGTCCGAGCGTCGTGCTACCGCCGTGTACAACTACCTGACCTCCAACGGCGTTGCTGCTTCGCGCCTGCAGGGTCCGGTCGGTTACGGCGAGAGCCGCCCGATTGCTCCGAACACCAATGCTGATGGTTCGGACAACCCGGAAGGCCGTGCGAAGAACCGTCGTACCGAGCTGAACGTCCAGAACTGAGTTCTGACGCTTCACCGGTAAGACACACAGCAGGACCCGGCTTCGGCCGGGTCTTGTTGTTTGTGCGCTGTCGTTTTTACCGCTTATCCGAAAAAAACAAAAAAAACCAATGAGTTGCCGTATTCATTGAATGTAGGATCTTGAAAGCCGTTGTGTCGCTGTTAAACTCGCGCCACTACCCACTTTCTGGATGCTCCCTCATGCTGCGCACTGCATCGGCCGTCGTCCTGGCCCTGGCCCTGGTTCCCGCCGCCCACGCTGCCGTGGACTGCTCGGTCTCGGCCAGCAGCGCTCCGCTGCCGTTGCCGGCCACCGCGATCGCACCGGTGGCGAGCGAGCTGTTTACCCGCAACTCTCGGCTGGGCATGCCCGCCGGCGTGCTGACCACCAATTACGAACAGGCCCAGTCGCTGGACAGCGTGCTGCGTCGCCTGCGCATCGAAGGTTGCCAGAACGTGGCCAAGGCCATGCCGAGTGCACCGGCGGTGAGTCCGAATGACCCGGCCGCCTACAAGCCGCAGACCGCGTTCGACAACACGCCATGGCGCTTTGACATGAGCCAGAACGGCAAGCGCATGACCGCCGAGGAGTTCGATGCCTGGATGAAGGCGCGTGGCGTTCGCGTGGTCAAGGCCCGTCCGGTGCCGGCCACCGCCGTCGCGCCCGTTGCCCCGGTGGAAGCCTCTGCCGAGACCAAGCCGGCTGACAAGAAGTAAGTGAGGGCGGGGCAGGACATGCGGCCACGGCGCCCGCCTGCCAACCCACCTGCTCGTGCCCGCCCCGGTGGTGGGCGCGCAGCGCCTGCAGCAGGCGGGGGCGTTCGCCACGGACTGGCACGCGTGTTGTCCAAGGCGGGCCTGTGTTCGCGTACTGAAGCCGCGCGCTGGATTGCCGCCGGCCGCGTGAGCGTGGATGGGCGCACCATCCGTGATCCCGAATTCCCGATCCAGGCCGGCCGCCAGCAGGTGCGCGTGGATGGGCAGCCGCTGGATGCCGCGCCGCGCATCTACCTGATGCTCAACAAGCCGCGCGGCCTGGTTACCACCGTCCAGGACGAACAGGGCCGGGATACCGTCTACCGCTGTTTCGATGGGGCCGGCCTGCCGTGGTTGGCGCCGGTCGGACGCTTGGACAAAGCCAGCGAAGGCCTGCTGCTGTTCAGCAATGACCCGCAGTGGGCGGCCGCGCTGATGGATCCGGCCACCGGCCCGGACAAGACCTACCACGTGCAGGTGGATGGCATTCCAGAGGCGTCGATGCTCGCCGCATTCTGCGCTGGCATCGAGGACGAAGGAGAATTCCTGGCCGCGCGCGCGGTGAATCTGCTGCGTACCGGCGAAAAGACCTCGTGGCTGGAAGTGACGCTGGACGAAGGGCGCAACCGGCACATCCGTCGCCTGCTGGCCGCGTTCGACCTGCAGGTACTGCGGCTGGTCCGCATCGGCATCGGCGGGCTGCGGCTCGGCGAACTGCCCAAGGGCCAGTGGCGGATGCTGCAGATGGAAGACCGGCGGCAACTGGAGGCCGCTGCAGGACCGGGCTGAGACCCGCGGCCGACGCCTGGCGTCGGTCCCGCTCCGGGCGCAAGGGGGGCCCGGCTTTGCATTTACTGAAAGAGGTATCCCACCGTGTTGCGTTTCCTGACCTCTCCACTGCGCCTGACGCTGCTGCTGCCTTTGGCGGCCCTGGCCGCATGCAGCCACAAGAAAGAACTGGCCAAGGCCCCGCCACCGCCGCCGCAGGACATCATCGAAGTACGCATCCCCGAGCTGGACGGGCGCGGCAGCTACCGTTTCAACATGAGCGAAGGCGACAAGAAGATGTCCGCCGACGAATTCGACGCCTGGATGAAAGCCAACGGCATCCGCGTGGCCAAGGGTCGCTGACACAAAAAAGGGGACGGAGGGCATTAAGTCGTATCCAGCCGGTACAGGCTGGATACGACTTAATGCCCTCCGTCCCCTTTTTGTCAGATCACACCGAGTTCGCGGCCGATGCGGGTGAAGGCATCGATGGCGCGGTCCAGGTGCTCGCGCGTGTGCGCTGCGCTGATCTGGGTGCGGATGCGCGCCTGGCCCTTGGGCACCACCGGGAAGAAGAAGCCGATCGCGTAGATGCCTTCCTCCAGCAGGCGCTCGGCGAACTTCTGCGCCAGCGGTGCGTCGTACAGCATCACCGGGCTGATCGGGTGCACGCCGGGCTTCACGTCGAAACCGGCAGCCACCATCTTTTCGCGGAAGTAGGTGGTGTTGGCCACCAGCGTTTCGCGCAGGTCGTCGGCGGCGGCCAGCATTTCAAAGGCCTTGATGCCGGCGGCCACCACGTGCGGCGGCAGCGAGTTGGAGAACAGGTAGGGGCGCGAGCGCTGGCGCAACAGTTCGATCACTTCGGCCTTGGCCGTGGTGAATCCGCCCAGCGCCCCCCCCATCGCCTTGCCGAGCGTGCCGGTGATGATGTCGATCCCGTCCAGCACCCCCTTCACTTCGGCCGAGCCACGGCCGGTCTTGCCGAGGAAGCCGGTGGCATGGCATTCGTCGATATGGACGAGCGCGCCGTACTTCCGGGCCAGCGCCGTGATCTCGTCCAGCGGAGCGATGAAGCCGTCCATCGAGAACACACCGTCGGTGGTGATCAGCTTGGTCCGGCAACCGGCCGCATCGGCGGCCTGCAGCTGCGCTTCCAGATCGGCCATGTCGCAGTTGGCATAACGGAAGCGCTTGGCCTTGCACAGGCGCACCCCGTCGATGATCGAAGCGTGGTTGAGGCTGTCGGAAATGATCGCATCCTGCTCGCCCAGCAGCGGCTCGAACAGGCCGCCATTGGCGTCGAAGCAGGCCGCATACAGGATCGTGTCCTGCTTGCCGAAGAAGTCGGCAATCTGCGCTTCCAGCTGCTTGTGCAGGTCCTGGGTACCGCAGATGAAGCGCACCGACGCCATGCCAAAGCCGTGGCTGTCCAGCGCATCCTTGGCGGCCTGGATAAGGTCCGGGTGGTCGGCCAGGCCCAAATAGTTGTTGGCGCAGAAATTGAGCACCGTGCGGCCGTCTTCCAGGGTGATCTCCGCCGACTGCGGGCTGGTGATGATCCGCTCGGACTTGAACAGGCCCTGGGCGCGGATGGCGTCCAGTTCCTCGGCGTAATGGCGGGTCAGGTCAGGCGAGGATTCGGTCATGGTGGCAGCACGGCTCAACACGGGAAAACGACGATTTTACCCGCCCCGGCCATGGAAGGGCGGCAGGGCAGGGAGCACGAACGTGTTGCGTTGCAATATCAAACAGGTTAAAAAACCGTGAACCGGATGGATTCACGCAGCCGGTCCGCGCCACGCCCCATGTCCCTCCTCCCCGCCATCGCCCCCCGGAGACGCCCATGAAGCACGCCGTCCGCTGTCTTGCCGCTGCTGCTGTCCTGTCCCTCGCCTCGTTCGCCGCCAGCGCGCAGGAAGCTGAGTCGCCCTACAGCTGGAACGTCACCGCCGTGTCCGATTACGTCTTCCGTGGCGTGTCGCAGACCGACGAGGATCCGACCCTGCAGGCCGGCTTCACCTACACCAGCCCGGTCGGCCTGTATGCCGGCGTCTGGGGCTCCGGCGTCGACTTCGGGCCGGGCGACCCGAGTACCGAAGTGGACTTCCTGATCGGTTACGGCTTCGACGTCAGTGACAACGTCAACTTCGATGTGCTGTTCAACCGCTACACCTACCCGGGTGCCAGCGAGCTCAATTACAACGAGCTGATCACCAGCACCACCTTTGCCGAGCAGTACAAGCTCACCGTGGCCTACACCAATGACCTGTCCGGTTCGGATACCAAGAGCTGGTATTACGCCATCGGCGGTGAGTGGGCGCTGCCGCAGGATTTCACCCTGGCGGCCAACGTCGGACGCACCTCGCTTGAGACCGATTTCGGCAAGGACTACACCGATTTCAACATCGGCGTCAGCCGTCAGTTCGGCCTGTTCAACCTTGGCCTGGGCTTCCACGGCACCGATGGCGCCGGCCGCGACAACAACGGCTACCTGGCCGACAACCGCGTGGTGTTCACGGTAGCCATCGGCAAGTAACCAGCGCCCCGCGTGCGACCGTGCAGCGCACGTCATGCACAACGAAAAAGGCGCCCTTGCAGGCGCCTTTTTCAATCATGTGACCCTTTGTTCCCTCTGGTGGAGAGCCCCCTTGTTGTTCAAGGGGGCGCGCGGACAGGCGCGGGGATAAGGAAACATGCGGGAGAACTGATCGGACGCGCTTCGCGCGCTCGATCAGTTCCAGCTGAGGACCACCTTGCCAGCCTTGCCTTCTTCCATCAGGTCAAAGCCCTTCTGGAAGTCATCGATCGGCAGCTGGTGGGTCATCACCTTGCCGAGCGGGAAGCCGGACAACACCAGCTGGGTCATCTTGTACCAGGTCTCGTACATCTTGCGGCCGTAGATGCCCTGCACGGTCAGGCCCTTGAAGATGATCTTGTCCCAGTCGCAGCCGGCGCCGCGGGGCATGATGCCGAGCATGGCGATCTTGCCGCCGTGGTACATGCAGTCCAGCATGTCGTTGAACGCACGCGGATTGCCGCTCATTTCCAGGCCCACGTCGAAGCCCTCCATGTGCAGTTCCTTCATCACGTCCTTCAGCGACTGGTTGGCCACGTTCACCACGCGCGTGGCGCCCATGTCGGCGGCCAGCTTCAGGCGGAAATCATTGACGTCGGTGACCACCACGTTGCGCGCACCGATGTGCTTGCAGATGCCGGCGGCGATGATGCCGATCGGGCCGGCGCCGGTGATCAGCACGTCCTCGCCGATCACATTGAACTCCAGCGCGCAGTGCGCGGCATTGCCATAGGGATCGAAGAAGGCGGCCAGCTCGGACGGGATCTGGTCCGGGATCGGCCACAGGTTGGTGGCCGGCATCACCATGTATTCGGCGAAGGCGCCGTTCACGTTCACGCCGATGCCAACGGTGTTCGGGCACAGGTGCTGACGGCCGCCGCGGCAGTTGCGGCAGTGGCCGCAGACGATATGGCCCTCGGCCGAAACGCGCTGGCCGACCTCATAGCCGGTGACCGCACTGCCGAGCGCGGCGACGCGGCCGACGAACTCATGGCCGATGGTCAGGCCAGGCTTGATGGTGCGCTGGCTCCACTCATCCCACAGGTAGATGTGCAGGTCGGTGCCGCAGATGGCGGTCTTTTCCAGCTTGATCAGCACCTCGTTGGCGCCCGGCACCGGCACCGGCACTTCTTCCAGCCAGATGCCCTTGGCGGCTTCGCGCTTGACCAGCGCCTTCATCGTTTGTGCCATCTCGGTGGAACTCACAGGGGGAAAGATGGCGCGGATTATAAAGCCGCCAGCGCCCGCGCCATGTTGCAGCGCGGGTCAGCCGGCGTAATGCCGCCGACCATGGGTCGGCGCTACCAGGCCACCGTAGCCCCGCCACCCCGCCACCCCGCCACCCCGCAGCCTGTGAGCCAGGGGAGCATGACCCATGACCTCCGGGCATCCTGCCGGAGCCGGGCGGCGGGCTAGAATCGACGGTTCCATTACCCAAGGGCCGCTTCATGCGCTCGAACCTGCTTGCTTTCTCCATTGTCGCCAGCCTTGGCCTGGTCCAGCTCGCCCATGCCGCAGAAGGCATGTGGGTGCCACAGCAGTTGCCGGAAATCGCCGGTCCCCTGCAGAAGGCCGGCCTGAAGCTGTCGGCCGAGCAGCTGGCCGACCTGACCGGTGACCCGATGGGCGCGGTGGTCGCCCTCGGCGGCTGCACTGCCAGCTTCGTCTCCCCGCAGGGCCTGGTGGTCACCAACCACCACTGTGCCTACGGCGCCATCCAGCTGAACTCGACGGCCGAAAAGAACCTGATCAAGGACGGCTTCAACGCCCCGAAGACCAGCGACGAACTCAGCGCCGGCCCGAATGCCCGCGTGTACGTGCTGGACCAGATCACCGATGTGACCGCGCAGGCCAAGGCCGCCATCGCCGCGGCAGGCAAGGACCCGCTGGCCCGCACCCGCGCGCTGGATGCCTTCGACAAGTCGCAGGTGGCCGCCTGCGAGGCCGACGCCGGCTTCCGCTGCCGCCTGTACAGCTTCTCCGGCGGCAACACCTACCGGCTGTTCCGCAATCTGGAAATCAAGGACGTGCGGCTGGTCTACGCGCCTCCGGGCAGCGTCGGCAAGTTCGGCGGCGACATCGACAACTGGATGTGGCCGCGCCACACCGGCGACTTCTCCTTCTACCGCGCCTACGTGGGCAAGGACGGCAAGCCAGCCGCCTTCGCAGCCGACAACGTGCCCTACCAGCCCAAGCACTTCCTGAAGTTCGCCGACCAGCCGCTGGGGGCCGATGACTTCGTGATGGTGGCCGGCTACCCGGGCCGCACCAACCGCTACGCACTGGCTGGCGAATTCAACGAAACCGCCGACTGGACCTATCCGACCATCGCCCGCCACTACAACGCCGTGCTGAAGCTGATCGAAGATGCCGGCAAGGCCGACGCCGACGTCAAGGTGAAGTACGCCGCCACCGCGGCCAGCATGAACAACGTCGCCAAGAACTACGCCGGCCAGCTGGAAGGCTTCAAGCGCATCGATGCGGCCGGCCAGAAGCAGGCCGAAGAGGCGCAGGTGCTGGCCTGGTTGAAGCAGCAGGGCACCGCTGGCAAGCCGGCGCTGGCCGCGCACGCGCAGTTGCTCAAGCACCTGGAAACCGGCCGCAGCACGCGCGAGCGTGACCTGTTCGTCAGCCAGTTCAACAACACCTCTGCCGTGGGTTCGGCGATCACCCTGTACCGCACCGCGATCGAGCGCAGCAAGCCGGACGCCGAGCGCGAAGCCGGCTACCAGCAGCGCGACCTGCCGACCATCGAAGGCGGCATCCGCCAGATGGACCGCCGTTACGTGGCGAAGATGGACCAGCAGCTGCAACAGTACTGGCTGGAGCAGTATGTCGCCCTGCCGGCCGCGCAGCGCGACAACGCGGTGCTGAACCAGTGGCTGGCCGGCAGCGATGCCAACGCGGTCAAGGCACTGGTCGGCAAGTTGGGTGGCACCCGGCTGGGCAGCCTGGATGAGCGCCTGAAGTGGCTCACCGCCGACCGTGCCGCATTCGAAGCCAGCACCGATCCAGCCATCCAGTACGCGGTGGCGATGATGCCGGCGCTGCTGAAGCAGGAAGAGCAGAAGAAGGTCCGCGAAGGTGAGTCGCTCAGCGCGCGCCCGCTCTACCTGCAGGCCGTGGCGGACTACAAGAAGAGCCAGGGCGGGTTCGTCTATCCCGACGCCAACCTGTCGCTGCGCATCACCTTCGGCAACGTCATGGGCTACGGCAAGGACGGGGTGAACTACACCCCGTTCACCACGCTGGAAGGCATCGTGGCAAAGGAAACCGGCGAAGACCCGTTCGATTCGCCGAAGGCGCTGCTCGATGCGGTCAAGGCCAAGCGGTATGGCGGCTTGGAAGACAAGCGCGTCGGTTCGGTGCCGGTCAATTTCCTGTCCAACCTGGACATCACCGGCGGCAACTCCGGCTCGCCGGTGCTGGACGCGCACGGCAAGCTGGTCGGCCTGGCCTTCGATGGCAACTGGGAATCGGTCAGTTCCAACTGGGTGTTCGATCCGGTCATGACCCGCATGATCGCCGTGGACAGCCGCTACATGCAGTGGATCATGCAGGAAGTGGCGCCGGCGCCGCAGCTGCTGAAAGAACTGAACCTGGCGAAGTAAACGCTCACGGGGCGGATTCCCCATCGGATCCGCCCTGTTTTCCCACGGCGGGGCTTCAGGCGGAGCAGGTATGATGGCGCTCCGGCGTGGTTTCACAGGACGTGAACGAAACGCCGGACCTCCTCCCCCCAAGGACCCGTACCCCGCATGCGCATCCTGCTTGCCCGTCACGGCGAAACGCCGTGGAACGCCGAAGGCCGTTACCAGGGCCAGATCGATATCCCGTTGTCGCCGATCGGCGAATCCCAGGCGCAGGCGCTTGGCGAACGATTGAAGTCCGTGGACATCACCCGTGCGGTGGCCTCGCCGCTGTCACGCGCGCAGCGTACCGCGCAGCTGGCCCTCGGCGCCCGCGCCGACATGCTGCTGACCGAACCGGAGCTGCAGGAAATCGCCCACGGTGAGTGGGAAGGCCTGTTGGCCAGCGAGATCCATGAAAAAGACCCGTCGCGGCTGCGCGCCTGGCGCGAAGAGCCGGACACCGTGCTGATGCCGGGCGGCGAATCACTGCGCCTGGTGCTGGACCGCAGCTGGCGTGGCCTGGCACGTGCCGCCGAAGGTCTCGGCGAGGACGACACCCTGCTGGTGGTCGCCCACGATGCGGTGAACCGGGTCATCCTGTGCCGGATCCTCGGCCTGCCGATCAGCCGCCTGTGGAGCTTCCGCCAGGCACCGACCACGCTGAACCTTCTGGAAGGTCCGGACATCGAACAACTGGAAGTGGTGCGCATGAACGACTGCGCCCACCACACGCCGTTCTTCGGCGAAGCCAAGCACCGCGCCCTGTAACCGAAACCGATTGGACGTCCCACCGTGACTGCACTGCCCACTACGCTCAGCGACTGGCTGATGTTCATCGAACGCCAGCACCCGGCCACCATCGACATGGGACTGGAGCGCGTGCGCACCGTTGCCGCCGCCCTGCAGCTGGGCGCCCCTGCGCAGCGCACCATCACGGTGGGCGGCACCAACGGCAAGGGCTCCACGGTGGCTTTCGTCGAAGCGATCGCGCGTGCCGCCGGCTGGAAGGTCGGCGCCTATACCTCCCCGCACCTGCTGCGCTACAACGAGCGCGTGCGCATCAATGGCGAAGAAGCCAGCGACGAAGCACTGGTGGCGGCCTTCAGTGCGGTCGAAGCCGCGCGTGGCGATACCACGCTGACCTACTTTGAATACGGCACGCTGGCGGCCTTCTACCTGTTCGCGCAGGCCGGACTGGACCTGGCGGTGCTGGAAGTCGGGCTGGGGGGGCGCCTGGATGCGGTGAACCTGGTCGACACCGACGTGGCCGTCATCACCACCGTGGACATCGACCACGCCGACTGGCTGGGCGCTGACCGCGAAAGCATCGGCACCGAAAAGGCCGGCATCCTGCGTGGCTGGAAGCCGGCCGTGCTGGGTGAGATCGATCCACCGTCCAGCGTGCTGCGGCGGGCCTACCTGATTGGTGCCAACGCGATCCGCGCCGGCAGCGATTATTTCAACGAAACACTGGACGCGCAGACCTGGGCCTGGCGCGATGTCGCCGTGCGCCTTGAGTTGCCGATGCCTTCGCTGGCCGGCCCGGTGCAGCTGGCCAACGCCGGTGCGGCGATTGCCGCGCTGCGCTCGCTGGAGCCGCCGCCGGGCTGTTCGCTGCCACGCGCCGCCTACGCCGAAGGCATCGCCGCCGCGCGCATCGACGGCCGGCTGCAGCGCGTCGAGCGTAACGGGATCAACGTGCTGGTGGACGTGGGCCACAACCCGCAGGCGGCCACTGCGCTGGCCCGCGCGCTGCAGGCCGAACCGGTCAGCGGGCGCACGCTGGCGGTGTATGCCGGCCTGCAGGACAAGGATGCGGCCGGCGTGGTGCAGGCGCTGGGCGAGGCCGTGAGCGAATGGACGCTGGCCGGGCTGGAAGGCCCGCGCGGCCAGGACGCCGCCGCGCTGGCGGCCCGACTGGCCGGAACCGTTGCCGCGGATGCTTCCCGGGCCGATACGGTGGCCCACGCGCTGGCCCAGGTGCTGGCGCAGGCAGTGCAGGGAGACCGCGTACTGGTGTTCGGTTCCTTCCATACCGCCGCCGAAGCGCTGGCCTGGCTGCAGACCGCCACCTGAGCCGCGTTCAGCCGTTGCCGACGCTGCATCACGGCAGGACCGTATAATCATCGGCAGTTCCCACCTGTTGCCTGCCATCCGTGGATACGTCCCTGAAACAGCGTCTGATCGGTGCCATCGTCCTGGTGGCCCTTGCCGTGATCTTCCTGCCGATGCTGGTGACCGGCCCTGCCCGCAACAGCACCGCCGACAGCGTGCCGCTGGAGGTGCCCGGCGCGCCGGCCAATGCCCAGTTCGAAACACGCGAGTTGCCATTGGCCGCTCCCGCGGGGGGTGACAGTGGCCTGCGCGGCGCCGCGCCGCTGCAGGAACCTGCCGCCAACGCCGCCGCCACGGTGGATACCGGTCCGGCCGTGGCCGCCGGCAATTTCGCGGTCAGCTTCGGCGCCTATGCCAGCAAGGCCGATGCCGATGCGGTGATCGCCCACCTGAAGGGCGCGCAGCTGCCCGGTTTCAGCGAAGCCGCCACGATCAACGGCAAGCAGGCGTGGCGGGTCCGCGTCGGCCCCTTCGTTGACCGCGCACAGGCCGAATCGGCCCGGCTGCAGGCCGTGAAGATCCGCAGCGACGTGCGTGCCGAAGTAGTCACCCTGGATGCCAACGTCGATGGCGCCGCCGCGACCGCACAGGCGCCGGCCGCCACCACCACGCCGCTGGGCGGCAACCCGGTGCAGACCCAGGCGCTGCCGGAAACCGCGCCCCCGGCAGCGGCTGCCGCGCCGGCACCCAAGCCCGAACCGAAGCCGACCGCGACCCCCGCGCCGGACACCAAGGCGGTCGCCGCCAAGCCGGCGACGCCTGCGCCGGTGGCCAAGCCGGAAGTGAAGCCTGAGGTGAAGGCGCCGGCGGCCCCGGCCGCCAGCGGCGTGGGGTTTGCCGTGCAGCTGGGCGCGTTCGGCCAAGCTGCTGATGCCAACGCCCTGCGCGACAAAGCGCGCGCCGCCGGCTTCAGCGCCTTCGTCGACCAGGTCCGCACTGACAAAGGCGTGCTCAGCCGGGTCCGTGTCGGGCCGGTCGCCAACCGTGCCGAGGCCGACCAGCTGAAGGCGCAGGTCGCCGCCCGGGTCGGCGTGGCCGGCATGGTCAGACCGCACCCCTGATGCCCATTCCCGGCCAGGACGCCCAAGGAAACCCGCCCGCATGATCGACATCGTGCTGGCCTGCGTGATCGCCATCTCGACCCTGCTGGGGTTCGTGCGGGGCTTCGTTGGCATCGTGGTCGGCACGCTGTCCTGGCTGCTTGCCGGCTGGGCGGCGTTCCTGTTCGGCAATGACGTGGCGCACCTGTGGTCAGCGCCGGCACAGCCGGGCAACGGCCACCTGGTCGGCGGCTATGTGACGGTGTTCCTGGCCGTGCTGATCGCCGTCACCGTGCTGGGCATGCTGGTCCGCGCCGGGCTGCGCATGGCGCTGCTGGGCGGCGCCGACCGCATGCTCGGCGGCGCACTGGGCCTGGTGCGTGGCGGCTTCATCAGCGCGGTGCTGCTGCTGATGGCCACCTTCACCCCGCTCACCGCCGAACCGGCCTGGCAGCAGTCCCACCTGCGCGCGGTGCTGCAGCCGGTGGTGGGCTGGATGGATGCCCAGCTGCCGGATGTTTCACGGCCGATGCAGAACCTCGAGCGGATGGTGCCCAAGGGCCTGCCATCGTCGCTGGATGGGCTGGTACCGGCTGGCTTGCCCTTGCCGTCCAGCGGTTCGTCCCCATTTGCAGAAAGCCTGTTGGGAAAGCCGACCGCGACAGGCGATAATGGTGTCCTCGGCGAGGTGGTGGCGGGACGCGGATGGCCGCGTAACGTGGACCCGGCCAGGGGCGCGGCGAGCGAGTCCGCGAACGCCCCGGCACTGCCCGCGAACATCGAGTCGGCGCCCGAGCGTCCAGATCCTGCCGCTGTCCCGTAA
Organism: Stenotrophomonas sp. NPDC078853; assembly: GCF_044901215.1. NCBI lineage: Bacteria > Pseudomonadati > Pseudomonadota > Gammaproteobacteria > Lysobacterales > Lysobacteraceae > Stenotrophomonas > Stenotrophomonas sp. NPDC078853. The sequence goes on along the minus strand of NZ_JBJDOQ010000009.1, from coordinate 9,072 downwards.
GGCGGCTCCCCCGGCCAGGCACGGCCAACATCCCTGTAGATGGGCGCAGCCCAGCGGAGATTACGCAACATGTGTGGCATCGTCGGAATCGTCGGCAACCAGAACGTCGCCGGGCAGCTCTATGACGGCCTGACCGTCCTCCAGCATCGTGGCCAGGACGCGGCGGGCATCGCCACCGTCGACGGCACCCGCCTGCGTGTGCAGAAGGCCAACGGCCTGGTCCGCGACGTGTTCGACGCGCGCACCATGTCCACCCTGGAAGGCCGCGTCGGCATCGCCCACGTGCGCTATCCCACCGCCGGTTCCGAAGGCATGGACGAGGCCCAGCCGTTCTACGTCAATTCGCCCTATGGCATCGCGCTGGCGCACAACGGCAACCTGATCAACACCGAAGACCTGCGTCGCCAGGTGTTCGAACAGGACCGCCGCAACGTCAACACCGATTCGGACAGCGAAGTGCTGCTGAACGTGTTCGCCTACGAACTGGATGCACAGAAGCAGCTCAGCCCGGAAGCGGCGATCCGCGCGGTGTCCCACGTGCACCGTCGTTGCAAGGGCGGCTATGCGGTGGTCAGCGTGGTGCTGGGCCTGGGCCTGGTCGCCTTCCGCGATCCGCACGGCATCCGTCCGCTGGTGCTGGGCAAGCGCAGCCACGCCGAAGGCGATGAATACATCGTGGCCTCCGAATCGGCCGCGCTGGACGTGCTGGGCTTCCAGCGCATCCGCGATGTGCAGCCGGGCGAAGCGCTGGTGATCACCGCGCGCGGCGAACTGTTTTCGGAAATCTGCTCGGAGACCGCCGAACACACCCCGTGCATTTTCGAATACGTGTACTTCGCGCGGCCCGATTCGATGATCGACAACGTGTCGGTGCACAAGGCGCGCATGCGCATGGGCATCAAGCTGGGCGAGAAGATCCTGCGCCTGCGCCCGGACCACGACATCGACACCATCATCCCGATCCCGGACACCTCGCGCGATGCCGCGCTGGAGATCTCCAACACGCTCGGGGTGAAGTACCGCGAAGGCTTCATCAAGAACCGCTACATCGGCCGCACCTTCATCATGCCGGGGCAGGGCGAGCGGGTGAAATCCGTGCGCCGCAAGCTCAACCCGATCCACCTGGAGTTCCGCAACCGGGTGGTGCTGCTGGTGGATGACTCGATCGTGCGCGGCACCACCAGCCAGCAGATCGTGCAGATGGCGCGCGACGCCGGCGCCCGCAAGGTCTACCTGGCCAGCGCCGCCCCGCCGGTGCGTTACCCGAACATCTACGGCATCGACATGCCGGCCGCCGAAGAGCTGGTCGCGCACAACCGCAGCGTGGAAGAAATCGAAGCGCACCTCGGTTGCGACTGGCTGATCTACCAGGACATCGAAGACATGGAAGCGGCGGTGCGCGAAGGCAACCCGGCACTGCAGAACTTCGATTCCTCGTGCTTCAACGGGCATTACCCGACCGGCATCGAGCCGGGCTACTTCGAGCGCATCCAGCAACTGCGTTCGGACGACGCCAAGCACAAGCGCCGCGCCTGATCGTGAGCGCCACGGCCCCATGCGACGTCGATCGATCCGACGTCGCCGGTGACCTGCTGCGCGCCGCGCAGCAGTGCCTGGCCGAGGCCGACCCGCTGCGCAAGGTCGCGCTGACCCAGGCCCATGCTGCGGCCTTCCGCGCCGGTCGGCTGAAGCTGCCGGCCGATCCGCCGGCACCGGCGCCGATCCGCATGCCCGGGCGTCCGGCCACCCTGCAGCAGGTGCACCCGCGCGACGTGCCGCGACGCAAGCTGGGTGGGGCGGAAGGGCGCGCACGTTTCATCCATGCCATCGCGCATATCGAGCTCAACGCGATCGACCTGGCCTGGGACGCGGTGTACCGCTTCCGGGGTCTGCCGTCGGCCTTCTACGCTGACTGGGTCAGTTGCGCGGACGATGAATCGCGGCATTTCCTGATGTTGCGCGGACGGCTGCAGGCGCATGGCCACGACTATGCCGATTTTCCCGCCCACAACGGGCTGTGGGAGATGTGCGAGAAGACCGCCCATGACGGATTGGCGCGCATGGCCCTGGTGCCGCGCGTGCTTGAAGCGCGTGGCCTGGATGTCACCCCGGGGCTGATCGCGAAACTGCGTGGCTGCGGCGACGAAGAGACGGCCGACGTGCTGGAGATCATCCTGCGCGAAGAAGTCGCCCACGTGGCTGCGGGCAGCCGCTGGTACCGCTGGTACTGCGAACGTGCCGGCGTGGACCCGCGTGCCCGCTTCAAGGAACTGCTGGTCGACTACGCCGGGGGCTACCTGCATGGCCCGTTCAACATCCAAGCGCGCCTGCTGGCCGGTTTCGATGCCGATGAACTGGCCGAACTAATGGAACAGGCCGAGCGCGCCGGGTAGCGGGCCTCAGGCGTTGCGCAGTACGACGCGCTGGCCGTCGGCGGTGGGGCGGTTGATGTAGAACAGTCCCGGGCCGGGTCGATACGGCAGCTCGCTGACCCCGGCATCGGCGGTGTAGGTGAGTGCGGTGTCACCCAGCGCGTCGAAATTCCAGTGTGCCGACTGCATCAGGTAACGCTGTTTCAGCACTCGTTCCTGCGCCGGCTCCAGCGCTGTGCCGGCCATCAATGCAGCGGCGATCCCGCGCAGGTCCGTGGGCGATGTGCCGTCTATGCTGGCATCGGGTGCGTCCGTCCAGCGCACGCCCGCCGCCGCGGCACGCGCATGCATCAGGCGCAGCGCGATCAGCTGGTAACGCCAGTCGATCGGGCGCTTCAGCACCACCGCCGAATACACGAACAAGGTCGGCGTGGGCAGCGCGCTGCGGCTGCCTGCCTGGCGCTGGCGTACCCACTGGTGCCACGTGTCCACCCACACCGCATCGGCGCCCAGCCCCAGCTGCTGCTGCCAGCGGACGGCTTCGGCCAGTGCACGCTGGTGGCTTTCGGTGCGATGCAGCCAGTCTGCCGGGGGAAGGGAGAAGTCATCCAGCCCGTGTCGCCGCACCTGCTGGCTGCGTGGACGGGTGAGCAGCTTGGGGCCCTCTTCCGTCTGGTCGTAGCCGCCACCGATATTGGCGTGTACCCCGGGCAGCCTGATTTCTTCGTGGTCCGGTGCCACCGTGGTCAGGGCAAAGTGTTCGCGATGCTCGTCGCGCGCGCTCAGCTGCAGCACCTTGCCGGCGATCCCCGCAGGCAGGTGCAGGCGCGGCGCTTCATCGGCACGGCCGCCCCTGATCGCCACTACGGTATCGAACAGCCCGATGAAGCCGATCACCGGATGGGGCAGGGTGAACGCCGGATCCACGCGCAGGCCGGCTTCGCGCAGCAGTCCTTGCCAGTGCGGTGATCCCCAGGCCGCGATCTGGTTGGCGACATCACGTGCCGCCGCGGCACCGCGCGAGAACCCGAACAGATCCACCCGGATGCCTCGCAGCGGCTGCTGCCAGTGCCGTGCGAGCTGCGCCAGCGCAGCGGGAAGCTGGGCCTGCAGGGCGCGGTTGATCTTCGCGCGGACACCACTGGCGCCCACGCCGAAGGCCAGTCCGATCAGGTCATCAGCCTGGCCATCGCGGGTGCCGGTGCCTTCGGTATAGATCGCCACCGACGGGGCGGCGGCGCCCGCCACGCGCCCGTCGGCGTACAGCGCATGCAGCCTCGCCACGTTGGTCAGGCCGTTGTTGAAGCTGCTGGTGATGCGGCTGTGGTACGGCGAGGCGTCATCGGCCTGCCATATCGGTGGCAAGGCCTGCGGCGGACCGGGGTGGTCGCCGCCGGGACCGCGCCCGCGCGCCAGGTTACGTGCGTTGTTGCGCGTGCCGTCGAAGAACAGGCCGATCCGTAACAGGCCGCTATCGCGTGTGCTGCCGTCCCCTCGCACTGTGCTCATGGCCGCCCTCCCTTGCACGGACAGTAGCGCGGGGCCGGGTGCAAGGGAACCCTGCCAGGCCGGTGATGCCGCCCGCGCCGGACGCGCACATCCGCAGCGGAGACCCGGGGGGCTGGGCGACGATCCGGGTGCTGGTGATTGCCACCCAGGGGGCCATCAACGCCTATGGGGGCAACATGAAGGCAAAGGCCGAACTGGCCGTGGCCGAATCCAACGAGGGGTTCAAGAATGGCCGGACCAACATCCGCATGGAGCTTGCCGACTACCGCACGACCGGCTTCCCTGAGGGGCGCATGGGGGATGACCTGGGGAGGCTGCAGAACCCGGGCGACGGCCAGCTCGATGAGGTGCACGCCCTGCGCGATGCTGCCCGGGCCGATGTCGTGGTGATGCTGACCGATGGCAAGGATGCATGTGGCGTGGGCTATATCAACGCGCCGGCCTCGCATGCCTTCGCCGTTGTCGGCTGGCGCTGCGCCACCGGAAATTATTCCTTCGGCCACGAAGTCGGCCACGTGCTGGGCGCCAACCATGACCGTGCCAACGCCTCCGGCTCGCCTTATCCCTACGGACACGGCTACCAGTTCAGCCTGGGCAGCGGCGAGCGTTTCCGCACCATCATGTCCTACGACTGCCCGGGCGGCTGTACGCGCATCAATAGCTGGTCCAACCCGGACATCACCTACGGTGGCGCCCGCACCGGTGATGCGGCCACCGCGGACAACCAGCGGGTGCTGGTGCAGCGCAAGCACGTGGTCGCCGGATTCCGCTGAGCTTGCTGCGCCTTTGCTGGAAGGGTCGGGTCCCCGCGTCACGCCTCCGGGCGTGGCGCGCACAGCGCGGCCCCGCTGCGCCCCGGCGTTATCGGGCTGCCAGAGGCGGCGTTTCCTGATGGATCCGCGCCGGCGACCGCCGCGTAATGGCCTCATGCGCGGCGAAGTCCGCAGTGTCCGGAGTCGGATGCTGATTCGCCGTAGTGCCCACAGGAGGCCATCATGCTGCACTCCCGTCTTCTCCCCGGCCTGCTCCTGGCCGGTACATCGTTGGCATCTGCCGCCGCCCCGTCGCTGAGGCTGCAGGAGGCTGCCGCCTCTGCCCTGCATGCCGGGACACCGGCATTGATGCTCGAGATCGAGGGCCGGCCGGTCGCCGTGCGACGCGAACATTCCCGCGCATTGCCTACGGGGGACGTGGCATGGAGTGGCAGCTGGGACGCCACCGGACAGGCTGCGGGGGGCGAGCTCAGCCTGGTGCGATCCCCGGCGGGAATCACGGCGGTCGTGCATAGGGGCGAAGACCTGCTGCGCATCGTTCCGGTCGGTGGTGGCCGGCACCAGACCCTGCCGCTGGCCACCCGCCAAGTGCCGATGCATCCTCCGGGTGACATCCCGATGGGGCCGCTGGAGCCATCCGCCGTCGGCCCGGCAGGCACCGCGCCGACCAGCAGGGTCCGGCTGCTCGTGGTAGCCACGGCCGACGCGGTGGCCGGCTACCCCGGTGACCTGCGGGCACTGGCCGAACTGTCCATTGCCGAATCCAACCTCACCTACCAGCGCAGCGGCGTGGACATGGACGTGGAACTGGCGGGGTACGTGGTCACGCCTTATGAGGAAAGCGGCAACATGGAGCAGGACCTGAGGCGCCTGCGCTCGCCTGGTGACGGCTACATGGACGAGGTACACGCGCTGCGCGACCAGCACGCGGCCGATGTCGTTCTGCTGCTGATGAATCGTGCGTTCGCCTGCGGGCTCGCCGATCAGATCGGGGCGGACGCCGACGGTGCGTTCGTTGCCGTGCTGGAGCAATGCGCTGCGGGAGAGTATGTCCTTGCCCATGAAATCGGGCATCTGGCAGGCGCCCGGCACGACATCAAGCGCGATCCGGCAGCAGCCCCGTTCGCCTTCGGCCATGGGTACTGGTACCAGCCACCGCGTGCACTGGGATGGCGGACGGTGATGTCCTACGACTGCCCGACCGGCTGCCGGCGCATCCCCTACTGGTCCAGCCCGGACCTGTTGCACGAAGGCCAGGCCACCGGGAACCGCAACGAAGCGGATAACCGCCGTGTGCTGGAACTCACCCGCGCGAAGATCGCCGGCTTCCGCTGAGCAGGAGCATCACAGTGCCTGCAGCGACATCCCATCGGAGGTGACCCGCAGCACCGAACCCTGCTCATACCAGTCGCCCAGCACGATGCGCGTGCGTGCCTGGCCGCCTGCCATCAGCGAATGCACGGCGGGGCGGTGGGTATGGCCGTGGATCATCGTGTCCACGCCGAAGCGGATGAAGGTCGCATCGACCTCGGCCGGTGCCACGTCGGTGACGGTTTCGAACTGCGCGCGATCTCCCTGCTTCATTTCCGACTGGCGGCTCTGGCTGGCATCGCGTGCCTTCTGTGCGAACGCGATGCGCGCGGCCAGCGGCTGTGCCAGGAACTGGGCCTGGAACGCCGGATCGCGGGTCTGCGCACGGAACTGCTGGTAAGGCAGGTCATCGGTACACAGCAGGTCGCCATGCTGCAGCAGCACCGGGGTGCCATACAGGTCGATCACGCAGGGATCGGGCAGGATGCGCATGCCGGCGCGGGCGGCGTACTGCTCGCCCAGCAGGAAGTCGCGGTTGCCGCGGATGAAGTACACCGGCACGCCGGCATCGGACACCTCCTTCAGCGCCGCTGCCACCGCATCGGCCGCCGGTGAAGGCGTGTCGTCACCGATCCAGGCTTCGAACAGATCGCCCAGGATGTACAGCGCGTCCGCTTCAAGCGCTTCGCTGCGCAGGAAGGCAAGGAAGAGATCGGTGATGGCCGGACGGCTCGCGTCCAGGTGCAGGTCGGAAATGAACAGCGTGGTCATGCGCCTATTGTAGGCAAGACATCCGATGCGTGTGGGGATGGGGGATCACGCGCCCAACGGCAGCCAGCCCAGGCTGGCCCACGCCAGCAGCAGCGCGATACCGGTGGCGGCCAGCACATCGCTGGGGTAGTGCAGGCCCAGCACCACGCGCGATGCCGCCACGCCCAGCGTGAACGGCACCAGCAGCGGCGCCAGCCACGGGTAATAGAACAGGGCCACAGCAGTGAAGGAGACCGCATGCAGGGTGTGGCCGGAGGGGAAGCTGAACTCGTCCAGCGGGGCCACCCAGGCGCGGATGCGCAGGTCGGCCTTGTAGGGCCGCGGGCGCCGGGTCCAGCGCTTGAGCCCCTTGTACATCAACAGCGCGGCCAGGCCGGTGGCGGCCATGTGGGTACTGGCGCGCAGCCCTTCCATGCCATCCAGCAACACCAGCGCACCCATCAGCACGTACCAGAACACGCCATCACCCAGCCGGCTGATCACCGCGAACAGCGAGCGCATGCGACGGCGGCGGCAGTACAGGTTGGCACGGCGGCACCAGCGGGTTTCGCGGCCGATCAACAGGTCAAGCGGCGTGGTGCGCATGCAGCCTCCGGGCGTGGGCGAGTTCGGACAGCAGGGCATCGAATTCGGCTACCACCTGCTGTGGATGCAGGCGCTTCATGTCCCGCGCCGCCTGCTGGCCAAGGCTGGCGCGCAGCGTGTCATCGCCGGCAAAGCGCAGCGCGGCTTCGACGAACTGGTCGTCGGTATCCACCGCCGCGCCATTCTCGCCATCGCGCAGGTATTCGCGCGCGGCGCCGTAATCGAAGGCCACCGTGGCCAGTCCACTGGCCATCGCTTCAAGGGTCACGTTGCCGAACGTCTCGCTGCGGCTGGGAAACAGGAACAGGTCGCCACTGGCGAAATGGCGCGACAGCGCTTCGCCGCGCTGCACGCCGCAGAACAGGAAATCAGGATTGTCGTGGGCCAGTTTTTCGCGGGCCGGTCCATCGCCGACCAGCACGAAGCGGGCTTTGGGGCGCTGCTGCTGCAGCCGGCGGAAGGCCTTCACCGCAAGACCCAGGTTCTTTTCCGCGGCGATGCGCCCGACGTAGATCGCGGCAAAACCATTGCCCTCGATACCCCATTCTTCGCGCAGCGCCGGATCGCGCTTGGCCGGATCGAACTGTTGGCTGTCCACCGCGCGGGCCAGCAGCCGGACCCGTTCGAAGCCTTCGCCGGCGAGGAAATCCTGCAGTTCCCGGGTGGGCACCAGGGTGGCATCGGCCTGGTTGTGGAAGCGGCGCATCCAGCGCAGCGCCGCGGCCTGCAGCCATGCCACGCCGTAGTCAGGCAGGTATTCGTCGAAGCGGGTATGGAAGCCGGTGGCGACCGGGATGCCGAGCCGGCGCGCGCAGCGCAGGGCCGACCAGCCCAGCGGGCCTTCGGTTGCGATGTAGACCGCATCGGGGCGTCGGGCCTGCCACTGGCGGCCGAGCCGGACAGGCGCGGGCAGGCCGAAGCGCAGGCCGGGATAACGGGGCAGGGCGGCACCGGGAACCAGCAGCGTGCCGTCCCGCTGCTCGGCGTCGCCGTCGGCGTGCTGGCGCGGTCGCACCAGGTCGACCTCGTGCCCGGCCTGGCGCAGGCCCATCTCCAACCCCTGCACGGTCAGGGCCACGCCGTTCACTTCCGGAGGATAGGTCTCGGTGACGATCGCGTAGCGCATGGGGCTCTCCCGTTTGTGCGCATGCTCGTCGTTGGGCATGTCCCGGGCATGACCGGATTGCGACCGTCGCGTTACCGGGCGAGCGGGTGGGACCCCCTCGAGGGTGGCTTTGGAGCTGCATCTGGGGTGGGCCGGGCGGTGGGGCTGTGCGGGGGACGGCAAAAGCCGCTCCTGCGGGCCTCGTTTCGCGCCATCCATGGCGCGGGTACACGTCATCGCATTCGCGCTGCCGCTCCCACGCCTTGCTTCGCAAACCGCAGGCCCCGTCTCACCAGCACCCACACCCCGCCGCTTCGCGGCCGCCCCTGACTCAGGGGCTTCCTCCCCCAGATGGGCTACTGTCATCGGTAGCGCCGACCCATGGTCGGCGAGCGCAGCGGGCCGTTGGCGGGAGAGTCCGCCGACCATGGGTCGGGTCCGCGTCATCGCATTCGCGCTGCCGCTCCCACGCCTTGCTGCGCAAACCGCGGGCCCCGTCTCACCAGCACCCACACCCCGCCGCTTCGCGGCCGCCCCTGACTCAGGGGCTCCCTCCCCCAGATGGGCTACTGTCATCGGTAGCGCCGACCCATGGTCGGCGAGCGCAGCGGGCCGTTGGCGGGAGAGTCCGCCGACCATGGGTCGG
>NZ_JBJDOQ010000008.1:111105-167309 GCF_044901215.1 Stenotrophomonas sp. NPDC078853 | reverse complement strand
CCAACACCGGTTTTTTGGGTTTGGGCCCCCCAATTTCCCGGATTACCGGGTTTCCCCCCCACCCCCCCCCCGCCCCGCCCACACACAGCCCTGCAGCTTTTGACGTTGACGTTGCTTCGAAGCGGGCCGCCGGGCGCAGCCCGGCAACCCACCACACACATCAGTCGCGCTCAGCCGCGTTCTCTGCTTCCAGCCGCGTCTCTTCCTGCGCCGCCATCTCGCGTTCGATCCACGCCTCGATCATCTGCCGCGCGCGCTGCGCCTTGCGCCGCTCGCGTGTCCATTCCTGGTCCAGCACGCGGTACAACGACACCATCACCAGGATCATCAGCACGGCGAAGGGCAGCGCGGCGATGGTGATCATGCCCTGCAGCGCGGACAGCCCGCCGGCCAGCAACAAGGCCGCCGCGATCAGCGCAACCCCCACGCCCCACGCCAGCTTGCGCTTCGGCGGCGGGTCACCGGCCTCATCGGTGGACATGCTGGCCAACACCAGTACTGCCGAATCGGCAGAGGTCACGAAGAAGATCATCAGCAGCACCAGCGCGACGCTGGCCAGCAGCAGCGGGAAGGGCAGGCTGTCGAACATGGTGAACAGCACCGTTTCGTAGCCATTGCCCAGCGCGGCCACCAGATCGACATGGCCGAACAACTGCGACCACAGCGCGGTGCCCCCAAATACGGAGAACCAGACGAAGCCCAGCACGGTGGGCGCGATGACCACGCCGATCACGAACTCCCGCACGCTGCGCCCTCGCGAGATGCGCGCGATGAACGACCCCACGAACGGTGCCCAGGCAATCCACCACGCCCAGTAGAAGATGGTCCAGTCGGCCACCCACGTGCTGCCGGAAAACGGCGACATGCGCAGGCTCATCGTCACCAGCTGGTTGAGGTAGGACCCCAGCGTGGTGGTGAAAGTGTCGAAGATGAAGCCGGTCGGACCCAGCACCAGCACCATGGCCAACAGCAACGCAGCCAGGCCGAGGTTGAAGTTGGACAGCCATTTGACCCCGCGCTCCACCCCGCTCAGGGTCGATGCCATGTACAGCACGAACGCCACCGCGATGATCACCATCTGGGTCGGTACGCTGGAGGGAATGCCGAACACCCGCTCCAGACCCGCCGCGATCTGGATGGTGCCGAAGCCCAGCGTGGTGGCCACGCCGACCGCGGTCGCCACCACGGCGGAGATGTTGACCGCGTGGCCGATCCAGCCGCGATGGTGTCGGCCGATGATCGGCTGCAGCATGTCGCTGACCAGGCCGCGGCCGTTGCGGTTGAACTGGAACCAGGCCATGGCCAGGCCGATCAACGCGTACACCGCCCATGGATGCGGGCCCCAATGGAAGAAGGCATAGCGCATCGAGGCACGCGCCGCGTCCATGCCCATGGGTTCCAGCCCTTCCGGCGGTTTGACGAAATGCGAAACGGGCTCGGCCGCGCCCCAGAACACCAGACCGATGCCCATGCCAGCGGCGAACAGCATCGACATCCAGCTGGCGCGGGAGAAGTCCGGCTCGGCATCTTCGCCACCGATGCGCAGGTTGGCGAAGCGTCCGAACGCCAGGTACAGCAGGAAGGTCAGCGCAAGGAACACGACCAGCAGGTACAGCCAGCCAGCGCCGCGGACCACCTCGGCCAGCACGGCCTGTACGACGGCGTTGAAGGAGTCCGGTGCGAGCCCGGCGAGCAGCACCAGGACAGCGACCAGTGCGATGGAAATTCGAAACACCATGGAGGGGCTTCTCCGATCAGCGAATGAGGGAGCGAGCAGAAGCTTGCGGTGCGATGCCGGGCAATGCCAGCAGGGCGGAGGACGGCGGACGGCCGCATGCCTGCAGGAGCAGGCGCGACAGTGCGCTGGGTGATGTTACCCAGCGTGGCGTCATGGACTCGTCAGTGTGTCGTCCGCGACAGCGGTGGTGTGTTCTAATGCGCGCTGAAGCGGGGGTACCGCGGCGAACTGGCCGTGGTTGAGATAGTCCCTTGGAACCTGATCCGGCTCATACCGGCGTAGGGAAGCTTTGCAATGCCGTCCGTGCGTGGGCCCTCCCGGGGTCGGCGTGCGTGCGTCGGCGCACCGCCGCTTCGTCCCCGAACCTGACTGGACGAAGCCCGATGAACGCACAGTACGATGACCTGCAGCGGCAGGTGCAGCAGCTTTCCGAAACCGTCACCCGGCCGATCCCGGGATCGCGCAAGGTGCATGTGGCCGGTTCCCGGCCCGACCTGCAGGTGCCGATGCGCGAAATCGCGCTCAGCCCCACCCCGGACGCGTTCGGCGGCGGCGACAATGCCGCGTTGGCGGTCTATGACAGCTCGGGCCCCTATACCGATCCAATGGCGCGGATCGAGCTGGCGGTGGGCCTGCCGGCGCTGCGCCGGGGCTGGATCGAAGAACGCGCCGACACGGGACTGCAGGGCGGGCCGGGATCGGTGTTTGGTCGCTCGCGCGAACGCGATGCCCGGCTGGCCGCGGTGCGGTTCCCGGCGCGCAACCCGCCCCGTCGCGCGCATGCCGGCGCCAACGTGACCCAGATGCACTACGCCCGCCAGGGCGTCATCACCCCGGAGATGGAGTTCGTCGCCATCCGCGAGAACCAGCGCCTGCATGCGGTGCTCGATGCCGGACTGCTGCAGCAGCATCCGGGGCAGTCCTTCGGTGCTGCCATCCCGCGCGTCATCACGCCGGAATTCGTGCGAAGCGAGATCGCACGTGGCCGGGCGGTACTCCCCAACAACATCAACCATCCAGAAAGCGAGCCGATGATCATCGGCCGCAACTTCCTGACCAAGATCAACGCCAACATCGGCAACAGCGCGGTGTCCTCGGGCATCGCCGAAGAAGTGGAGAAACTGGTCTGGGCGATCCGCTGGGGCGGCGATACGGTGATGGACCTGTCCACCGGCAAACACATCCACGAAACCCGCGAGTGGATCATCCGCAACTCACCGGTGCCGATCGGTACCGTGCCGATCTACCAGGCGCTGGAAAAGGTCGGCGGTCGTGCCGAAGACCTCAGTTGGGAGGTGTACCGCGATACCTTGGTCGAACAGGCCGAACAGGGCGTGGATTACTTCACCGTGCACGCGGGGGTGCGGGCCGCGCACGTGCCGCTGACAGCGAGCCGGATGACCGGCATCGTCTCGCGCGGCGGCAGCATCCTGGCCAAATGGTGCATGGCGCATCGCAGGGAGAATTTCCTGCATGCGCATTTCGAGGACATCTGCGAAATCATGAAGGCCTACGACGTGACGTTCTCGCTGGGCGACGGATTGCGCCCGGGCTGCATCGCCGATGCGAACGACGCGGCGCAGTTCGCCGAACTGGAAACCCTCGGCGAACTGACCAAGGTGGCCTGGCAGCACGACGTGCAGGTGATGGTGGAGGGGCCGGGCCACGTGCCGATGCACCTCATCAAGGAGAACATGGACAAGCAGCTGCGCGAATGCGGCGAGGCGCCGTTCTATACCCTGGGGCCGCTGACCACCGACATCGCGCCGGGCTACGACCACATCACCAGTGCGATCGGCGCGGCGATGATCGGCTGGTACGGCACGGCGATGCTCTGCTACGTCACCCCCAAGGAACACCTGGGCCTGCCGGACCGGCAGGACGTGCGCGACGGCATCATGGCCTATCGCATCGCCGCCCACGCCTCGGACCTGGCCAAGGGCCACCCCGGCGCGCAGGTGCGCGACAACGCGCTCAGCAAGGCCCGTTTCGAGTTCCGCTGGGAAGACCAGTTCCACCTCGGCCTGGATCCTGAAAAGGCCCGGGAGCTGCACGACCAGACCCTGCCGAAGGACGCACACAAGAGCGCCCATTTCTGCTCGATGTGCGGGCCACAGTTCTGTTCGATGAAGATCAGCCAGGAGGTCCGCGGGCGGGTAGGGGACGGACAACCGTAGCCGCTGGCAGGTGACGACCAACGGTCCTGGTGGGTGACGACCGTTGGTCGTCACGCTCGCCCCCGGTATCCTCCGCCCATCGTTTCCCAAGGCCGCGCCATGCCCATCCCGCCCACCCTGCGCTGGCTCGCCATCGCCCGTCGCCATCCCTCCGCCTGGTTGCTGGCGGTGCAGTTGCTGGGCGTGCTGGTGTATCCGGCAATGGATGACACCGCGGCGGGGCGGGCGGCAGTGGGCACCTTCGGCATCGCCGTGCTCGGGCTCGCCCTGTGGGTGGTGCAGCGCAGCCCGCTGGGCACCTGGCTTGCGTTGTTGCTGGCCATTCCCTCGGTGGTGTTTTCCATCGCCGCGGTGCTGTTGGGCAAGACCGGGTTGGGTACCACGGCGCAGCTGCTGGAAAGCCTGCTGTACTTCTATACCGCCGGTGCGTTGATCGCCTACATGCTGCAGGACCATAAAGTCACCCGCGACGAACTGTTTGCTGCAGGCGCCACCTTTACCCTGCTCGCGTGGGCGTTCGCGTTTGCGTTTTCGGTCTGCCAGCAGTGGTATCCAGGGAGTTTCCTGGCCACCAGCGATGCAGAATTCCGCACTTGGATGGAGCTGCTTTATCTCAGCTTCAGCTTACTGTCCGGGGTGGGGCTCAGCGACGTGGTGCCGGTGCACCCCCAGGCACGCGCATTGGTAATGCTGGCGCAGTTCTGCGGGGTCATGTACGTGGCCCTGGTGGTATCGCGACTGGTCGGCCTGACCATGCTTGAGCACCGACAAAAATGAATGGCAGATAAAAAAATCGCGCCCCGGAAGGCGCGAAGAGTGAAACTGATTATCTGAATACGTGGGCGAGAGAGTGCCTGATGTCCGCCGCAGCATGTGCGGTTAACTCTCATAGGCTAGTATTCGCGCGCTTCGATTCATTTGCGTTATGGGTTCATGCTGTTTGCAGAGTCTGGCTGTTCGCGATTGCACCTCCCGGTCATTCACGCGCGCCTGGCTGGCATCCCGCCTGCCGCCCGCGTTCGAGATAGATGACCATCAGCAACAGCCCTTTCCATGATGCAGATATCCTGCGCATCGGCGAATGCACCGTGACCTTGTCGTCACGTGAAGTGCAGGTGCCCGGCGCGCGGCGACTTCGCAGGCTCACCCCGAAGGCGGTGGGCGTGCTGCGCGTGCTCGTCCGCAGCAATGGGCGCGTGGTGACCCGGGATGAGCTGTTCGCCGAGGTGTGGCCGGACACGCTTCCCACCAATGATGTGCTGACCCAGGCCGTGACCCAGCTGCGCAAGGCCTTCACCGCCGACAGCGAGGACGGTCCTGCCTACATCGAGACGATCGCCAAGACCGGCTACCGCCTGCGGGTAGCGGTGACTGCGGTGGACCTGGTTGAACGGTCCGCCCTGCCGGCGGGCGAAGCGCCAACGCCGCCGCCGGTGCAGCCGCCCGCTGGCAGGGATGTGGACGTAGACGCAGACAACCACGTGGACCTGGCCATGCACATGGACACGGAGATGGGCGCCACCCACACGCCCCCCGAGCCCCTGCTGCTGGCGCCGATACGGCCCCGCAGTGCCTGGCGACGCGTCCGGCGCTGGGTGCTGCTGGGCGTGGGTCTGTCCATGCTGCTGGCGCTGGGCGTGATGGCCTGGCTGCTGCTGCATCGGGATACGTCACCCTCGGCAGTCGACGCGGCGGTGGAAAACGGCACGCGGGTGATCGGCAGTCCGCAGCGCCCGTATCGACTCATCACCGCCAGTGCGGGCTTTGAAACCTATCCCACGCTGTCGCCGGATGGCTCGCAGGTAGCGTACGAAGCCAGTGAAGAAGACGGCAGCGGCCAGATCAAGGTGCAGACCTCCGGCAACGCGCCGGCGCGCAATCTGGTGGACCGTCCGGACGGGGCGGTGGACCGCTTCCCGAACTGGTCCCCGGACGGCCGCGAGATCGCCTTCGCGCGCTTCTCCGGCGATGGTCGCTGCGAAGTGCTGATCGCCAGCGCGACCGGCGGCAACGTGCGCGAGGCCACGCGCTGCGACGGTACCGAACTGCTCAGTTTCGACTGGACGCCGGACGGCAGCGGGCTGGTGTTCGGCAGCATGGTGGGCACCTACGCCCACCGCGGGATCCGGGTACTGGACCTTGCCAGCGGGCGGTGGCGTGCGTTGACCTATGCCGCGCACAAGGACGACTTCGATTACGCCCCGCGTATTTCCCCGGACGGGCGCTGGCTGGTGTTCGTGCGCAACCCGCAGGTCGGTGACCTGTGGCGGATGCCGGCCGAAGGCGGGCCGCTTGAGCAGCTGACCGACGACGCGGCCGAGTTCCGTGGCTGGGCCTGGCTGGGTGACAGCCGGCAGATCGTGTTCGGTCGCCGGGTGGACAGCGAAGCGCGCCTGTACCAGCTGGACACCGAGGCACGCACGCTGCGCGACCTCGGCCTGGACGACGCACAGTGGCCGGCGGTGGCGCGCTCGACGAACTTCCTGGCCTTCGTCCATCGCAAGGCACAGTTCGGGCTGTACAAGGTGCCTGTGAAGGACCCTGCGCGGGCACAGCGGCTGTTCGCCTCCAGCGGCCGCGACAGCCAGCCCATGCTGGCACCGGACGACCGGCAGATGGTGTTCGCTTCAGACCGTTCCGGCAGCTACGCCCTGTGGTGGGCCGACCTGCAGCAGCCGCAATCCCTGCGCCCCATCGAGGGACTGCGGCCGGATACCCGGCAGCCACCGGCATGGTCGGCCGACAGCCGCCACCTGCTGGTACTGGGCCGTGATGACCAGGGCGAGCCCCACATCTACGAGATAACTCCGCGCGATGAACAGCTGAGCGTGGTGCCGGTGCCGGTGGCGCGCCCATTGCAGGCCTTGTACCTGGATGATCCGGATCGTTTGCTGGTCATAGAGCGGGGCGACGACCAGCGCACCCGCATGAGTCTGTACGACCGGCGCGACTGGCAGCGACTGGCGACCTTGTACGGCGTGTCCCAGGCGCGCTTTGACAGTGAGCGGCGACGCGTGGTCTTCACCCAGCTGGGCGCCAGTGGACTGTGGTCGGTGGATGCATCACTGTCGCCGGCCAGCGTCCAGCAGCTGAGCGCCGACAAGCCCTCGCGCTGGCGCTACCGGGCATGGTCGGTGGCCGGCGGCGGCCGCGTCGACTATCTGGATGAATCCAGCCAGTGCAGCTCCGGCCTGCTGCGCATCGCCGATGGCGTCGAGGCGGTTTCGCGTTGCCTGGATGCGTCTCGGCTCAGTGCCGGCAATGGATTGAGCAGCAGCGTTGACGGGAATGACGTGTATGTGTCGCTCGCCGTGTCCGACGGTGCCGACATCGGCGTGATGGCGCTGCCCGAACGCCCGGCAGAAGTCTTCCCTGCTTTCGTCAACTCATTGAAAATAAAGCCATAAATGGTTTCGTAAGTTTTTCGTGCGGACATCGTGTCGATTTCGTCGCGAAGTCGTCGCAACGTCCTGACCGCTGACGCCTGATTTGGCAAAACGGACACCCTGTATTGGTAAATACGTGGTGCTCCATGCGTCAGCTCTCCCTGGCCGATCGCGGTCAAACGATCTCCCTCGACAAGTCGCCCGATGACGCGACGCCGATCTGCCTGAGCGTGGCCCGGCTGGGCAGCCTGCAGACCGCCGGCAGCTGCTTCACCGTGTGGATCCAGGTCCGCGGCAGTGCGTGGGTGGAGGCCAAGGAGGGTCGCTTCCGGATGCGCCGTGGGGAGTGGATCGCCTTCGAGAAGGAATCGCGTCCGCTGGTCCAGGCCGGCCGCAGTGGCCTGTGCATCGGCCTGGCGCTGAATGCCGATGCCATGCGCATGTTGATGGAACTTGCCGATTGCGGCCTGTATGCCGGCCGTGGCCTGATGAAGCAGGCCGAGCTGCGGGTTGCCCTGCGCCTGTGGCGCGATGCGCTGGACAGTGGCCTGCCGGCGCAGGCGCTGCGCCCGATGCTGCTGCACCTTGCATCGCTGCAGCGCACGATGGCCGGCACCGTGCAGCGTTGCCCGGGCCGCTCGCGCAGCCGCAAGCGCCAGGTGTTCGGTCGCATGCAGCGCGCCCGCCTGTATCTGGAAGGCAACAGCCACCGCGTGGTGCGCATCGGCGAACTGGCCGAACTGACCAACTTCTCCAGCTGGTACCTGTCCAAGACCTTCCAGAGCCTGTACGAAGAAAGCCCGCAGGCACTGTCGGCACGGCTGCGGCTGGAGCGCGCGGCCGACCTGCTGCGCGATACCGACATGATGATCGGCGAAGTCGCTTCTGCCAGTGGCTTTGACAACTGCTGCAGCTTCGCCAGGGCATTCCGTGCCCGTTTCGGCACGTCTGCGTCGCATTATCGTGAAAGCGCCGCCAAGCTGTCGCCACACTCGGCAAAGTCTCTCGCTGCATCACGCAAACCAAGGATCGCAACACAATCGTAACGTTTGATGGCGTTTTTAACACGCCACTAACGTACCTTGGAGAGAGACATGAATTTCCGTACCCCCGCCGTGCGGCTGGGCATGCTGCCGGCCGGCATTGCGCTGGCGCTGAGCCCGAGCTTCGCCTCGGCGCAGGACGCCGCAGCAGGCACCACCGACCTGGATCGCATCTCGGTCACCGGCTCGCGCATCCGCGCGGCCAACGTTGAAACCCAGCAGCCGATCCTGACGCTGAGCCGCGAGAGCCTGGAAAAGCAGGGCTTCTCTTCGGTCGCCGACGTGCTGAACAACCTGACCTCGGCCGGTTCCCCGGCGATCTCCCGTTCGGAGTCGCTGGCTTCGGGTGAGAACGTGGGCGGCTACTATGTCGACATCCGCAACCTGGGCGCTGAGCGCACCCTGGTGCTGATGAACGGCAAGCGCCTGGGCGCGACCACCTCGGGCCTGCAGGATCTGAGCCAGATCCCGATGGGCGCCGTCGAGCGCATCGAAGTGCTGAAGGATGGCGCGTCCGCCATCTACGGTTCCGACGCGATCGCCGCCGTGGTCAACGTGATTACCCGCAAGAACGTGGAAGGTGGCGAAGCCACCGCCTACTTCGGGCAGTACGGCGAAGGTGACGGCAACACCGAACAGTACTCGATGACCCTGGGTGCTACCGGCGAGCGCGGCAGCCTGACCCTGTCGGCTGAATACAACAAGGCCGATCCGGTCTTCGCCAAGGACCGTTGGTACAGCAAGGACGGCAACCTGGGTCCGAACTCGACCCCGGCGTCCTGGAGCGCACTGAGCCAGAACGGCAGCTGGTGCAACCCGACCATCTACAACTGCGGCAGCGCCTCGGCCGTGTGGCAGACCCTGAACGCTGGTGGCGATCCGCTGAATGCGGCCGATTACCACCCGCTGACCCAGAATGAGTGGGCCAACGCCAATCAGCAGATGACCGCGCTGACCGGCGTGGAGCGCAAGTCCGTCTACATCAACGGCACCTACGACTTCACCGACTCGATCAGCCTCAATACCGACCTGCTGTACAACGAGCGCAACACGTTCCAGCAGATCGCCGGTTATCCGTACCAGTCGCGCAGCTTCCTCACCCCGCTGTCGGCTGACAGCGCCTTCAACCCGCTCGGCCAGGACATCGACTTCCGCCGCCGCCTGTGGGAAGTGCCGCGCACCACCGAAAGCCAGCTGAAGACCACGCGCTTCGCGCCGACCATCAGCGGCTTCTTCGACTTCGCCGGCAAGACCTTCGACTGGGACGTCGGCGCGCTGTGGAACCGCAACGAGTCGATCGTCACCCAGCGTGGTGATGCCAGCCTGATCGCCACCGAGCAGGCCCTGGGCCCGTCATTCATCAACAGCGCTGGCGTCGCGACCTGCGGCACCGCTGCAGACCCGATCGTGGGCGACTGCCGTCCGTGGAACCCGCTGCTGCCGAACGGCGTTGCAGGCCAGGGCTCGCTGGCTGACCCGGCGCTGCAGGAATTCCTGTTCCCGACCTACACCACCCGTGGTGAGACCAAGACCACCAGCTTCACCGCCAACCTGGCTGGTTCCATCGTGACCATGCCGGCCGGTGACCTCGGCTTCGCCGTGGGCGTGGAGCACCGCAAGGAAGAAGGCAGCTACGTGCCGGACGCCTTCGCACAGTCGGGCATGTCGACCGGTCTGGGCCAGAAGCCGACCCGCGGCGAGTACGACCTGAACGAGGCCTATCTCGAGCTGAACGTGCCGATCCTCTCGGATATGCCGTTCGCCAAGGAACTGTCGCTGAACATGGCGACCCGTTACTCGGATTACAGCAACTTCGGCGACACCCTCAACAGCAAGTTCGGCGTGACCTGGCGTCCGATCGACGAACTGCTGGTCCGTGGTACCTACGCCGAGGGCTTCCGCGCTCCGACGATCAGCGATCTGTACGGTGGCCTGAGCTCGAGCTTTGAACGCTACATCGATCCGTGCGGTGTCACCGCGCCGGGCAGTGTTGCCGGCAATGCTGCCTGCTCCGCCGCCGGCGTGCCGGCCAACTACGTGCAGCTGGGCCAGGGCGGCAATCCCTGCACCACCCTGCCGTGTGCGACCAACGACCAGTTCATCTCGGGTGCCAATCCGAACCTGAGCCCGGAAACCTCCAAGAGCACGACCGCAGGTCTGGTCTGGAGCCCGCGTTGGGTGCAGGGCCTGGACATCTCGCTGGATTGGTACAAGTACGAAATCAGCGACATGATCATCGCCGACAGCGTCGACCGCATCCTGCGTGACTGCTACGTGCTCGGCAATTCCTCGCGTTGCGCCAGCGTGGTTCGTGGTCCGGCCGGCAACATCACCGCGCTGACCTACGGCACCGCCAACCTGGGCAAGGTGGAAACGCAGGGCTACGACCTGGGTGTGAAGTATCGTCTGCCGGAAATGGCGATCGGTAACTTCAGCATCGACTGGCAGACCAGCTACCTGTCCTCCTACGATGAAGAAGGCCAGAACAGCGCCGGTGACACCATCACCATCGGTCAGGTCGGTACTCCGGGCCTGTTCCGCGTCCGTTCCAACGCCACCGTGGGTTGGACCAAGGGTGACTTCGGCGTCAACTGGACCGCGCGTTACTACTCGGGCATGGCCGAAGACTGCATCGACATCGGCTGCACCGATCCGGATCGTTACCAGAATGGTGAAGCAGCGCCGATCCGCAAGACCGGTTCGAACACCTTCCACGATCTGCAGGTCAGCTACACCGCACCGTGGGACGCCACCATCGCAGTTGGCGCGAACAACGTGTTCGACCACCGCGGCGCATTGCAGTACTCGGCTCCGAACAGCGCCTTCGCCTACTACGGCGGTTTCGATGTCGGTCGCTTCCTCTACATGAAGTACACCCAGCGCTTCTGATCCATCGAAGCACTGATGCGTAAGTGAAAAGGGGCGGACCGCAAGGTCCGCCCCTTTTCTTTGTCTGCGAAGGAAACCGGTAGCGCCGAGCCATGCTGGGCGGTTGCCTGTCATGTCCCCTGACACGCTCCGCCGACCACCGCAGGCGTGTCGAAGGCGGGGCGGGGTGACTGTGCAGGAACCGTCTTCTCGCATGGATGCGAAAAGCGAGCTTACAGGGACTTACTTGCGGCGTATCCTGCACAGTCACCCCGTCCCGCCTACCCAATGACAACGCGGGCCTCAGCCTTCCGCGATGGCGATCAGGCGTCCGCCGGTGACAATCCCATCAACGCATTGGCGTGCTCGCGCCATTCCGGCAGCTTGTGCAGCACGTTGGCGCGCTGCAGGTAGTCTTCGTCCACCGCTTCGCCGTTGACCAGTGCCAGCGCCACGTGCACCGCGCCGGTCACCCAGAAACTGCGGGTGTTCGAGCGCTGCGGCTGCAGGTGGAAGCCGACCGCCTCCACGATCGGCATCGGCAGGCCCCACAAGCCGAGCAGATAAGCGCCCGCTTCGGCATGTCCCGGACGGCCATCGTCGGTGCCTGCAGCGGCCGGTTCAGTGCGTTCGTTGCGTACCCCCGGCAGCAACAGGCCGATGTCGGCCAGCAGCGCAGCGGTGGATCCCAGTTCGGCGCTGGATGCCGGCAACAGGCGCGCGGCAAGCCGCGAAGCGAGCAGCGCGCGCTGCTGCAGCGCATTGCGTTCGGCCGCCGACAGCGTGGAGGCGGAAAAGACCTCGCTGGCCAGAACCAGGTCACGCAGCGTGGACAGGCCCAGGCGGGTCACCGCCGTACGCAGGTCGGAGATGGTGCGGCCGCTGCTGAAGAAGGCCGAGTTGGACAGCTGCAGCACCTTGGCGGCGATCGCCGGGTCGGCCGCCACCAGCTTGGCGACCTCGTTGCTGTCGGCGTCGTCGTCACGTTCCAGCGCGCGGGTCAGGCTCATGTAGAGATGCGGCGGGGAAGGCAGCTTCTCGATGCGGCCGATGGCATCGCGCAGGCGCGGGCTGTCCAGCAGTTCGCGCAGCTCTTCCAGGCTGCTCAGCGCCTCAAGCAGCACCTCCGGCGCCAGCGGCAGCGGCAGGAAACGATGGGCGATGCCGATCAAGCGCGCCGGCGGCGGGCGGTTGCCCTGCTGGGCATCGATCAGCGCCACGCGGATGGTTTCCGGGCGCAGGGTGCGGATCTGCCCCAGCAGCGTGGTGGCATCCATGTCCGGCAGGTAAGGGCTGACGATCACCGCATCCAGCGATGATGCCGCTACGGCCGCCATCGCGGCATGGCCGTCGACAACGGTGGTGGTATGCCATTCTTCCCCAAGATCGGCAATGAATTCGCTCAGCTCAGCCGGCAGGCTGGCTTCGTCCCCAACAAACAGAATGCGCACGACACGTTCCCCTTGCGGACCATGGCACGGCCATGGTCGATGTGAAGTGTCGCAATTTAACCGATTCGGCGTGACGAGAGATGTGCCACAAGGCCGAAAACCGCGAACTGCACCGCCCTGGCGGGGAGGCCAGGGCGACGGACGGAAGGCTCAGGCCTTGCCGTCGAGGTAACGCTGGTGGGCTTCGACCAGGATCGCCTTGGCTTCGGCAGCGCCGGCCCAGCCGTCCAGCTTGACCCACTTGCCCTTCTCCAGGTCCTTGTAATGCTCGAAGAAGTGGCCGATGCGCTCCAGCCAGTGGCTGGACACCTGGGCGATGTCTTCCACGTGGGCGTAGCCGCTGAACACCTTGGAGATCGGCACGGCCAGGATCTTCTCGTCGCTGCCGGCTTCATCGCTCATCTTCAGCACACCCACCGGACGGCAGCGCACCACCGAACCGGGGATCAGCGGCAGCGGCAGCACCACCAGCACGTCGGCCGGGTCGCCATCGCCACACAGGGTGCTCGGCACGTAGCCGTAGTTGCAGGGGTAGCGCATCGGGGTGGAGAGGATGCGGTCGACGAAGATCGCGCCGGTGTCCTTGTCCACTTCGTACTTCACCGGCTCGGAATCCTTCGGGATCTCGATGATGACGTTGATTTCTTCCGGCGGGTTCTTGCCGGGGGAGACGAGTTCCAGACCCATGGGTGTACTCCGGTTGTGGGGCGAAAAAAGAAGACCATTTTATGCGTTTGCCCGGCAGCGTGCTGCGGCATGCCCGCGACCGGCACCACGAGGTTCTCTGATGGAGCGAACGGCCGCGCAGGGGGAGGATGGATACACCTGCCGAAGGGGTGATTCATGTTTTTCTTCAATGACTTGAAGGTACGTTCCGGGCGTCCCGCGGCGTGGGCAATCAGCAGCCTGCTGGTGGTCGCCGGCATCGCCGTTGCTGCGGATGGGCCGCTGGCGCCCCGATCACCGGGGCCGGCGACCTTCATCGATCTGGTCGACCATCCGGCCCCGGAGGCCAACTGGGACCGGTTCCATGCCCTGGAGGACCATCTGGCCGGTGCCTTCCACATGGCATGTGGCGAAGGGGCCTGCCTGCCCCGGCGATTCCTGTGGCCGATGCAGCTGCGCTGTTCGGTCCGGGTGGCCGACGCCACGGTCGCGGCGTGCGTCTGGGTCATCGCCGGCAGCGATCTGCAGGTGCGCGCGTCAGGCAGCATCGACCCCGACGTGGTGGTCTGGCGTTGCGTGCTGCCGCTCGGCGACGCCGTCGCAGTGGACGCCTTCCACGCAGCGCTGGAGGTGGACGATCCGCTGGCGGTTCGGCTGCCCGGCGCGGCCGAAAGCCTGCGGCAGGCCGTTGCGCGGTGCCTGGCCAAGCAGGGCGCCGCCTCATGATCATCGCCGGAATGCTGCTGCTTGCGGCTGCACCGCTCGCCGCGGGCAGCCATGTCGATGCACGGGATTACCCCAGCGCGGGCGCGGGCGAGGCGGCCTTCGCGGTGATGGAACGCGCGCTGGTGCGCGGCTTCGATTACATCTGCGGCGACACCTTCTGCGAAGGCGACTACGGCAACCTGCGTGCCCTGCAGCTGCGCTGTGCGGTCTCCCGCGATGGCGGCACGGTCGCCGCATGTCTGTGGAGCTTTGCCGGCAGCCATGCCTCGGTCGGATCCTTTGATCCGAAGCCTTCGGTGGATGCGCGGACCTGGGCCTGCCGCCTGCCGGTGGTGCCGGGTACATCGCTGGCGGCCCTGCTGGAGCGCCTGCGCGGGCCGGACGCGCTGGATACGCCATTGCCCGGCACGGATGTCAGCAGTTACCAGGCGCTGACCGACTGCCTCTGAGCGCTGCGGCTCAGGCCGGATTCGCCTGCGCGGTGGCGTCGCTGTGCAGTGCTTCGTTCAACTCATCCACCACGATCGCCCAGTCGTTGTCCGACTTCAGCGACTCGGCCAGGAAATGACGCTGCCCTTCGCTCCAGAACGAGGCCGTGGTGACCTTGGTCTGCGCCGGCAGCTGGTGCTGCAGGATGAAGGCGGCGATGTCCGCTTCACCGGCGTCCAGGCCGAGCTGCAGGAACAGGTTGGTCATGTTCGGTTCGGTGGTGATCATCGTATCGCTGCATCTGCTGGGAAAGGTCACCGCCATTATGCCGGGACCCTGCGCGGGCGCGATGTGATGGATGTGCCCATCCCATCGCGCCCGCCGCTGTCAGAGCAGTGGCACCAGCAGCAGTGCCACGATGTTGATGATCTTGATAAGCGGATTGATCGCCGGTCCTGCGGTGTCCTTGTAGGGGTCGCCCACGGTGTCGCCGGTCACCGCGGCCTTGTGCGCTTCGCTGCCCTTGCCGCCGAAATTGCCATCCTCGATGTACTTCTTGGCGTTGTCCCACGCGCCGCCGCCGGTGGTCATCGAGATGGCCACGAACAGTCCGGTGACGATGGTGCCGATCAACAACCCGCCGAGCGCGCGCGGTCCCAGCAGCAGGCCGACCACCACCGGCACGGCGACCGGCAGCAGGGACGGGACGATCATTTCGCGGATCGCAGAACGGGTCAGCATGTCCACCGCGCGGTCGTACTGCGGCTTGCCGGTGCCTTCCATGATGCCCGGGATCTCGCGGAACTGGCGGCGGACTTCTTCCACCACCGCGCCTGCCGCGCGGCCTACCGCTTCCATCGCCATCGCACCGAACAGGTAGGGAATCAACCCGCCGATCAGCAGGCCGATGATCACCTCATGGTCGGACAGGTCGAAGCGGAACTCGATGCCCGGATTGGCCGCCTGCAGGTTGTGCGTGTAATCGGCGAACAGCACCAGCGCAGCCAGCGCCGCCGAGCCGATCGCATAGCCCTTGG
Organism: Stenotrophomonas sp. NPDC078853; assembly: GCF_044901215.1. Classification (NCBI taxonomy): domain Bacteria; kingdom Pseudomonadati; phylum Pseudomonadota; class Gammaproteobacteria; order Lysobacterales; family Lysobacteraceae; genus Stenotrophomonas; species Stenotrophomonas sp. NPDC078853. The sequence goes on along the minus strand of NZ_JBJDOQ010000008.1, from coordinate 151,788 downwards.
TGACCGCTTTGGTGGTGTTGCCGACGGCATCCAGCGGATCGGTGATGGCGCGGATTTCTGGCGGCAGGTCGGCCATTTCGGCGATGCCACCGGCGTTGTCGGTGATCGGGCCGTAGGCATCCAGCGCGACGATCATGCCGGCCATCGACAGCATCGCGGTGGCCGCGATGGCAATGCCGTACAACCCGGCCAGCGCATGCGCGCCCCAGATCGCCACGCACACTGCGATCACCGGCAGCGCGGTGGACTTCATCGAGATCCCCAGCCCGGCGATGATGTTGGTGCCATGGCCGGTGGTGGACGCCTGCGCCACGTGCTGCACCGGCTTGTACTGGGTGCCGGTGTAGTACTCGGTGATCCACACGATCAGCCCGGTCAGCACCAGGCCGATCAGGGCGCAGCCGTACAGCGCGTAGGGCCCGAATACATTGTCATCCATCAATGCGGTGGTGACTGGATAGAAAGCGATCGCCGCCAGCACGCCGGACACGATCACCCCCTTGTACAGCGCGCCCATGATCGATCCGCCCGGCTTCACCTTGACGAACAGCGCGCCGATGATCGAGGCGATGATCGACACCCCGCCCAGCACCAGCGGATACAGCACCGCGTTGCGTCCGGCTTCGGCGATCATCAGGCTGCCCAGCAGCATCGTGGCGATCACCGTCACCGCGTAGGTCTCGAACAGGTCGGCGGCCATGCCGGCGCAGTCGCCGACGTTGTCACCGACGTTGTCGGCGATGACGGCGGGATTGCGCGGATCATCCTCAGGAATGCCGGCTTCCACCTTCCCGACAAGATCGGCGCCGACGTCCGCGCCCTTGGTGAAGATGCCGCCGCCGAGGCGCGCGAAGATCGAGATCAGCGAGGAGCCGAAGGCCAGCCCGACCAGTGCATGCAGGGCCTGCGCCACGTCCAGGCCGAGCCGCAGCAGGATGGCGTAGTAGCCGGCCACGCCCAGCAGTCCCAGCCCGACCACCAGCATGCCGGTGATCGCGCCGCCGCGGAACGCCACGTCCATCGCCGCGCTGATGCCATGCCGCGCCGCTTCGGCGGTGCGCACGTTGGCGCGTACCGAGACGTTCATGCCGATGTAGCCGGCGGCACCGGACAGTACCGCGCCGATCGCGAAGCCGATCGCGGTGTACCAGCTCAGGAAGATCCCGACCAGCACGAACAGCACCGCCCCGGCGATGCCGATGGTCAGGTACTGGCGGTTGAGGTACGCACGGGCACCTTCCTGGATCGCGCCGGCGATCTCGGCCATGCGTGCATTGCCACTGGGTTGGCGCAGGATCCAGCGCACCGAGACTATTCCGAACAGGATTGCGATGACGGCGCACAGCAGCGCCAATGACAGCCCGTGACGTTCCAGCATGACCTCTCCCGATGTGGATGAAAGACATCCAGCGGTGGTGAACTTCACCACGAGGGGGACGACGGGCTGCAGCCTTGTAACCAACCCGTAACTGACCGTGATGGTCGTCCGACGTATGGCGGTGTTCAGCATTCCCTGGTGGCCGCAGTATGCGGTCCGGGGCCAGCAGGCGCCAGCGCCTTTGCGCGCGGTTAAGCCAGGCTCTGCGACCGTGCGGCCACTACTGTCGTGGAGAACACCGATGCGCCTGCCCGTATTGATGATGGCCCTGCTGGCCCCGGCGCTGCCGGCGCTGGCGGTGGAAACGCCCGAGCTGCAGCGTGCGGTGGGCGCCGCCCAGGCGGTCGGCGCGGTGCATACCTTGCGCCAGATTCCCGAAGCCTGCGCGCGGCTGGAAGGCACCTTCACCGGTGATGCGGCGCAGCCCTACCGCTTCGCACCGGTACGCACCAGCGAGCAGTGCCAGCCGCGGGCGCGCTTCGTCGATTACGCCAAGGCGCAGCCGAGCGAGGCCAAGGGCTGGAAGCTCAACGACGTGATCCGGGTGCCGTCGGCGGCGTGTCCGGCCCAGCAGGCCGTGGTGCGGGTGTGGCGGCTGCCGGTGGCGCTGACCACCGAACGCGACGGCCAGGGCCAGTCGCGCATCTATCTGGAAGACGCCAAGAAGCAGGCCAGCAGCGGCGCGATCCCGAAGGTGACGATGTTCGCCGCGCAGCTGCAGATGGAAGGCAAGGCCTGCCAGTAGAACTGGTAGCGCCGAGCCATGCTCGGCGGGCGCCACACGCGGCCTGGATCGGACACCGATGCACGGCCCGGAGAAGCCGCCGAGCATGGCTCGGCGCTACCGGTATCAGCCTCAGGCCTCGAACGGCTCCAGCTTCTTCTTCACCGCGACATTCTTCAGTGTGACGTACTTCGGCAGCCCGTCCGGCCCGTAGGGCAGGGGGGCTTCGCCCTTGATCAGCGGCTGCAGGTAGGCCCGGGCCTTTTCGGTGATGCCGAAACCGTCCTTGCGGATGAAGCTGGCCGGCATCTTCTTCTCATGGTTGGCGATCTTCGCCAGCGGCGCCGATTCGATCTTCCAGCGGTAGGGCTTGTCGCTGCTGCGCACGATCACCGGCATCACCCCGTTGTGGCCGGCCAGCGCCAACCGCACCGCCGCCTTGCCCACCGCCTGCGCCTGTTCCCAGTCGGTCCGGGAGGCGATGTGGCGTGCCGAGCGCTGCAGGTAGTCAGGCACGGTCCAGTGCACCTTCAGGCCTAGCTGGTCCTTGACCCGGCCGGCGAGGTGCGCGGCCACGCCGCCGAGCTGGGTGTGGCCGAAAGAATCCTTGCTGCCGCCGGCATCGGCGACGAAGGTCCCATCGGCCGTGGCGATGCCTTCGGAGGCCACCACCACGCAGTAGCCCACCTGTTCGATCACCGCGCTTACCTTGGCCAGGAAGGCCGCTTCGTCATAGGCGCGTTCCGGCAGCAGGATCACCTGCGGGGCCTCGTCCGGGTTCGTACCGGCCAATCCGCCTGCCGCTGCCAGCCAGCCGGCGTGGCGGCCCATCGCTTCGTAGATGAACACGCGGGTGGAGGTCTCGGCCATGGCCGCCACGTCCAGCGCCGCCTCGCGAACCGATACCGCGGTGTACTTGGCCGCCGAGCCGAAGCCGGGGCAGGTATCGGTCACGGCCAGGTCGTTGTCGATGGTCTTGGGCACGCCGATGCAGCTCAGCTCGACCCCGCGCTCGCGCGCCAGTTCGGACACCTTCAACGCGGTGTCGGCCGAATCATTGCCGCCGTTGTACAGGAACCAGCGCACGCCATGGGCCTGCAGCACCTGCAGCAGCCGGTCGTAACGGGCTGCATCCTGTTGCAGGGATTTGAGCTTGTAACGGCAGGACCCGAACGCGCCGCCGGGCGTGTGGGCCAGCGCCCGGATGGCACTGATCGGCTCGCGCGAGGTATCGATAAGGTCTTCGCGCAGCGCGCCGAGGATGCCGTTGCGTGCGGCAAGCACCTTGACACCACGTGCGCGGGCTTCCTGGATCACCGCCGAAGCGGTGGCATTGATGACGGCGGTGACGCCACCTGACTGGGCGTAGAGCAGGGTGCCTGGGCGCATCGGAACCTCGTGTCGGGACAGGGACATTGCAGGGACATTACCCGGATGCGGTAAAGTGCGGGTATTGCGGTGCAGCGATACCGGTCCGTCCGGACGCCGTGCGTTCATGAATTTCAACACGTTGGAGTCAGCTAGATGCGATTGGTTCTGTTGGGGCCGCCCGGTTCGGGCAAGGGTACGCAGGCAACCCGCCTGAAGGAAAAGCTCGGCATCGCCCACATTTCCACCGGCGACCTGCTGCGCGCCGAAGTGGCCGCTGGCTCCGAGCTGGGCAAGCAGGCCAAGGCGGTGATGGATGCCGGCAACCTGGTGTCCGACGAGATCCTGCTCGGCATGCTGCGTTCGCGCCTGTCGCAGGACGACGTGGCCAAGGGCTTCATCCTGGATGGCTATCCGCGCAACGTGGCCCAGGCCAAGGCACTGGACGGCGTGCTCGCCGACATCGGCCAGCCGCTGGATGCGGTGGTGCAGCTGGACGTGGATGCCGACCAGCTGATCGAGCGCCTGGCGGGCCGTGCGAAGGAGCAGGGCCGTGCGGATGACAATCCGGATTCGGTCCGCCATCGCCTGCAGGTCTACACCGAGCAGACTGCGCCGGTGGTGGATTTCTATGCCGAACGGGGCACCCTGGCGCGCCTGGATGGCATCGGCGAGCTGGAAGAAGTCGAAGCGCGCATCCACGCCGTGCTGCCGAAGGCCGGATGAGGCCGTCGAGGCCTGCGGTTCGCGCCTGAAAAAACACAGGCCTGGTCCCTTCGGACCAGGCCTGTGTCATGTTAAAGCCAGCGGTGGGCTTGCTCAGGGCCCCGCAGCGTGAGCTCCCATGGGGATGGCCTCTTGGGGAGTAGGACCGGTTGGGAACTGCGGCTGGCACTGTGAATTGTGTCTATGTTCATAGGCAGCCGCTATCAGGATTTCCCTGACATGTCTTTGGCTTTGTCTGAGCTGTCTGTCGGACTTATCTGACCTTCTGCTTGTCAGGATGGCCCACCACCGGGCCGATCGGTAACAATGCGGGTCATGAGCAACGTACATATTCTTGGAATCGCCGGCACCTTCATGGGCGGCGTGGCCGCACTGGCGCGTGAGCTGGGACATGGCGTCAGCGGCAGCGACCAGGCGATCTACCCGCCGATGTCGACCCAGTTGGAAACGCTGGGGATCCAGCTGGACCAGGGGTATCGTGCCGACAGCGTCCCGCCGGACAGTGCCGAGGTGGTCATCGGCAATGCCCTTTCGCGCGGCAATCCCGCCGTCGAAGCGGTGCTCGACGCCGGCCAGCGCTATATTTCCGGCGCACAGTGGCTCAGCGAGCGGGTGTTGCCAGGTCGTGACACACTGGCCGTGGCCGGCACGCATGGCAAGACCACCACCACCACCATCCTGGCCTGGCTGCTGGAAAGCGCAGGGCGCGCGCCCGGCTTCCTGATCGGCGGGGTCGCCGAGGATTTCGGCGTGTCCGCACGGGTGGGGCAGGGCCGCGAGTTCGTGGTCGAGGCCGACGAGTACGACACCGCCTTCTTCGACAAGCGCAGCAAGTTCGTGCACTACCGGCCGCTGGTGGCGATCCTCAACAACCTCGAATACGACCACGCGGACATCTTCCCGGACGTGGCGGCGATCCAGCGCCAGTTCCATCATCTGGTGCGCACCGTACCGGCGCGCGGCCGGCTGATCGTCAACGGCGAGGATCCGCGCCTGGCCGAGGTGCTGGCGATGGGCTGCTGGACCCCGGTGGAGCGCTTCGGTTTCGATGCGACGCTGGAATGGCACGCCGAACTGCTGCGCGCCGATGGCAGCGCGTTCATCGTGCATCATCGCGGTCAGCGGGTGGGCGAGGTCCATTGGGCGTTGCTGGGCCGCCACAACGTGCTCAATGGCTTGGCTGCGCTGGCCGCCGCACACGCCGTGGGCGTGGTGCTGGCCGACGTGCTGCCGGCGTTGTCACGCTTCCACAGCGTCAAACGGCGGCTGGAAGTGATCGGCCAGGCCGGCGGCATTACCGTGTACGACGACTTCGCCCATCACCCCACCGCCATCGCCACCACGCTGGAGGGCCTGCGTGCCAAGGTGGGCGATGCGCGCATCGTGGTGGCGATGGAGCCCCGCAGCAATTCGATGCGGCTGGGCGCACACGCCGAGGCCCTGGCGCCTTCGCTGGCGTTGGCCGATGCGGTGGTGTTCCTGCACCGGCCCGGGCTGGAATGGGATGCCGCCGCGGTGATGGACGCGGTGCGCGGCCAGGCGCTGGCGGTGGCCGATACCGACGCGTTGCTGGCCCGGTTGGACGCCCTCGCCAGAGCCGGTGACCACGTGGTGTTCATGTCCAATGGCGGCTTCGATGCCGCGCCGCGCCGCTTCCTGGCGCAGCTGCAGGGGGCATGAGCGTGGTCGCGACGCTGCCGTTGTTTCCGTTGCACGCGGTGCTGTTGCCGGGTGCGAGCATCGGCCTGCGCGTGTTCGAGCGGCGCTACCTGGACATGCTGCGTGATTCGAGCCGCGACGGCGGTGGATTCGGGCTGTGCCTGATCCTGCAGGGTGATGAAGCAGGCGCGCCTGCGGTGCCTGCAGCCTTCGGCGTGGAAGCCCGGGTGGATGATTTCGACATGGGCAGCGATGGCGTGCTGCAGCTGCGGCTGCGCGGTGCGCGGCGCTTCCACGTCGAGCAGACCCGCGTGCGCGACAACGGGCTGGTGGTGGGCGAGGTGCGCTGGTGCGCGCCGGATACCGACGACGAACTCCGGCCGCAGCACGCGCTGCTGTCGACCCTGCTGCAGCACATCATCGAACAGGCCGGTGAGGACTATGCACCTGCCACGCCGGCGCTGCTCGACCAGGCATCCTGGGTAGGCTGGCAGCTGGCGCAGCTGCTGCCGCTGGAAGAATCCCAGCGGCTGCAGTTGCTGCAGCTCGACGATGTCCACGCCCGCCTGGACCTGCTGCTGGGCTGGATCCCGTAACGGCCGAGGCGTTATTCGGTGCGCAGGCGCAGCACCGGCAGGCCCGATCCCGGATGCACGCCTTCCTGCATCGGCAGGCCGTCCACCGATGCCTTGACCGCCGCCATCGCCGGGTCGATCCCGCGCAGCGGATGCCACATGCCGATCCACTCGAAGTGGCGGGTGAAACGCAGCGTCTGCGCACTGCCCAGCCACAGCGGCACGTCGCCCGGCTGCAGCACCTTGGTCGCCGGCCACAGGCGCAGCACGTGGCGCTCGTCCGGCCGCTCGCCATCGCGCACCATCAGCAGGCTTTCCACCTGCGTATCCAGCGTGGCCGGCAGCACCGGCAGCGCTTCCGGGCCGGTGTCCTGGTCGAGCATCAACAAGGCCTGTTCCCATCCGGCCTGCGGCTGCATCCTCCAGCCTTGTGATTCCAGCCGCGCCTGCAACGGGGCCAGCGGGCCGGCCACCTGCACGTCCAGCGGCCAGCGCTGGTCATCGTCGAATTCGTTGCGACGCGCCGGCATGGTCTGCCAGTCCTGCTGCCACCAGCGATCGGCCTGCAGCGGCGCCGGGGCGGCCTGGTGCGGTTCGAAGCGTTCCAGCTTGACCGGGATGTTGCGCGGCGCGTACCACACCGCCGCCACCAGGAAGGTGCCGTAGAACAGCCAGGCGACCGGCTTGACCCAGAACGAACGGTTGAAGCGGCGGCGGTAGGCGATGCCCAGCACCAGCAGCCAGAACAGCCCGAACAACATGCCGCCGATCACATCGCTCAGCCAGTGCGCGCCGAGGTAGATGCGCGAGAAGCCGATCAGGCTGACCACGAAACCGGACACCAGGTAGGGCCAGACGCGGGTCCGGCCAGGCAGCTCCCGGGCGATCAGCACGGCGAAGAAACCGAAGGTGATCGTCGCCATGGTTACCGAGACGGACGGGAAGCCGAAGCCGCTGCTGGCATCCGGCGGGCGCACCACGTCCACGGTGGCGCCCAGCAGCATCGTCAGTGCCAGGCCGAAGGCCAGTGCCGCCAGCCAGTGTGCGGCGGCCATCCAGCGCCGACGCCACAGCAGGTACCCCATGCCGACCGCGGTGGCCGGCAGCAGCACCTGCCAGGCGCCCAGCGAAGCCAGCGCGGCCATCGGGTAGTCGGCCAGCGGGTTGCGCAGTGCCAGCATCGCGTGGTGCACGGCCAGGTCGATGCGCAGTGGTTCGCCGTGCGCCACCACCACCATCAGCAGTGCGAACCAGCACCAGCCCAGCACCAGCAGCATCAGCGCCAGCATCGCCAGCGGCACCGATTCGCGCCGCTGCGGATCGAATACCGACACCGAGTAACGCCCCAGCGTGGGGTGGCGCTGCGACCAGTCCAGCAGCCGCGCCAGCCAGGTATCCATGCGTGCGGCCGACCAGCGATAGCCATACAGCACGATGGCCCACACCAACCCGAGAATCACGCCGAGCAGGCCAACCACCACCACCAGCCGCCCGGCGACCGCCGCGACGGCGTCATACGCGCCGCCCAGCACCCAGCCCGGCAACAGGAACAGGACCGCCCAGGACACGCTGGCGATGGCGCTGGCCCGCATGTAGCGGCTGGCCTGCATCTTCATCATGCCGGCGATGGCCGGCACGAACGGCCGGATGGCGCCGACGTAACGGGCCACCAGGATGCTCTTGAAGGCATTGCGGCGGAACATCGTTTCGCCGCGGTCCAGCAGCTGCGGATAGCGGCTGAAAGGGAACACGCCGCGCAGCCGGTCGCCCCAGCGGCGGCCGATCCAGTAACTGATGCCATCGCCGGCGAACGCGCCCAGCGCCGCACAGGCCACCGCATACGGGCCGGATATCTGCCCCAGGCCGATGAACACGCCCACCGCGAACAACAACGGCAGGGCAGGCACGATGGCGCCCAGGATGATGACCGCATCGCAGAAGGCGATGAGGAAGATGGCTGCACCGGCAAGCACCGGATTGGCGGCAATCCAGGCGAGGGTGGCGTCGATCCATGAAGAGTCCATCGCCGGATTATAAAGGCGTGCAGGTGACTGGTTGCCTGCTTGATGCAGGCTGATCGAGACACGTGGCTCGCCTGGAGGGATCGCCTAGAATGGGCCATGGCAGATAACCGCACGCTCGCGCAGCACGCGCTCAAGTCAGACAGTTTCGGCCGCATCCTGCTGGTGCAGCAGGCCGAAGGCCATTTCGTGCGTCGCGACCTGGGTGCTACGCCGTGGTGGTTGCGGGTGCCTGCCTGGTGGCTGGCACGACGCGAAGCGCGCGCGCTGCGACACATCGATGGCATGCAGGCGGTGCCGAAGCTGCTGGCATGGGACGGCCGCTGGCTGGACCGCAGCTTCATGGCCGGCGATGCGATGTACCAGCGGCCGCCACGCGGCGACGTGGCCTGGTTCCATGATGCGCGCCGTCTGCTGCAGGACCTGCACCGGCGCGGGGTGGCACACAACGACCTGGCCAAGGAAGCCAACTGGCTGGTGACCGAAGCCGGGCATCCGGCGTTGATCGATTTCCAGCTGGCGGTGATCGGCAACCCGCGTTCGCGCTGGATGCGCCTGCTGGCGCGCGAAGACCTGCGCCACCTGCTCAAGCACAAACGGATGTACTGCCGCGGATCGCTGACGCCGGTGGAAATGCGCGTGCTCAAGCGCACCTCGTGGGTGCGTGAGCTGTGGTTCGCCACCGGCAAGCCGGTCTATCGTTTCGTCACCCGGCGCATCCTGCACTGGGAAGACAACGAGGGACAGGGGCCCAAGCCCTGAGGCCGCACTGCGACCGCGCGCGGTGGCCGCGCGCATAATGCAGCGTCGGCGTTGGCCGGTGACCAGGAGAAACGTGGTGTCCAACCTGCAGGGCAAGACTCTATTCATCACCGGCGCATCGCGCGGGATCGGGCTGGCGATCGCCCTGCGTGCGGCGCGCGATGGCGCCAACGTGGCCATCGCGGCCAAATCCTCGGTGGCCAACCCGAAACTGCCCGGCACCATCCACAGTGCCGCCGAAGCGGTCACCGCCGCTGGCGGGCAGGCGCTGGCGCTGAAGTGCGACATCCGCGAGGAAGACCAGGTGCAGGCGGCGGTTGCAGCGGCCGTGGACACCTTCGGCGGCATCGACATCCTGGTCAACAATGCCAGTGCGATCTGGCTGCGCGGCACCCTGGAGACGCCGATGAAGCGCTTCGACCTGATGCAGCAGGTCAACGCGCGTGGCAGTTTCCTGTGCGCGCAGGCCTGCCTGCCGTACCTGCTGCAGGCGCCCAACCCGCACATCCTGAGCCTGGCGCCGCCGCCCAGCCTGGACCCGAAGTGGTGGGGGCCGCATACCGGCTATACGTTGGCCAAGATGGGCATGAGCCTGGTCACGCTGGGGCTGGCGGCGGAGTTCGGCCCACGCGGCGTGGCCGTCAATGCGCTGTGGCCACGCACGGTGATCGCCACCGATGCGATCAACATGATCCCGGGCGTGGACGTGCAGGGCTGCCGCACGCCGCAGATCGTGGCCGATGCCGCGCACGCGGTGCTGGTGCGCGAAGCGGCCGGCTTCCACGGCCAGTTCCTGCTCGATGACGAGGTGCTCGCCGCGGCCGGCGTGACCGATCTTTCCGGTTACGCGGTGGATCCCGCGCATCGACTGCTGCCGGATCTTTTCCTGGATTGATTCAACGGCGCGTTGACAGCGGCGTCTGCTATGGTGCGCGGCTGTAATCGTTTCCAACAGGGAAGTACCCCATGAATCCGACCTTCCGTACGGCCTTGCTCGCCGCCTCCGTTGCGCTTTGCCTGGCCGCCTGCCAGAAGGGCGCATCGACGCCTGCCGCCAATGAGGGCGCCGACAAGATCAACGCCTACATCGCCTGCTTCAACGGTGTGCAGCAGCCGATCCAGGAAAGCTTCCAGCGCTATGTTTCGTGGATCGCCGATCCGGCGGCCGGCCCCACCGGCAAGGAAGAAACCGTACGCGCACCGGGCACGGTGCTGTCCCACCGCGTCGAGTTCTGCAGCGCGCCGCTGACCGCCGCCCTGGCACAGCAGCCGGCCAATGCGGCGCTGGATCCGGCCGCGCGCCGTTACCAGGAAACCTTCACCGCGCTCAACGAGAAGATCGGCGATGCCGTGCGTTACTACGATCGCGAAGACTACAAGCGCGATGGCGGTGAGGGCATGCGCCAGCGCCATGCGCCGCTGATGCAGGCCTATTCGGCGTTCTTCGAAGCCGGTGATGCGATGGATGCGGCGCTGGAAGCGAACGAAGACCAGCGCCGCAAGGAGCAGATCGCAGCGATCGAGAAGGAAGAGGGACGCAGTGCGGCGTTCTACCACCTGAGCATCATCGGCGAGGGCAAGCAGCTGGTGAAGGTGCTGGACGGCGACGCGCCGGACCTCGCCGCCGGCCGTGCACAACTGGCGCGCTACCAGGCCGTGCTGGAAGAAGCGGCCAAGGCGAAGATCGGCCAGGGCGATCCGATGTGGGGCCACATGGAGCGTTCGGCGGACAAGCTGGCCAGCGAGGGCGGGCGCCGCATCGAACGCCTGCAGGCCAACCAGCCGTTGAGCCGCAGTGACCAGATCCTGCTGGAGAGCGGTGGCATGCCGCCGTCCGGCACCGCGCCGGCACTGCTGGCCAGCTACAACGACCTGGTCGACATGAGCAACCGCATGGCACGTTGAGGTCGGCAGGGCGGGGGCGCGCCTGCGCCGCCCGCCCGTTACACCTGGTTGAACAGTTCCGGCAGGGGCTCGGCGCACTGCCGGCAGTAGCGTGCGTCGGGCGCGTGGCCTTCCAGCCCGCAGCGCAGGCAGCCACGTCCATCGCGTTTCTCGTTGTGCTCGGCCTCGCGCATCGTGCTGGCCAGTTCGGCGGTGTAGATGCCGGTCGGCACCGCGATGATGCTGTAGCCGATCAGGATCAGGATGGAGGTGACGAAGCGGCCGAGCATGGTCTGCGGCACGATGTCGCCGAAGCCGACCGTGGCCATGGTCACCACCGCCCAGTACATGCTGCTGGGGATGCTGGTGAAGCCGTTGTGCGGCCCTTCGATCAGGTACATCAGCGCACCGGCGATGATGGTGATGGTGATGACCGTGAACAGGAACACCAGGACTTTGCGCCGGCTGCGCCACAGCGCCAGCATCAGCACGCCGCTTTCTTCGATGTAACGGGTCAGCTTGAGGATGCGGAACACCCGCAGGATGCGCAGCGCACGCACCACCAGCAGGCTCTGCGCGCCGGGGATGAACAGGGACAGGTAGGTCGGCAGGATCGACAGCAGGTCGATGATTCCCCAGATGCTGACCGCGTAGCGCAGCGGGCGCTTCACCACCGCCAACCGCAGCACGTATTCCAGCGTGAACATCGCCGTGAACGCCCATTCCAGCACGTACAGGCCTGCGGCCCAGCGCAGGTGCAGGTGCTGCACGCTGTCGACCATCACCACGATGACGCTGGCGATGATCGCCAACACCAGCAGCAGGTCGAAGTTGCGCGAAGGCTGGGTGTCGTGGCGGTAGATGATGTCGAACCAGTACCGGCGCCAGCCGGTGGCGCTGGCGGGATTGAGCTGTGGAGCGGAGAAAGGGCGCATGGGCGCATTGTGCCGCACCGGCTGCGGGGCGAGAATGGGCGCTTTCCGAAGCTCGCCGGACCGCCATGACCGCCGCCACCGACCCCCTGATTTCCCTGTCGCACTACTACCTGCCGGTGTACAAGCCGCGCCAGGTCGTGCTCGAGCGCGGGCAGGGCGCGCGCGTCTGGGATTCGCAGGGCCGCGAATACATCGACCTGGCGGCGGGCATCGCCGTGTGCGGCCTGGGCCACAACGATCCGGACCTGACGGCGGCGCTGCTGGAACAGGCCGGCAAGCTGTGGCACACCAGCAATGTGTTCTACAGCGCCCCGCCGCTGCACCTGGCCGAGGAACTGGTCAAGGCCAGCCGTTTCGCCGAGCGCGTGTTCCTGTGCAACTCCGGTGCCGAAGCCAACGAAGTGGCGATCAAGATGGTGCGCAAGTGGGCCTCCTCGCAGGGGCGCCCGGCGGATCGGCGGGTCATCGTCACCTTCCGCGGCAGCTTCCACGGCCGCACCCTGGCGGCAGTGACCGCCACGGCCCAGCCGAAGTACCAGGAAGGCTACGAGCCGCTGCCGCAGGGCTTCCGCTACGTGGATTTCAACGATGAAGTGCAGCTGGAAACCGCGATGGCCGCCGGTGACGTGGCCGCGGTGATGCTGGAGCCGGTGCAGGGCGAGGGCGGGGTGATGCCGGCCTCGCCGGGCTTCCTCAAGCGCGTGCGTGAACTGTGCGACCAGCACGGTGCGCTGCTGGTGCTGGATGAGATCCAGGCCGGCATGGGCCGCACCGGTACCCTGTTCGCGCACTGGCAGGATGGCGTGGTGCCGGACATGGTGACCCTGGCCAAGGCGCTCGGCGGCGGTTTCCCGATCGGTGCGATGCTGGCCGGCCCGAAGGTCGCCGAGACCATGCAGTTCGGGGCCCATGGCACCACCTTCGGCGGCAATCCGCTGGCCGCTGCGGTGGCACGGGTGGCGCTGCGCAAGCTGGCTTCCGATGAAATCGCCGCCAACGTCGAGCGCCAGTCACGCGCGCTGCGCGAGGGCTTGGAGCGCATCAACGCCGAGTTCGGCGTGTTCGGGCAGGTGCGTGGACGCGGGCTGATGCTCGGTGCGGTGCTGTCCAAGGAGCACCTGGGCCAGGCCGGCGTGATCCTGGACCACGCCGCCGAACACGGCCTGCTGACCCTGCAGGCCGGTCCGGACGTGCTGCGTTTCGTGCCTTCGCTGAACATCAGCGACGAGGAAATCGCCGAAGGCCTCAAGCGCCTGCGCGCAGCCGTGGCCAGCTATATCGCCGCACGCTGAGCGCTGCGGACGCAGTGACGGCCTCCGGCCGTCATTGCAGGCCGTGGCGCTTCAGCAAGCGGCCCACGCTGCGCCCGTCGCGCACGGTTTCGGCCTGCAGGCCGGCCAGCCGCGCACCGCGCACGTTGGTGAACAGGTCATCGATGAACAGCGTGCGCGACGGCGCGGCCTGCAGTCGCTGCAGCGCGCGTAGGTACAGCGCCGGATCAGGTTTGCGGCCACCCAGCGCGCCACTGCACAGCAGGCCCTCGCCCACGCGGTGGCACAGCGTCGGCAGCAGGGCGCGAAGCACCTCGGCCATCAACGGCCCGTTGTTGGTCAGCACACCGATGCGCACGGATTCGGAAAGGGCCAGGATCCGCTGCACCACCTCGGCGCGCGGCCGCGATGCCGCCAGCCGTGCCTGGATCCACAGCGCCTCGCTGACCTCGGCCTGCAGGCCCTCGCTCAACGCGCGCAGGTAAGCGGCGGTATCGGTCATGCCGCTGTCGTAGCGCGTTTCCAGGCCAGTTTCGAACAGCACCTGCTGCACCTGCGCGCTGTCCACGCACAGGCCGTGGGCGATATGCCGCACACGCACGCTGCGCTGGTAATCCAGCAGCACGCCATCCACGTCCAGCAGCAGCAACTCGATGCTCGGTTTCATGACCGAAGGATGCCCGATATGCCGGCGCGGCTGCGACAGCCGGTCACAGCCGCGCGCCGCCCTGCTTTCCTACAATGGGGCGCACCAACAACCAAGAGCAGCCAACGATGAAGCAATGGGCATGGGGGGCAGGGCTGGGCGCGGTGCTGTTGGCGCCGGCGGCAATGGCGCGCGTCTGCGCGGTGAACATCGACAGCACCGACCAGATGACCTTCAGCGCGCGCGAGATCAAGCTTGCCGCCGACTGCACCGAAGTGGCCCTGACACTGCGCCACACCGGCCGCATGGCGGCCACCGCGATGGGCCACAACTGGGTGCTGACGCGCACCGCCGATTACCAACCGGTGGCAATGGCCGGCATGCGCGGCACGCTCGCCGACAGCTACCTGCCCAAGGGCGATCCGCGCGTGCTGGCGCATACCAAGGTGATCGGCGGCGGGCAGAGTACCAGCGTGCGGTTCTCCACCCGCGCCCTGCAGAAAGGCGGCGACTACACCTTCTTCTGCTCGTTCCCCGGTCACTTCGCGATGATGAAGGGCAGACTGGTGTTCGGTTAGGCCTTGAAGGCGATGCGGGCGGCGGCGAGGGTGGCCTCGATCACCGCGTCGTCGTGTGCGCTGGACAGGAAGCCCGCCTCGTAGGCGGACGGGGCCAGGAACACGCCCTGTTCCAGCATCGCGTGGAAGAAACGGTTGAAGGCGGGGATGTCACAGGCAGTGGCCTGGGCATAGGTCTCTACCTTCTGGTCGGTGAAGAACAGGCCGAACATGCCGCCCACCTGGGTGGTGGTCACGCTCACGCCGGCCTCGGCGGCGGCCTGTTCCAGCCCCGCGCACAGGCGCGCGGCGCGCGCCGACAACTGCGCGTGGAAGCCCGGCTGCTGCACCAGCTCCAGCATCGCAAGGCCCGCGGCCATCGCCACCGGATTGCCGCTCAGCGTGCCGGCCTGGTAGATCGGGCCGGCCGGTGAGATCTGCTGCATCAGTTCGCGCTTGCCGCCGTAAGCGCCCACCGGCATGCCGCCGCCGATGATCTTGCCGAAGGTGGTCAGGTCCGGGGTGACGCCGTAATGCGCCTGTGCGCCGCCCAGCGCAACCCGGAACCCGGTCATTACTTCATCGAAGATCAGCACGGTGCCGAAGCGCGTGCACAGCTCGCGCAGGTGCTGCAGGTAGCCCTCGCGCGGCGCGATGCAATTGGCATTGCCGACCACCGGTTCGATGATCAAGCCGGCGATCTGCTCGCCCTGGGCTTCGAACAGCGCGGTGGCGGCATCGAAATCGTTGTAGGGCAGGGTCAGGGTCAGCTCGCTCAGGCCGGCCGGCACGCCCGGTGAGGTCGGCACGCCGAGGGTCAGCATGCCGCTGCCGGCCTTGACCAGGAACGAGTCGCCATGGCCGTGGTAGCAGCCTTCGAACTTGACGATGCGGCTGCGGCCGGTGGCACCGCGCGCCAGGCGGATCGCCGACAGCGTGGCTTCGGTACCGGAGTTGACCATCCGCACCATCTCGCAGGAGGGCACCAGCCGGGTCAGCGTCTCGGCCATGGTGACTTCCGCCGCGCACGGCGCGCCGAAGGACAGGCCACTGTCAGCGGCCTTCTTGACGGCCTGGCGCACCGCCGGGTGGTTGTGGCCGACGATCATCGGGCCCCACGAACCGACGTAGTCGATGTAACGGTTGCCATCCACGTCGTACAGGTAGGCGCCGTCGGCGCGTTCGACGAAGAACGGCTCGCCGCCCACCGACTTGAACGCGCGCACCGGCGAATTGACGCCACCGGGCAGCAGCGCCTGGGCGCGGGTGAACAGGGCGTGGGACTGGTCGTGGTTCATGCGGGATCCTTGAAGCAGGCGAGATAGGCACGCAGGGCGGAGACCGGGTCGGCGGCCTCGAACACGCTGCTGATCACCGCCACCAGGTCTGCACCGGCGGCGATGACGGGACCGACATTGTCCGGCGTCAGCCCGCCGATCGCCACCCGCGGCACGCCCAGTGCGGCGCTTTGCCGCAGCAGCTCCGGGGTGGCGCGGCGGGTGGTCGCCTTGCTGCGGCTGGGGAAGAAGGCGCCGAAGGCCACGTAGCTGGCGCCCGCGGCGACCGCCTGCTGCGCCAGCATCTGTTCGTCGTAACAGGACGCACCGATCAGCGCCGCCGGCCCCAGCAGCGCGCGTGCCGCCGCCACGCCCCCATCGTCTTCACCGATATGCACGCCGGCCGCGCCGACCGCATGCGCCAGCGCTGCGTCGTCGTTGATCAGCAGCGGCACGCCGTGACGTCCGCACAGCGCCTGCAGCGCGGTCGCCTGCTCGTGGCGCAGGGCCGCCGTGGCGGTCTTGTTGCGGTATTGCAGCCACGTGGCGCCGGCGGCGAGCAGGGGCTCGACACGGGCCAGCAGGCGCGCGGTATCGGCTTCGTCGGGGGTGATCAGGTACACGCCGCGAGGCGTGGCAGGTGCTTGGGACATGGATGGCTACCGGTTGCGTGGCCACGATGGGACAATGGCCGGAAAATGCATGGAAGGACGTCATTTTGAAGGGGAACATCCGATGAGCGACACCCCCCGGGCCCGGCTGCGCACCTGGATGTGCGTGGTCTGCGGATTCCTGTACCACGAAGCGGACGGGCTGCCCGAGGAGGGCATCGCGCCGGGCACGTCCTGGGAAGATGTCCCCGGAAGCTGGACCTGCCCGGACTGCGGGGTGAGCAAGGATGACTTCGAGATGGTCGAGCTGGACTGAGGCGGGCGTCGTAGCGGCCGCTCAATGCAGCCGCGTGCGCGGCCCGCCCAGGTCCACCAGTTTCTCGCGCAGGGCCTGCGCGTCGCCCGCATCGGGATTGCGCTGCACGTAACGCCCCAGGTCGCGACGCGCACCGGCCAGGTACTCCAGCTTCAGGTAGGCCAGGCCGCGATCGCGCAGCGCATCGTCGTTTTCCGGTGCCAGTTTCAGCAGGCGGTCGGCACTGCGCGCCGCACGGTCCCACTGGTGGTTTTCCGCATAGACGCCCTGCAGGTTGCGCAGCATGCGCATCAGGATCGCGCGGCTGGGCGCGGCATCGAGGATCTGCGCCAGCACCTGGTCATCCGGTCGCTGGCCACCCAGGTGGGAGCTTGCGCGCTCGCGCAGTTCTTCCACGCCCAGCGGCCGGCCGCCGTTGAACGGATCCATCACCAGCATTCCTTCTTCCATCGGCAGGCGTACCAGGAAGTGGCCGGGGAAGGACACCCCATCCAGCGCGATGCCCAACCGCCGCGCGACCTCCATCTGCACCAGGGCCAACGAGATCGGGTTGCCCAGGCGGCGTTCGAAGACTTCGTTGAGGTAGCTGTTGCGCGGATCGTAGTATTCGTCGTGGTCGCCGCTGTAACCCAGCTCATCGAACAGATGGCGGTTGATCGCGGCCATCTTCAGCGGTGCTGAAGGGATGATCTCCACTTCCGCGCGCAGGTGGTCGACATGGGCCTGCACCGTCGCGTCGTACACCGTAGGGTCCAGTGCCGGATACTCGTCGCGCGCGATCAGCAACGCAGTGGGCAGCAGTGGCAGCGACTCGTCGTCGAGTTCGGCCAGGGTGTCCCAGTCGGGCAATGTGATGCGCTCCTGCATGCCTACAGACTGGCGGCAATGCCGCAAGGTTTCAAGCTGCAGCAGGTGAAAGAATGCCGGCCGACGACCGGCATCCTGGTCCTTGCGGTCAGAGCGGCGGGATGCCCGGGCCCAGTTTCAGTTCAGTGCCGTCCTTCAACTTGATCTTCTCCGCCTGGCCGGCGTTGAGCTCCAGCACGTAGCGTGCCGGCCCACTGCTGGGATACGGCGGGCAACGGTCACCCGCCGAGCACGGCGGCACATCGCGCTGCTGGCTGACCAGCCTGCGTGCACTGTCGAAGTACAGGATGTCCAGGCCGATCCGGGTGTTCTTCATCCAATAGGCGAGGGGTTCCTCGCGCTCGTGGATGAAGAGCATGCCGTGGTCTTCGGGCAGGCTGTCGCGGAACATCAGTCCGCGCGCGCGGGTTTCATCGTTCTGCGCAAGTTCCACCTTGTAGCGGGCGCCATCGAGCTCCACCCAGTGCTGGGACGCACCGGTGGCGCAGCCGGCCAGCGCGAGCAGCGGCAGCAGGAGCAGGGAACGGATCGACATGGGGTTTTCCTTGAGAGGGGAAACGGTCAGGCGGGCCTTGCAGCGCACGCCCCGCAGGGAATCAGAGCACCACCGGCGGTTCGCCGCCGACGATCACCACATCGGCGCGGCGGCGCGCGAACAGGCCCACGCAGACCACGCCGGGCAGCTGGTTGAGCTCACGCTCGAGCTTTTCCGGATCGGTGATCTGCAGGTGGTGGATGTCCAGGATCTGGTTGCCGTTGTCGGTCACCACGCCCTCGCGCCAGGTTGGCTGGCCGGCGGTCATGTCGCGGATCTGGCGGGCGACCAGGCTGCGTGCCATCGGGATCACTTCCACCGGCAGCGGGAACCGCCCCAGCACCGGCACCTGCTTGGACGGGTCCACGATGCAGATGAAGCGCTCGCTGGCCTCGGCGATGATCTTCTCGCGGGTCAGTGCGGCGCCGCCGCCCTTGATCAGGCACTTGCCCGGATCACACTCGTCGGCGCCGTCGACATACAGCGACAGCGTGCCGGTGTGGTTGAGCTCCAGCACCTCGATGCCGAGCTGCTTCAGGCGCGCGGTGCTCTGTTCGGAACTGGACACCGCGCCCTTGATGCGGTGCTGGATGTGGCCCAGCGCATCGATGAAGTAGGCGACCGTGGAGCCGGTGCCGACCCCGACGATCATGCCGTCTTCGACGTATTCGATGGCTTTTTCAGCGGCCAGGCGCTTGGCTTCGGACATGCGGGCGGTCTCGATGGAGGATCAGGATCAGGATCTGCGTTCCAGCGACAGCAGCAGCTTCCACTGCGCGGCAGTCACCGGGAAAACGGAAAGGCGGTTGCCCTTGGCGGTGAGCGGAAAACCCTCGCCCAGCGCATCGGCGTGCAGCTTGATTTCATCCAGCGCGATGACGCGCTCCAGCTTGCGCTCGAAGCCCACGTCCACCAGCATCCAGCGCGGCTCTTCGCGGGTGGCCTTGGGGTCGTGGTAGTCCGATTGCGGATCGAACTGGGTGTCATCGGGATAGGCGGCACTGGCCACCGTGGCGATGCCGACAATGCCGGGCACCTTGGTGTTGGAGTGGTAGAACAGGATGCCGTCGCCGACGTGCATCCCGTCGCGCATGAAATTGCGCGCCTGGTAATTGCGGACGCCGTTCCAGGGCTCGGTGCCGACGCGTTGCAGGTCGTCGATGGAAAAGGCGTCCGGTTCGGACTTCATCAGCCAGTAGCGCTTGCGGGCGGTCATGCGGTCACGTGCGAGGCGAAAAGGGTGTCGGCTTCGGTGCAGATGGCGTCCACCGCCACGTCCCAGGACGCGACCGGCAACGCATCGACCTGCTGCACGGCAAATGCCGCGCCGACCAGCCACGGCGGTGCAGGGCGGTCGTGCCGGAAGGCGAAGCTGCGATCATACCAGCCCCCTCCCATGCCCAGCCGGCCGCCCTGTGCGTCGAAGCCGACCAGCGGGGTCACCACCAGGTCCATCGCGCCGGCATCCAGCGTATCGGCAGGGTCCAGGTCGGGTTCGGGAATGCCGAAACGGTTCTGCCGCAGCGCCTGGCCCGGACGCCAGGGCGCGAAGCGCAGGACGTTTTCGTGCAGCACCGGCAGGCAGTAGGCCACCGTGTCGGGCAAGGTCAACTGCCAGCGGTGCAGGGCGATTTCGCCATCCATCGCCCAGTAACCGGCCACATGCCCGCGTTGCGGGGCGAACGGCAGGGCCAGCAGGCGTGCAGCGAGGTGGTCGGCGGCGTCGATCCGGGCGGCAGCGGGCAGGTCACGGCGACGCTGCCTGAGTTCGGCGCGCAGCGCGTTGCGGGGGGCGGGTATCGAGGGGGGCGAGGAGGGCATGGCGCTATTGTGCCGCGCCGCCGACCGGAAAAAACAAAGGCGACATCCGAAGACGCCGCCTTTGTCGAATATTGCACTCTCCGCGATGACGATGCATGCGAAACGACCTTGAACCCAGGGGCTCAAGTGGGAACGCTGGGGAACCATCGGGCTTCCCGCTGCAAGGCGGACATGCACTCCCGGCGCCGTCGCGCTCCCGGTGTCGTTCTTAAGGGACAAGGCGAATGTTTGCACATGCCGTCGTGTACCGCAGAGAACGCAGGAACAGTATAACCAGCTCGCTGCGCAGGGGGAGTCCGTTCGTCGGCAACAGTGCGTGCCAATTCAGACTCCACGATGTTACGCGTCGATCGCGCGGTCCAGGCGACGGTTCATGTCGGCCAACGTCTGCTGCAGGGCGACGGCCTGGCGGTCGTTTTCATCGCGCAGCTGTTGCAGCTCATGCGCCAGGTTCAATGCCGCCAGCACGGCGACGCGGTCGACGGCCGCCATGCGGTTGCTGCCGCGGATTTCGCGCATCTTCGCGTCCAGCAGGCGCGAGGCGGCGACCAGGCTGTCGCGCTCCTCGGCGGTGACCCCGACCGTGTAATCGCGATCAAGCAGGCGGACGTTTACCGGTTCGGCACCGCTCATGTGTGCTGCTCCAGGGATTTGAGCCGGGTGATCATCGCTTCCACGCGCGAGCGGGCCTGCTCGTTCTTGGCCAGCAGCGTGGAGCGTTCGTTGACCAGCTGTTCCTGCTGGTGGCGCAGGCTGCGGTTCTCCTCGGCCAGCCGCTGGTTACGCTCAAGCAGCGCCTCCACCCGGGCGGCGAAGGCCTGCAACTGGTCGAGCGGGCTGGGATGGTCCATGGCGGCAAGAGTCTCAGGGCCGTTGATGACGGTCAAGCGTCAGCGGCACGGGCTGCGGGGCGACGCGCCACGTTCTAAACTAGCCCATCGACGACGCAGGCAGCAATGCGTGGGTCGTCCCCATCACCTATGAGCCCGCAGATGACCGAACTTCCTTCCATCGACGACGTTTCCCGTGCCAGCGCAGCGCTCGGGCTGGGCGCCAGCCCGGCCGAGCTGCACGGCGGCCTGTGTGGCTGGCTGGCCGCTGGCGGCGCGCCGGGCAATGACTGGCCGGCCCGCGTGCTGGCCGATGATGCGCTGCAGCCGGTGGCCGAGGGCAGCGCGCTGGCGCAGTTGCTGGAGGTGACCATCAAGCAGCTGGAGGACCGTGATTTCGGCTTCGAGCTGCTGCTCAGCGACAGCACCGAGACCGAGCCGCAGGTGGATGCCCTGTTCACCTGGGCGCGCGCGTTCCTGGGGGGCTTCGGGCTGGGTTCGGGGCACAAGCGCCCGGCGCTGTCCGAAGAGGGCGAGGAGGCCCTGAACGACCTGGCCAAGCTGGCCCAGGCGTCCAGCGAGGACTTCGACAGTGACGGCGAGGACGACGACGAAGCGCTGGCCGAGATCGAGGAATTCATCCGCATTGCCGTGCTGCTGCTGCACGGTGACTGCGTCATGGCCGCGCGCCACCGCCAGCGCCTCAACTGATGGCGGGCGATCGCATGGACCTGCGCCAGCGCACCGGGATCGGCGCGGCCGAGTACAAGCGGCGCCGACGCCAGTTGATGGAGATGGCCGGCGATGAGGCGATCCTGGTGCTGCCGGCCGCCTCGGAGAAAGTGCGCAGCCTGGATACGCATTACCCGTACCGCCAGGATTCGGATTTCCAGTACCTCTGCGGCTTCCCGGAGCCCGAAGCGGTACTGGTGCTGATTCCCGGGCGCCGGCACGGCGAGGTCATCCTGTTCTGCCGCGAACGCGATGCCGAGCGTGAAGCCTGGGATGGCAGTCGTGCCGGCCAGGAAGGCGCCGTGGCGGATTTCGGCATGGACGACGCCTATCCCATCGAGGACCTCGACGACATTCTGCCGGGGATGCTGGAAGGGCGCTCGCGGGTGTATTACCACTTCGGGCGCGATGCTGATTTCGACCTGAAGCTGATCGGCTGGGTCAACCGCGTACGTTCGCAGGTACGCCATGGCGCGCAGCCTCCGCACGAGTTCCAGGAGCTGGGCCATCTGCTGCACGAGCAGCGCCTGTTCAAGTCCGGCGCGGAGATCGCGCTGATGGAACAGGCCGCGCAGATCAGCGTGCAGGCGCACTGCGCGGCGATGCGGGCTGCGCGCGCGGGCATCCATGAGTATGAGCTGCAGGCCGAGCTGGAGCGGGTGTTCCGCGCCCATGATGCGTGCCCGGCGTATTCGAGCATCGTCGGTGCAGGGCGCAACGGCTGCATCCTGCATTACCGCGACAACAACGCGCGTACGCGCGACGGTGATCTGGTGCTGATCGATGCCGGCGCGGAGTACCGTGGCTATGCCAGCGACATCACCCGCACCTTCCCGGTCAACGGTCGCTTCACTGCCGAACAGCGCGCGCTGCACGATCTGGTCGGCGCCGCGCAGGCGGCCGCGCTGGCGCAGGCACGGCCGGGCGTGTCGTATGAAGCGGGCCACCTGGCCGCGGTGCAGGTGCTGACCGAGGGGCTGTTGCGGCTGGGGCTGCTCAAGGGCAGCGTGGAGGACAACATCGCCCAGGAGCAGTACAAGCGCTTCTATCGCCACAAGACCGGGCACTGGATCGGGATGGACGTGCACGACGTCGGTGATTACCGCCTGGCGGGTGAGTCGCGGCTGCTGGAGCCCGGCATGGTGTTCACCATCGAGCCGGGGTTGTATGTCGGTGCCGACGACACCAGCGTGGAGGCGCGCTGGCGCGGCATCGGCATCCGCACCGAGGATGACGTGCTGATCACCGCCGATGGGCATCGGGTGTTGACCGAGGGCCTGGCGCGCAGCGCCGACGAGATCGAAGCGTTCATGCAGGGGTGAGGGGGTTTGCCGGGCCTGCGGCCCGGCGGCCCGCTTTTTTTCAAGCCACGGCAACGTCAACGTCAAGAGCTGCAGCGCTGCGTGTTGGCGGGGCGGGGTGGCTGTGCAGGACACGCCGCAAGTACGTCCGTGTAGGCTCGCTTTTCGCATCCATGCGAAAAGACGGTCCTGCACAGCCACCCCGCCCCACCTTCGACAGGTCCATGGTGGCGTTGGGACCTTCGGTAGCGCCGACCCATGGTCGGCGGACTGTTTCCGCCAACTGCCCGCTGCGCTCGCCGAGGATGGCTATGCCGGTCGTCCTGACCGGCACCCTGCGGGCCGTCGCAAGCGACGTTGGCAGCGGCTCCTGCCGCTGCCTTCGGCGCTACCGCTTTTCTTCTTCTTTTTTTGCGCGGGTGGCGGCCACCGGAACCTGTCACGGGTTCGGGCGGGGAGGGTGTGCGGGGCCTTGAGCGGAAGGAGCCGCGAAGAGCTACATGGACGTACTTGCGCGTGCCCCGCACAGCCTCCCCGCCCGGCCCACCCTCAGCTGCAGCTCTAAACGCCACCCGCGAGGGGTTTCACCCGTTCGCCAACACAAACTCCGGCCGGGTCAGGTTGTCCGCCTCGCCATCAGTGCACAGCACTTCGTCCTCGATCCGGATCCCGCCGTAAGGACGGAAGAAATCCACGCGATCCCAGTCGATGCTGGCGCCATGCCCGGCCTGCTTCACTTCGTCCAGCAGCATGTCGATGAAGTACAGGCCCGGCTCGATGGTCACCACCATGCCCGCCTCCAGCACGCGGGTCAGGCGCAGGTAGGGGTGGCCTGACGGACGTTCGATCCGGCCACCGGCGTCGCCTGCGGCGAAGCCCGCCACGTCGTGCACCTGCAGGCCGATCAGGTGGCCGATGCCGTGCGGGAAGAAGGCCGCGCTGATGCCGGTTTCCACCGCCGTCTGCGGCGATACCTTGAGCACGCCGAAGTCCTTCAGTACGCCCATCAACGACAGGTGCGCGTCCACGTGCAGCTGCTTGTAGTCGAAGCCCGGGCGGACCGCGGCACACATCTGCTGCTGGGCGGCGTCGACCGCGCCGATCATCGCGGCGAACTCGTCGTGGCCGTGCGCCGCATGGGTGCGGGTGATGTCGCTGGCATAGCCGAGTGCGCTGGCGCCGGCATCGATCAGGAAGCTGCGCAGCGGCTGCGGCGCGGTGCGGCCCAGTTCGGTGTAGTGCAGCACGGCGGCGTGCTCGTTGAGTGCCACGATGTTGCCGTACGGCAGCTCGTTGGCATCCTGGCCGACTGCCGCGCAGTACGCCATGTGGATGGAAAACTCATCGGCGCCGTTGCGGAACGCCGCTTCGGCGGCGCGATGGCCGCGTACGCCCAGCACCTGCGCCTGGCGCATCAGTGCGATCTCATACGGCGTTTTGCAAGCCCGGTGGTATTCCAGGTAATCCAGCACCGGCGCCGGGTTGTTCGGCACCCACTCGCCCAGCGTGCTCTGGGCCTCGCCCAGCACGGCGCAGCGCGAACGGTCGCGCGGCAGCAGTGCCAGCGCTTCTTCCGGCTTGCGGATGACCTGGATGTCGAAGTGCTCCACCCACCAGCCACCCGGTGCGTCGGGCACCACGTGCCAGTAGTCGAAGGGTTGGTGGAAGATCACCGTGGGACGCTTGCCCGGGGTGAACACCAGCCAGCTGTGCGGTACGCGGGTCAGCGGCAACCACGCCTTGAACTGCGGATTCACCGCATAGGGATAATCGCGGTCGTCGAACAGGTGGTAGTGCAGGGTGCCGCTGGGAACCACCAGATGGTCGAAACCGCCGCGCGCCAGCGCTGTTTCGGCCCGCCGGCAAAGCACGGCCAGGTGGTCGGGATAAAGGGCGCCGGGGTCGTGCTGGATCATCGCGGTGACTCGCTGGAAAACAGCCCCTGATTGTGCCGCATGCGCCGCGCGACTGCTGTGCCGGAACCGGCGCTCAGGGCGCCGGAGATTCCTGTCCGATCCATCCGCGCAGCAGTTCGCGGTGTTCGCGCGAGAGGGTGATGAAGCGGAAACCGGCCCAGGCCTGTCCTGCCACGTGCGCCGGATCGGCCCACAGCAGGTGCACGCCGACCTCGACCGGGGCGGCGCGGCCATCGGCCAGTGGCAGGGTGAACTGCAGCTGGTACAGCGCGTCTTCGCGCAGCGGCACCGAGGCCAGCATCAGCATGCCGGTCTCGGAAATATTGCCGAGGCGGCCGACCACGCGTTCGGCGACCAGGTCGGTCACCGGCACCAGGTCGGTCACGTTGCGGCGTGGCGCGCGGCGGGTGTCGGGGCTGTCGTCGTCGGCGCTCATGCGGCTTCCCCTTGTTCAGTGCCGGCCAGTGAGCGCAGCGTGCGCAGGGTGGCCTGCCAGGCGCGATCGATCAGCCGTCCCTTGTCTTCGGTAACGATGCGCGCCTGCTCCAGGGCCATCAGCCGGGCCAGTGTATCCAGTGTGTACTCGGCCACTTTCTGCCCGCGCGGATTGACGAACAGGGCATGTTCGGTGACCAGGCTGTACCAGGACAGGCGCTGGCGGTGCAGGTCGCCCTGCTGGTTGCTGATGAACTCGAACCAGGTGCCGAACGGCAGCGTGCGCAGCTGTCGGTAGCAGTCTTCTTCGACGTTGCTGCGTGCCAGCGGTGCGAGCCGGCGGGTGTCATGGGCTTCGGCCTGTTCGCCCAGCCGGGTGCGTGCCTTCAGCCGCGCGCTCAGCTCGGTCCGCGAGGTGCTGTCGTCTTCGCCGCCGGGGGTGGAGAGGCGGCGCGCGATGGCTCGCGCTTCGTCATGGTGGCAGCCGATCTGCACGACGGCTGCCTCGATTTCGCCGAACAGGACGTCGTCGGCCGCATGCTCGCCGCCGGGGGGCTGGGCGGTAACCGCGGTGATGCGCGCGGTCTGCTGCAAGCGCTGCTGCCACAGTGCGGAGTCTTCGCCGTGGCGCAGCTGGGCCAGGGTCAGCACGTCGGCCCAGGCCTGGCGCAGCAGCGTCTGCACGAAGCGTGGCGGCTGGTCCTGCGCGCAGGCCTGTTCAATCAGCGCGGCAGCCTGCTGGCGTGCGACCTCCAGCCGCTCCTTGCCGCGCGCGGCTTCCACGTGGCGGCGCTCGGCCAGCTCGGCCTTGTGCGCAGCGGCACGGAAGTGCTGCTGTACTTCTTCGTTGGCGGCGGCGAACACGGCCGGATCGTCGTGGTACTGCGCCACCACGGTATCCACCGTGCGCTCCAGCTTCTGCACCAGCTGCGGGTCCAGGTCATCTTCCTGCAGGCCGCTGGCGCCCAGTTCGGCGATGGTGTTGAGCAGCTCGCGGGCCGGGTGCTCGTCGCGCACGAAGAAGCCCGGGTCGGCCAGCGCGGCGCGTGCCAGCGGCACCTGCAGCCTGCCGACCAGGTCGTTGCCTGCGGTCTGCGGACGCTGCTCCTGACGGATCTGCTGGAACAACAGGCCGAGCAGGTCCAGCGTGTCGCCATCCTTGACCGTCAGCGCCGCCTGCTCGCCGTGTTCGGCGCGCAGCTGGGTCAGCAGGGCGGTCTGCAGGTCGGACATGCTGCGTGAGGTGGCGCCGCCGGCGATGCGTGCCTGCAGCTGCCCGAGGATCGCGTCGACCATCGCGCTGGGTACCGCGTTGGCATCGGCCGTACCCCCCGCCACGGCGCGTTCGTCTGCCACCGCAGCGCCCGGCAGCGGTGCCTCCGGGCGGTGCGACGGAGCCACCTCGGCGGCCATCGCCTGCCGCGCACCGGCGAGCAGTTCGTGCAGTGCACTCATAGCCGGCGCTGCGAGGTCCACCACCGGGGGCGCGGTCGCCGGTTGATCCGGCGCAGCGGTGGGCAGCGGCGGCGGCTGGGGCGCGCCGTTCTGGGCGGGATGCCCGCCCAGTTCGGCCTGCATCATCGCCGACCAGGAACTGGCGGCAGTGCTGCTGGCACCGTTCCAGCTGGTGACCGGCGTGGTGCGGGCGCGTGCGGCCCCGGCTTGGCTGCGGCCTGGCTGGGTGACGATCCGGCGGGTCGCCGCCGAGCGCGCCAGGTAAGGGGTGTAGACCAGTCCGGGCAGCACGCCTTCGTGACCCAGCAGCACGTTGACGCGCTCCAGCAGCTCGCCCAGCCGCTCCAGCACCTGGCGTTCGAAGCTGCGATACAGCGCCAGCTGGGCTTCCAGTTCGAGCCCGCCTTCATCGCCGATCCGGCGCACGATGCCGCACAGGATCACCGGGCCGAACGGTACATGCTCGGCATCCAGCGCCGGCGCGGCGGCCAGCACCGCCAGCCGCTGTCCGAGCAGTTGCAGCGCGTTGGCCGAGCGCAGTATTTCGCGCCGCATGATCTCGTTGAGCACGATGTCGCGATCGATGTCGGTGTCGTTGACCAGGGTCAGCGCGGACATCGACGGGCGCGGCGGTTCGGCTGCCGCCGGTGCTTCGCTGGCAGGCGCGAACAGCGCCGCCAAGGCCTGCGCGAGGTGTTCCAGGAAGCGGTGGCTGAAGCCTTCGGCGAAGGGATGGATCTGACGGGCCTGCGCCAACAGGTCGGCCTGCACCTGGCTGTTGCGGGCGCGCTCGGCCTCGCGCAGCAGTTCACGCTCCAGCTCAACCACGGTCAGCGTCAGCGGCGCGGTCAACGACTGCCGCGACAGCGCCAGCAGCGCGCCCAGCAGCCGGCGCACGCGCGGTGGGGCGTCGACCGCGGCGAAGCGTGCAGTGTCCTCAGGCATCGGCGGAGGCGAGGAGGGCATGGGGCTGGGCATCCGTTTTCCCGGGGTCGGGCTCGGAATCTACCGTGTCGGGCGGGGCGGCGCTACTCGCCCAGGAACAGCTCCACCACATCGTTGGTGAAGCGGCGTCCCAGCTCCGTCGGCCGCAGCAGCCCGCCGTGGTCGTGGGCGTCTGCGCCCGCACAGCCGTGGTCGTCGCAGCCATGTCCGTGATCATGGCCGCCGCCCACGCGTTCCAGCCAGCCGCGCTGCAGCGCCTGTTGCAGCGGCGCATCGATCGCGCTGGCCGTCAGCCCGGTACGCGACTGGAAGTCGCGCAGGCTGAAGCCTTCGTGCAGGCGCAGCAGGTTGAGCATGTACTCGAACGGCAGCCGGTCCGCCGCGATGATGTCATCGCCGCCGAAGCTGGCAGGGCTGCCGGCGGCGTCCATGTAGGCCTGCGGATGCTTCAGCTTCCAGCGCCGGCGCACGTTCTGCTCGGCCCCGGAGCTGATCTTGCCGTGCGCACCGGCACCGATGCCGAGGTAGTCGCCGAAGCGCCAGTAATTCAGGTTGTGCGCACTCTGCCGCCCGGGCCGCGCATAGGCACTGACCTCGTACTGGTCGAAGCCGGCCTGCGCCAGCAGCGCCTGGCAGTGTTCCTGCATGTCCCACGCGCTGTCTTCGTCCGGAATGCCCTGTGGCGGGCGGGCGAAGAACACCGTGTTCGGTTCCAGCGTGAGCTGGTAGTGCGAAAGATGCGCCGGCTGCAGCGCGAAGGCGCGCTCCAGGTCGTGTTCGGCGGCGGCCAGGGTCTGGCCGGGCAGGGCATACATCAGGTCGATGTTGAAATTGTCCAAGCCCGCATCCTGCGCCATCTTGACCGCGCGCTCGGCTTCGGCGCTGTCATGGATACGGCCCAGGCGCTTGAGCGCGTCGTCGTTGAAGGTCTGGATGCCGAAGCTGAGCCGGTTGACACCAGCCGCACGGTAGCCGTCGAAACGGCCATGCTCGGTCGTGCCCGGGTTGGTCTCCAGGGTGACTTCGGCGTTCGGGGCGAAGCGCAGCCGCGCCGAGGCCTGCTGCAGGAAGCGGTCGATCGCCTCGGCCGGGAACAGGCTGGGCGTGCCGCCGCCGAAGAATACGCTGTGCACCACCCGTCCCCATACCAGCGGCAGGTCCTGGTCCAGGTCGCGCACCAGCGCATCGATGTAAGCATCGAAGGGCAGTTCGCCCTTGGCCTGGTGCGAGTTGAAATCGCAGTACGGGCATTTGCGCACGCACCAAGGCAGGTGCACGTAGAGCGACAGCGGCGGCGGAATGAGGGCGGGCATCAGCGTCGGTTACAGGGAAAGCGAGGACAGCCGCTGCTTCAGCTGCTGCAGGGCCAGCGCACGGTGGCTGAGCGTATTCTTCAGGGCAGGCTCCATTTCCGCGGCGGTCAGCCCATGGCGCGGGTCCAGGAACACCGGGTTGTAGCCGAATCCGTTGTGGCCGCGCGGCGCCTCCAGGATCACGCCTTCCCAGCTGCCTTCGCAGACCAGCGGCTGCGGATCGGCGGCGTGGCGCAGCAGTACGATCACCGCGAAGAAGCGTGCGGTGCGCTGCCCGGCAGGTACATCGCGCAGGTCGGCCAGCAGCTTGGCGTTGTTGGCGGCATCGTCGGTGGGGCTGCCGGCGTAGCGCGCGCTGTACAGTCCCGGTGCGCCGCCGAGGGCGTCCACGATCAGGCCGGAGTCGTCGGCCAGCGCCGGCAGGCCGCTGGCCTGGCAGGCCGCACGCGCCTTGATCAGTGCGTTTTCCACGAAGGTCAGGCCGGTTTCGGGCACATCGCCCACCCCGGCATCGGCGGCCGACAGGATCTGCAGCGGCAGGTCGGCCAGCATCGCCTGCATCTCCTTCAGCTTGCCGGCGTTGTGGCTGGCAAGTACCAGTTTGGCAGTAGCGGGAAGACGCATCAGGCCAGCTCCAGCAGGTCCCAGGTGTTGCCGTACAGGTCGCGGAACACCGCCACGGTGGCATAGGGTTCCCTGCGCGGTGCTTCGAGGAACTCCACGCCCGCAGCCAGCATCGCGGCGTGGTCACGCGCGAAGTCGTCGGTCTCCAGGAAGAAGCCGACCCGTCCACCGGTCTGGTCGCCGATCCGCGCGGCCTGCACGTCCGAACTGGCGCGCGCCAGCAGCAGCCCGGCAGCGCCGTCGGTGGCGGGCGATACCACCACCCAGCGCTTGCCGCCGCCCTGGTCGATGTCCTGCTGCAGGTGGAAGCCGAGCGCACCGGTGAACCAAGTGATCGCGCGGTCGTAGTCATCCACCAGCAAGGTGGTCAGGGCCAGCCGGCGACTCATGCGGCCAGTGCCGCCTGCTGCGCGGCCAGCAGCTCGCCCACGCCCTTGTCGGCCAGCGCCAGCAGCGCATCCAGTTCGTCGCGACGGAACGCATGGCCTTCGGCGGTGCCCTGCAGTTCGATGAAGCCGCCGCCATCGTTCATGACGACATTCATGTCGGTGTCGCAGTCGCTGTCTTCGGCATAGTCCAGGTCCAGCACCGGGGTGCCGCGGTAGACGCCCACCGATACCGCCGCCACCGCGCCGATGATCGGGTTGCGCTTGATGTCACCGCGTTTGAGCAGCAGGTTCACTGCATCGGCCAGGGCCACGTAGGCGCCGGTGATGGCCGCGGTGCGGGTGCCGCCGTCGGCCTGCAGCACGTCGCAGTCCAGGGTGATGGTGCGCTCGCCCAGCGCATTGCGGTCCACGCAGGCGCGCAGGCTGCGGCCGATCAGACGCTGGATTTCCAGCGTGCGGCCGCCCTGCTTGCCACGCGCTGCTTCGCGGTCGCTGCGGGTGTGGGTGGCGCGTGGCAGCATGCCGTATTCGGCGGTGACCCAGCCTTCACCCTTGCCACGCAGGAAGCCCGGCACGCGGTTTTCCACGGTGGCGGTGCACAGCACGCGGGTTTCGCCGAAGCAGACCAGCACCGAGCCTTCGGCGTGGCGGGTGAAACCGCGTTGGAGGGTGACCTGGCGCATCTGGTCAGGCTGGCGGCCACTGGGGCGGGTATCGGACATGGCGGGGTACCGTTGGAGCGGGGGAACGGGTCCATGCCCGCGCCGGGGAGGGGGCAGGCAGGAGGCTCGAATGAAGCCGCTAGGGTACCATTCCCTCTTTGGGAGCATCTGGAAAACCCCATGATCCGAAGCATGACCGCTTACGCCGGGGGCGAGCGCGCCACCGCCTGGGGCACGCTGGGCTGCGAGCTGCGCTCGGTGAACCACCGGTTCCTCGAAGTCGGCACCCGCCTGCCGGAGGAACTGCGCGCGCTGGAACCGCAGCTGCGTGAACGCATTTCCGCACGCCTGAGCCGCGGCAAGCTGGACCTGGTGATGCGCCTGCGCACGCCGGAAACCTCAGCCAGCCTGCAGGTCAACGACGTCCTGCTCGGCCAGCTGGGCCAGCTGGCGCACCGGCTGACGTCCGACTTCCCCAACCTGCAGGTCAGCTTCACCGACCTGCTGCAGCTGCCCGGCGTGATGCAGGGCGAAGCCACCGATGCCACCGCGCTGCAGGCCGAGGCGCTGGCGCTGCTGGAACAGACCCTGGACGGCTTCATCGCTGGGCGCGAACGCGAAGGCGACAAGCTGGCAACCGCCATCAGTGAACGTGTGGATGCCATCGAGCGCATCGCTGCGGACGTGCGCACCCTGATTCCCGCGATCCGCGAAGGCCAGCGGGTCAAACTGGCCGCGCGCCTGGCCGACCTGCCGCACCCGGTGGATCCGGGCCGCGCCGAGCAGGAACTGGTGATGTGGCTGCAGAAGCTGGACGTGGATGAAGAGCTGGACCGCCTCGGCAGCCATATCGTGGAAATCCGCCGCGTGCTGAAGCAGCGCGATCCGGTCGGGCGCCGGCTGGACTTCCTGCTGCAGGAGTTCAACCGCGAAGCCAATACGCTGGGCTCCAAGTCGGTGGACAGCCGCACCTCCAATGCTGCGGTGGAGCTGAAAGTGCTGATCGACCAGATCCGCGAACAGGTACAGAACATCGAATGAGCATCCAACCTTCCCCGGTCGGCACGCCCGCGCGCGGCACCCTGTACATCGTTGCCGCGCCTTCCGGTGCCGGCAAGAGCAGCATCGTCAACGCCACCCTGGCGCGCGACCCGCAGATCGCGCTGTCGATCTCGTTCACCTCGCGGGCCACGCGTCCGGGCGAGGTCAACGGCGAGCACTACCATTTCGTCAGCGCGACCGAGTTCGAGGCGATGATCGCCGCCGGCGATTTCTTTGAACACGCCTGGGTGCACGGCGACTGGAAGGGCACCGCCCGGCAGTCGGTGGAGCCGCAGCTGGCCGCCGGCCAGGACGTGCTGCTGGAAATCGACTGGCAGGGCGCGCAGCAGGTGCGCCAGCTGGTGCCCGGCACGGTGACGGTGTTCATCCTGCCGCCATCGAAGCAGGCGCTGCAGGACCGCATGCGCAAGCGCGGCCAGGACAGCGAGGCGGTGATCAGCCAGCGGCTGTCGGCCGCGCGCGAGGAAATGCTGCACTTCAACGACTTCGACTACGTCATCGTCAACGAGATCTTCGACACCGCGGTGGATGAGCTGTGCGCCATCTTCACCGCCAGCCGGCTGCGCCGCGAAGCGCAGAAGGTCCGCCATGCCGGGCTGATCCAGGCCCTTTTGACCGCAGATCCTTCTGCAACTGACTGATTGCAAAAGGAACAGGGAAGGGTTGGCTTGATTTTGTCCAGCCCCTGCCCTTACACTCCGTCCCCTTTCCCTCATTCGACTGAGCGGCCGACCGGTCGCCGGGAGCCCGTATGGCCCGCATCACCGTAGAAGATTGCCTGGAAGTCGTTAACAACCGTTTCGAGCTGGTCATGATGGCGTCCAAGCGCGCCCGCCAGCTTGCCAACGGCGTGCAGGCCACGCTGGACAACAGCGAAACCGAAGACAAGCCGACCGTGCTGGCGCTGCGCGAAATCGCCGCCCGTCGCATCGACAACGCGCTGATCGACGAAGTCGAAAAGGCCGAGCGCGAGCGTGCCGAGCGTGAAGCGCTGGAATGGGCCGCCGCCGAAGTGGTCGCCGACGAGGACATGTCCAAGAACGACGACTGAGTCCAGTCGACACCCTTGGCCAGATGCGAAACAGCCCGCCGCAAGCGGGCTGTTTCGCATTCAGGATTTGCTGAAATTGTGACGCTGGCATAGGCTTCGGCCATGAACCCAGGCCCCACTGCCAAGGTAGCCGCGCCATCCCGCGCGGATGTACCCGATTACGTCCTTCAACTCGAGCGCGCAGCGCACTACCTGCCGCCGGAGCAGCTGCCACTGCTGCGCCGTGCGTGGGAAGTGGGGGCCGCCGCGCACGCCGGTCAGACCCGCAAGTCCGGCGAGCCCTACATCACCCACCCGGTTGCCGTGGCGCAGGTGCTGGCCGAGCTGGGGCTGGACATGGAAGCGCTGATCGCCGCGATCCTGCACGACACCATCGAAGACACGCCGCTGACCCGCGAAGAGCTGGCCGCCGAGTTCGGCGAACCGGTGGCCGAACTGGTGGACGGGGTCACCAAGCTGGACAAGCTGAAGTTCCGCGACCGCCAGGAAGCGGCCGCCGAGAGCTTCCGCAAGATGCTGCTGGCGATGTCGCGCGACCTGCGCGTGATCATGATCAAGCTGGCCGACCGCCTGCACAACATGCGCACGCTGGGCGCGCAGAGCAGCGAGGCGCGCGGCCGGATCGCGCGCGAGACGCTGGAAATCTATGCGCCCATCGCGCAGCGGCTGGGCATGAGCCTGGTCAAGAGCGAACTGCAGAACCTCGGTTTCAAGGCGCTGTATCCGTGGCGCCATGCGATCCTGGAAAAGCACATCCGCAGCCAGCCGGTGGTACGCCGCGAAGCGATGGCGCAGGTGGAAGTGCAGCTCAGCCAGCGCCTGGCCAAGGAAGGGCTGGAACATCGGCTGGTCAGCCGGATCAAGACCCCGTGGAGCATCTACAACAAGATGCACGACGAAAACAAATCCTTCGACCAGGTCATGGATGTGTTCGGTTTCCGGCTGGTGGTGCGCAGCGTGCCCAACGCCTACCACGCGCTGGGCGCGGTGCATGCCGCGTTCAAGCCGCTGGACGGGCGCTTCCGCGACTTCATCGCCATTCCCAAGGCCAACGGCTACCAGTCGCTGCACACGGTGCTGTTCGGCCCGTACGGCTCGCCGATCGAAGTGCAGATCCGCACCGAGGAAATGGACCTGATCGCCGAACGCGGCGTGGCCGCGCACTGGACCTACAAGTTCGGTGGCGACACCCCCAACAGCGCGCAGAGCCGTGCCCATGCGTGGATCGTCGAACTGATCGACTCCCAGCGCGCGGCCGGTTCCTCGCTGGAGTTCCTCGACAACGTCAAGGTCGACCTGTTCCCGGACGAGGTCTACCTGTTCACGCCGAAGGGCAAGATCATGGCCCTGCCGCGCAATGCGACCGCGTTGGACTTCGCCTACGCGGTGCATACCGACGTCGGCAATACGGCAGTGGCGTCACGGGTGGACAAGAAGCTGGTGCCGTTGCGCACCAAGCTGGTCAGTGGCCAGACAATCGAGATCATCACCGCCCGTTCGGCCACGCCCAAGCCGCAGTGGCTGGAATTCGTGGTCACCAGCAAGGCCCGCACGGCCATCCGCCACCAGCTCAAGCAGCTCGAGCACGAAGACGCCGTGCAGCTGGGCCACCGCATGCTTGATCGTGCGCTGGAAGCGATGGATTCGTCGCTGGAGCGCCTGCCCAAGGGCCGCCTGGATGCGTTCCTGGCCGAGCACCGGTTCCCGCGGCTGGAGGCGCTGCTGGCCGAAGTGGCGCTGGGCAACTGGATGCCGACGCAGGCCGCGCAGGCGCTGATGGCCTACGCCGAACTGCGTGGCGGTGCACGTCACCATTCGCAGGAAAAGATCCTGATCAACGGCAGCGAACGCGGCGTGGTCACCTTCGCCAACTGCTGCCAGCCGATTCCAGGCGATGAGATCATGGGCTACCACACCGCCGGCAAGGGCATCGTGGTGCACCGGATGGACTGCCCGAACCTGGCCGAGCTGCGCAAGTCGCCGGAGCGCTGGGTACCGATCGGCTGGGATTCGTCGGTATCCGGCGACTACGACACCTCGCTGGTGGTCGAAGTGGAGAACGGTACCGGCGTGCTGGCGCAGCTGGCCGCGGCGATCGCGCAGAGCCAGTCCAACATTGAACGCGTGGACTACCTGGACCGCGACTTCAATGCCGCCGTGCTGGCCTTCAACGTGCAGGTGCGCGACCGCAACCACCTTGCCGAAGTCATGCGCCGGCTGCGTCGCCTGTCGGTGGTGCAATCGGTGCGTCGCCAGTAGTAGTGGGTGACGACCTGATGGTGGGTGACGACCGTTGGTCGTCACGCTTCTGCGTGGAACAAGAGCGTGACGACCAACGGTCGTCACCCACCAGCATGGCTTCGTCACCCACCAGCACGGCTGCGCCACCCACCGATACAAGCGCCCCGGGCGGTACAATGGACGCTCTGTTTTTCCTGATACCGGAGCCCCCATGACCCGCCAGATCATCAACACCGAAAAGGCCCCCGCCGCCATCGGTCCTTACTCGCAGGCCGTGCGCGCCGGCAACACCGTGTACTTCTCCGGCCAGATCCCGCTGGACCCGGCCACTGGCGACATCGTCGGCGTCGGTGACGTGGAAGCCCAGGCCCGTCGTGCCTTCGACAACCTCAAGGCCGTGGCCGAGGAAGCCGGCGGCTCGCTCGACCAGGTCGTCCGCCTGGGCCTGTACCTGACCGACCTGGCCGAGTTCGCCAAGGTCAACGCCGTCATGCAGGACTATTTCAAGGCGCCGTTCCCGGCGCGTTCGACCATCGAAGTCTCCGGCCTGCCGAAGGGCGCCAACTTCGAAGTCGATGCGGTGATGGTCATCGGCTGAACCCCGCGTGGCACGCAAGGCCGCCCCTGCACTGGCTCCATCCGGTGAAGCCTCGCTGGCGATGCTCGCCGGGGTCGGTCCGGCGGTGGCCGGCAAGCTGCAGGCGCGCGGCCTGGGCACGCTGCAGGATCTGTGGCTGCACCTGCCGCTGCGCTATGAAGACCGGACCCGGTTGACCCTGATCGAAGACCTGCGTTCGGGCGTGCCGGCGCAGGTCGAAGGCCGGGTGATGGCGGTGGAGCGCGGCATGCGCTACCGGCCGATGCTCAAGGTCGCCATTGAAGACGAAGGGCGCGGCACGCTGGTGCTGCGTTTCTTCCATTTCCGCCAGCAGCAGCTCGGGCAGTTCGCGGTCGGCAACCGGCTGCGCTGCTTCGGTACCCCGCGGCCCGGCCAGCTGGGCCTGGAGATCGTCCATCCCAGTTACCAGGTGCTGGGGCGCCACGATGATCCTGCGCTGGGGGACAGGCTGGATCCGGTGTACCCGGCAGTGGAAGGGGTCGGCCCGGCAACCATGCGCAAGCTGATCCTGCAGGCGCTGGAGCGCTTGCCGGACGAATCCCTGCTGGAACTGCTGCCCCCCGGATGGCTGGATGGCCTGGGCCTGCCATCGTTGCGCAGCGCACTGCTGACCGTGCACCAGCCGCCGCAGGATGCGGATCTTTCCGCGCTGGCCAATGGCATCCATCCCGCACAGCGCCGGCTGGCGCTGGAAGAACTGCTCGCCCACCACCTGAGCCTGCGCCGCCAGCGCATCGCCCTGCAGGCCCACCATGCGCCGCCGCTGGACGGGCCGGGAAGGCTGGCCAAGGCGCTGCTCAAGCAGCTGCCGTTCGCCTTGACCGGCGCGCAGCAGCGCGTGTTCAAGCAGATCCGCGACGACCTCGCCCGGCCCAGCCCGATGTTGCGGCTGGTGCAGGGTGACGTCGGTTCGGGCAAGACGGTGGTGGCCGCATTGGCGGCCATGCTGGCGGTGGAGCAGGGCAAGCAGGTCGCGCTGGCCGCGCCCACCGAACTGCTGGCCGAACAGCATCTCAACAACCTGCGCGGCTGGCTGGAACCGCTGGGCGTGCAGGTCGCCTGGCTGGCCGGCAAGGTCACCGGCAAGGCTCGTGCCAAGGTGCTGGCCGATGTGGCCAACGGCGAGGCGAAGGTGGTGGTCGGCACCCATGCGTTGATGCAGGACGCGGTGGTGTTCCAGGACCTTGCGCTGGCGATCGTCGATGAGCAGCACCGCTTCGGCGTGCACCAGCGGTTGGCGCTGCGCGACAAGGGCGCGGGCGGCAACAGCGTGCCGCACCAGCTGGTGATGACCGCCACGCCGATTCCGCGCACGCTGGCGATGTCCGAATATGCCGATCTGGACGTGTCGGCCATCGATGAGCTGCCGCCCGGGCGCACCCCGGTGCAGACCGTGGCGCTCAACGCCGATCGCCGCCCCGAGCTGATCGAGCGGATCGCGCTGGCCTGCAGCGAGGGACGCCAGGTGTACTGGGTCTGCACGCTGATCGAAGAAAGCGAGGAGCTCGATGCCACGCCGGCGCAGGCCACCTACGAGTCACTGCAGGCGCTGCTGCCGGGCGTGCGTGTCGGGCTGGTGCACGGGCGCCTGAAGGCCGCCGAAAAACTGGCGACGATGGTGGCGTTCAAGGCCGGGCAGATCGATCTGCTGGTGGCGACCACCGTGATCGAAGTGGGCGTGGACGTCCCCAATGCGTCGTTGATGGTGATCGAGAACGCCGAACGATTGGGGTTGGCGCAGCTGCACCAGCTGCGCGGGCGGGTAGGGCGCGGATCGGCGGTATCGCGCTGCATGCTGCTGTACCAGACGCCGTTGTCGACGATGGCGCGCGAACGCCTGCAGACCATGCGCGAGACCAACGATGGCTTCGTCATCGCCGAGAAAGACCTGGAGCTGCGCGGCCCGGGCGAGTTGCTGGGCACCCGGCAGACCGGCCTGGCCGGTTTCCGCATCGCCGACCTGGCGCGCGACGCCAACCTGCTGCCGGACGTGCACGCACTGGCCGAACGGCTGCTGCAGGAGCAGCCCGGCCTGGCCGACCGGGTGGTCGACCGCTGGATCGGCACCGCCGTGCGTTACGCCTCGGCCTGAGCGGATGCATCGGCCGATGCTCGCCAGCTGGCTGAGGGGCCGGGCGGGAGGGGTTTGCAGGGGACGGCAACAGCGGCATCCTGCGGGCCTCGTTTCGCGCCATCCATGGCGCTCAACGCCCCTGCAACCCCCTCCCGCCCGGCCCTGACAAGCTGCGCGCGCGTCCAGCAGGGAAATGAAGAAAAGCGGTAGCGCCGAGCCGCGCTCGGCGAGCGCCAAGCGCGGCCTGCGTCAGACGATGCGATGGCAGGCAGCATCCGCCGACCATGGGTCGGCGCTACCGTCCCTCCCGCCGGGCCCCGCCCCCAGAAAACGCGCATCGCTGGTGCGCCCGGTTGTATTTGCAGCCACCGCGGTGCGACACTCCGTTGCCGCTCAGAAGACGGCAACGATGACCCACAAGATCCCGCTGTTGATCGACACCGACCCCGGTGTGGACGACGCACTGGCCCTGCTGATGGCCTTCGCCGATACCCGCCATGAGGTGGTCGCGCTGACCATCGCCGCCGGCAACGTCGGCCTGGATTACACCGTCCGCAACGCACTCAAGCTGTGTGAAGTGGTCGGCCGTGACGACGTCCCCGTGTTCGCCGGCAGCCCCGATCCGCTGCTGCATCCCTCGCTGGATGCCGCCCACGTGCACGGGCGCGACGGCTATGGCGATGTCGACCTGCCGCCCCCCGCCCGCCGCGCCGAAGCTGAACATGCCGCGCTGGCGATCCTGCGCCTGTCGCACCAGTACCGTGGCGAGCTGATGCTGGTCATGCTTGGCCCGCTGACCAACCTGGCGCTGGCGCTGAAGCTGGATCCCACCCTGCCCACCCGCATCAAGCGCATCGTGGTGATGGGCGGGGCGGTCACCTGCCACGGCAACATCACCCCTGCTGCCGAGTTCAACATCGCCTTCGATCCGGAAGCCGCGCACGTGGTGTTCGCCGCCTTCCCGCACCTGCTGGTGTCGGACTGGGAAGCGACCGTGGCCCACGGATTGCCGCTGCAGCAGGCCGAACAGTGGCTGGCCGCTGATTCGGACCGCGCGCGCTTCTATGAACTGATCTCGCGCAAGACCCGTGCGCTGTCCGAAGACAGCAAGGGCGGACGCTGGTTCACCGCCGATGCCCTGGCGATGGCCTGGGCGCTGAACCCGGAAGGGCAGCTGCAGGTGGAGTCGCGGCCGGTGAACATCGAGCTGAACGGCACGTTCAGCCGTGGCGCCACCCTCGTCGACTGGAATCGCCAGACCGGCCAGCCGGACAACTGCGCGCTTCTGATGGCCTACGATCAGTCCCGTTTCGAGGCACTGGTGCGGCAGGCGCTGGGTGCCTGAAGACAGGCACGGGGCAGGCACGGGGCGCCCGCCTCAAGGCGGGTTGCTCCGGCGCGAAGTGGGGCTTATAATGCCGCTCTTGTGTTTCCCTTACCTATTTACGGTGTACGCCCATGAAGGACGATATCCATCCCGAGTACCGTGACGTCGTCTTCGAAGACGTCACCTCTGATTTCAAGATCCTGACCCGCTCGACCATGGCGTCGAAGGAAACCACCAAGTGGGAAGACGGTAACGAGTATCCGCTCGTGAAGGTCGAAATCTCCTCCTCGTCGCACCCGTTCTACACGGGCAAGCACAAGGTGATCGACACCTCCGGCCGTATCGACAAGTTCCAGAAGCGCTACGCGCGCTGATCCGTCGATCCACGCTTGGGTGAGCGGCCGCGCATTGCGCGGCCGTTTGCTTTTCCGGGATGCGGTGCCGTGGCGTATGGTGGTGGAACGCAGCGTCCGGTTGCCGGCATCGGCGCACCGCAGGGCGCCCCCCCGGCGAGGCCTCGGGCGGGTCCTTATACGACATCTACGACTTCCGTCTAACCCCCGGAAAATGCTGCTGTGCGATAATGGCGGGATCCGCGGCACAGGTCGTGGACGTCATTCACGTGCCTGACCAATGCGCTTGGGCAGGCGCCTTCCCCTTGAAGGAGCGCACACAGTGTCCGATCTTGATCAGGTCACGCTCAACGCCGGCGAAAAGTCGGTCGTTCTGCCGGTCATCAAACCCACTCTCGGCAACGACTGCGTCGACATTTCGAAGCTGACCAAGGAAACGGGGTATTTCACCTACGATTCCGGCTTCACTGCCACCGCAAGCTGCAAGTCGGCCATCACGTACATCGATGGCGACAAGGGCGTTCTGTTGTATCGCGGCTATCCGATCGAGCAGCTCTCGGAAAAGTCGAGCTATGTCGAAGTCGTCTACCTGCTGATCAACGGCGAGCGTCCCGACGCGGCCCAGTTGAAGGCATTCAACGAAGAGCTGGCTGCCGAAGCCACCGTCGATGCATCGATCAACACGTTGATCGGCAGCTTCGCCAAGGATGCCCATCCGATGGCGATCCTGACCGCCGCGATCGCGCAGCTGTCGGGTATCTACCACGCCTCGCTCGACCTGGCCGACGCCGAACAGCGCCGCAAGGCCGCCGTGCGCCTGATCGCCAAGGTGCCGACCCTGTCGGCGCTGATCTATCGCCATGGCAAGGGCCTGCCGGCCAACACGCCGGATACCTCGCTGGACTATGTCAGCCGCTTCCTGAAGCAGACCTTCGAAGCCGCCGACGGCAGCTACGAACTCAACCAGGACGTGGTCAAGGCACTGGACCTGCTGTTCATCCTGCATGCCGACCACGAGCAGAACGCGTCGACTTCCACCGTGCGCCTGGTCGGTTCGACCGGTGCCAACCCCTACGCGTCGGTGGCCGCAGGCGTCACCGCGCTGTGGGGCCCCGCCCATGGCGGTGCCAACGAAGCCGTGCTGAAGATGCTGGAAGAAATCGGTTCGGCCGACAACGTCGAATCGGCCGTGGTCAAGGCCAAGGACAAGACCTCCGGCTTCCGCCTGATGGGCTTCGGCCACCGCGTGTACAAGAACTTCGACCCGCGCGCCAAGGTCATCGGCGAAATGACCGGCAAGGTGCTCAAGCAGCTGGGCGTGCAGGATCCGCTGCTGGACGTGGCCGTGAAGCTGGAGCAGGCCGCGCTGCAGGACGAGTACTTCGTTGCCCGCAAGCTGTACCGAACGTCGATTTCTACAG
>NZ_JBJDOQ010000008.1:0-111095 GCF_044901215.1 Stenotrophomonas sp. NPDC078853 | reverse complement strand
GACCGAAATGTTCACCGTCATGTTCGCCCTGGGCCGTACTTCCGGCTGGGTCGCGCACTGGCTGGAACAGCAGGTGGATCCGGAAATGAAGATCGGCCGCCCGCGCCAGGTCTACACCGGTAGCGACGTGCGCGACTACCAGGACTGATTCCGGTCTTTGCCTGTTGCATCGAACGCCCCGCCTAGCGGGGCGTTTTTTTTGCGCGCCTGCCAGCTCTGCACGGGTCGCTATCGAAAAAGCGTCAAATCGTGGCAAATCACGAAGCAATGTTTTGTTCCGCAACCAGGCGCACAAAACCGCTCACGACATCGCGTTTTTGAAGATTGCCTTACGTTCAAAAAAGAACGCGATGCCTATTCTCCTGCCGCCACCAGCTTTCGCTGATGGTATCGCGTCGTTTGAATGACGCCATATATCGATATCAAGGAGAGTAGTCATATGAAAACGCATTGCCGGAACGCGCTGGTCGCCATCGCGCTAGCCGCTGCATCCACCTCCGCACATGCCATCCAGGCCGACATCAAGGTCTGGGCAGATGTCGATCCCACGCTGGCCCTGCTGCGTGCCGATGGCAGCGCGTTGCCCGATGGCGTGGCGCTGACCCACAACCCGATCAATGGCCTGATGCCCTGGTCGGAGCAGGTGCGGATCATTTCCAACGATCCGCGCAAGGACATCGCCGTGCGCCTGGGTCATGCCGCCGAGCTGCGTCCGGTCATTGCTGCCCCCGGTGCGGTAGGGGTGCCGATGACGGTCAGCCTCAACGGCCGAACCGTATCGGTGGCGGGTACCGACTTCACCGCGGCCGAACTGTTCGACGGCGCGTTGCCGGGCGCCTCGATTGCCATGCCGCTCCAGATCGCGCAGACCACGCAGGCGCCGATCACCGCGGCGGGCCTGTACGAGGGACTGGTCAGCATTGTCCTGGCCCAGAAGACCGTCAGCCCGTAACTTCCTGCGCCGGCCCTACGGGGCCGGCCCTTTCGGCCACTCTCACATGATGACTACCGCCCCCGTCGTGACCGGGCTGGCGATCGCGCTCGCACTGCCCGTGGCAATGGGGGGCGTCACCGCCAGTCGCGTCCCGGACGGCTTCGAAGACCTTGTGGAAGGCCAGGTGGAGCAGCTTGAGGTCCGGCTGTTCGAGCGCTCTGCGGGCGTGGTGCCGGTGCTGGTCGACCTGGATACCGTGCAACTGCAGGATCCCGCCACCGTACTTCAGGCGCTCGATCTGGACCCTGCGGCACGGTCCAGCCTGTTGCCAGCGCTGTCTGCGCCGCTGCCGCGCAACAGCCATCTGGCATGCCGGCACGGCAATGCCCAGGCTGGCTGCGGCTATCTGGATCCCCCCGAAGAGGACACGGCCGTGGCCGCGATCCATGACGAAGGCGAGGGGGCACTGCGCCTGTTCGTGGCGCGGCAGTGGCTGCCGGCTCCACGCAGCACCGAGCGCTTCCACCAGGCCAGCGCCGCAGCCGAAAAAGCGTTCCTCCACCAGCACGTGATCAACGCAAGCGGTGGTCGCGACCAGCGCGCGCTGGCGGTACAGGGCGCGGGCGCACTGGGGATGTCCGCCCGCGGGCATCTGGCGGCGAGCTGGAACTTCAGCCAGCAACACGGACACCGCAGTGGCGGTGGATTCGACATGGACAATGCGTATTACCGGCATGACCTGGACCGTCGTCACTACCTGCAGGCCGGGCGCATGGACCGGCGCAACCTCGCCAGTCCACTTGGCGGCACCTTCGGCTTCGGCATGCTTCCGCTGGACCGCTTCGACGGCCTGCGCGTGGGAACCAGCCAAGCCTACGTCGATGTCGAGGCGGCAATGCAGGCCACCCCGCTCACCGTGCTGCTGGCACGCGATGCGCGCGTGGAGGCGTTCGATGGCGAGCGCCTCCTGCAGACCTATTACCTGCCAGCCGGGATCAACGAACTGGATACCCGCAGCTATCCCTTCGGCAGTTACAGCGTCACCCTGCGCATCTACGAAGCGGGCGTGCTGGTACGCGGCGAAGAAGCGCCTTTCGACAAGCGTGGTGACGGCGCCGATGACACCCTGCAATGGTTCCTGCAGGCGGGGCGGCGTGCAGAACGCGGCGGCCGATACCTGCCCGGCGAAGCCACGGTCATGGCGGGCCTGCGTTTGCCGGTCGGGCACGCCATGGCCGTGACCGCAGGTGCGGTGGACATGGAAAGCGGCCGCCATGCGGAGCTGCGGCTGGACCTGCGGCAGCGGTCCGCCACCCAGGAGCTGCGCGCTGGGCTGAGCGCCATGCGCGGCAGCGAGGGAAGCCGTGGCACCCGGAGCCAGATATCCTACCGGCGACGGGCATCATGGAATGTCCATCATCAACGCTCGCGCGACATCCGCTGCCGGTCGTTTGCGCGATACGACGGAGCGGGGTGCGTGGATGCGCTGAGTGCTTCGATGGCGTTGCCGCTACGCGGCGGGAGCCTCTACCTGGGCTACACGCGCCGCCAGGCGTGGCGCGCAGATCCAGCGCCGGACCACCCCGAGGCGGTGTTCATGCCCCCCTCGCTGGCATTGCCCGGGCTGCGTGCCGGCAACGTCGATGCACAGCGCAGCCGCAACTGGCAGGGCAGCTTCAGCCGGATCGAGCGTTGGAAAGAGTACAGCGTTGCCCGTCGCTTCGGACTTTGGCACCAGCGCAGCGACGCAACCGGTGGCCCACGGCATGACCGCGGTTTTTTCTTCAACCTCAGCCTTACCCGGTTGCAGCGCGGCGATCGGGCCACTTCGCAACGACGCCATGCGATGGACCTGCGGCAGCCGGGCCATCACCGGCCGCAGATGAGCTACAGCACCAGCCAGACGCTGCGCCGCCAGTACGAGGACCAGTCCGCTGAGGTGTCTGCCGATCTGCGCGGCGACAACAGCGAGCGATACAGCGTCGGTGTGGGCGCGCAGTTGCAGAGCCACTTCGGTCATGGCAGCGCCACCGTGGCCTTCCATCGGCAACCCGGGCGTCGGGAAACGGGCTACAGCGCGACGCACAGCGCTGCCTTCGCCTTGGGGCCAAGCGGCTTCTACTGGGGCGAAGGCAACGGCGCCGATGCGGGCCTGGCGGTCAAGGTCGACCCTGCGCAGGACAGTGAACTGTCCGGGGTAGCGGCCGAGCTCCAGGTGGCAGGACGGCGCAGGCAGCGGCTGCGGCTTGGCGAGCGCAGGCTGGTGGCCTTGCCGGCCTACCAGATGCACCGTGCCGAACTGCAGGACGCCAGCAGCGGGGAGAGCAGCGGGGCGGTGCGCGTAGGCCTAGGCGCTGGCGGTTCCGGGCGTGAGGTGTTCCTGGCGCCGGGCCGGTTGCTGTCGATGGCCGTTCCCATCGAGGTGACCTACACCTTCATCGGCCGCGCGCAGGATCCTGCG
This sequence comes from Stenotrophomonas sp. NPDC078853, assembly GCF_044901215.1. Taxonomy (NCBI): domain Bacteria; kingdom Pseudomonadati; phylum Pseudomonadota; class Gammaproteobacteria; order Lysobacterales; family Lysobacteraceae; genus Stenotrophomonas; species Stenotrophomonas sp. NPDC078853. Next base: position 107,700 of record NZ_JBJDOQ010000008.1, on the reverse strand, counting down.
GGCCTGCCGGTTTCGGCGGCACGCATCCTCAATGCGCCGGTACCTGCCACCGAGGGCAATGGCGGCTTCGTGCTGGATTTCACGCGACGCGAGCAGGTGCTGTACCTGTTGCAGGGAAGCCGGCTGCTGCATTGTCCACTGCAGGTGCGAGAGCAGCGCCTGGCCGTGTTGATGGTCGGTGCCGTGCAGTGCCAGCCGTTGGACGTGGCGCAGTTGCCGGCCGACATCCGTCAGCAGGCACGGGTGGCGCAGCTGCTGCGGGAGCGGGCCCTGGTCCGGCCGGGCCGGGCCGCCCAGCGAGGGCAGGAACGGTGATGATGCGCTGGCTTGCCGTGCTCCCTGCCGTGCTGCTGGCGCCTGCCGCCAGGGCGCAGGCGCTACCGCTTACCGATCCGGTGGGCATCGTGCAGGAGCACGCGCTGGCCTATGACCGGTCGGGGGTCCCCGCCTCCATCGAACTGCTGGCGCCACGCACGCTGCTCGGTTACAGCGCCGACCCAGCGCGTGGCTACGGAAGCATCCATCTCACCTGCCGGTCGGCGACGGATGCACAACATGGCCGCTGCCCAACCGCCGATACCGGTGCCCAGGGTGGCGGGCGTACCGGCATTGCGTTGCGCTTCACCGAACGCAGGAGCGGCATGCGCATGGAGATCACCGTGAGCGGTTCGCTGCAACGCGCCTTTGCAGACCGCGCCTGCCAGAACGACCTCTGGCACGGGACCGATCAGCCGCTGAGTAGCCGCTACGGGCCGGAATGCGCCGGCCAACCGCCCACTGGAACCGGTGCGGCCCTGTCCATTTCCGGTAACGAATTGTCCAGGCTGGTGGCAGGACGCTGGGAGGCCGAACTGGTATTGGACCTGCGCACTGAAGCCGACGGGCCGGCACTGGCGACTTACACGTTCCGTCTGGACCTGGACATCAGCGACCGCGATGCGGCGTCGATCTACTTCCCCGCCTTCGACCTGGCAACGCCCCAGGTCGGCCTCAACCTGCACTACGACCCGATCTCGCAGACGGTCGGCGGACAGGCCGCGTTGGAGATGTGCCTGTATGACGGAGCAGGTTCGCAGAGCGACTACCTGGGCGTGACTGTCAGTGACAGCGCAGGTCCGACGTCGACGGCCAGCGGTTACTCGGTATGGCACGCGGACGGTGGCGGCGACCCGACCCAGCGCGTGGACTACACCGTGACGCTGGACCATGGCGGTGCACGGCTGCCGATGGCCAATGGAATCGAGCAGATGTTGACCGGCATCGACCGCGTCCGGTTGCGGCTGGTGGCGCTGCCCGGCATGACCCAGCCTGTGTTCTGCGTGCCGACCCCGCTCAGCCTGGACACGCCCCGCGTTCCCATCTCGAGCAAGCGGCCCGGCCACTACCACGGCGGGCTGCGGGTCGAGCTGCGCCTGCCGCCGTCCCGTCCCTGATACCAATGGAGCCTTTCGTGAGAACTCGATTTTCCGGCCTTGCCGTGGCGCTGTTTCTGTCCACGCCGGCGGCGCACGCCAACCTGACCATCCATCCCATGCGTGCATCGGTAGAGCCTGGCAAAGCAACGGTTTTCCGCGTGTATTCGCAATCCACGCAAGCGCAGTTCGTGCAGGCATCCCTGCGCCACATCGTCGATCCGGCAGGCGACGGGGAACACGAAGCGGACGTTGCACCCAGCCAGGCAGCCATTGCGCTGACCCCGTCCAGATTTGCACTGGCGGGCGGGGGCAACCGCTTGATCCGGATCATTCCGCTGCAGCCGGTGCAGCAGGAGACCGCTTATCGGGTCTATTTCGAAGGTGTCCGCGCACCGGATGAGGAGGCCGTGGACGCCCCCGCGGACGGCGCACAGGCCAGCATCGGCGTCAGCCTGGTATGGGGGGCGCTGGTCAACGTGTTGCCGGCCGATGGCCGTGTGCAGGTGGAGCTGCGCGGCCGCACGCTGCACAACATCGGCACGCTGCGCGTGGGCATCACCAGCGTCGTCGGCTGCAGCGCGGCCGGTGCATGTGCGACCCATGAGGTATCGCGCAGCCTGTACCCGGGCGCCTCGCTGCAGTTGCCGGCCGGGCTGGAGCCCGGCAGCACGCTGCAACTGCGCTATCGCCTTACCGGCGACGGCTACCGTGAGCACCTGCTGACGCTGCCTCCTGTGATCGGCTGAGCTTGTCGGGTCCGTCGGCCCGGGCTTGCTCAGCCCTGCGTATCGCCTGGCGCCGGTGCGGTGTCCTGCAGCAGCTCGCGCAGGCGGGCCAGCGAGGCGCGCCGCATCGGCTTTTCGTCTACCGCTGACAGCGGCGCCTGGCGCAGGGCGTGGCAGGGCAGTACCAGCAGCTCGAAGACCACGCCATCGGCGCTGAACACCCACAACGGCGCATCGAGTACCCGTTCGCGGTCCCATCGGAGGCGCCGGCTGCGTGCCTCGGCCGGGATGCCGTGCTCATCGAGGAAACGCTGTACGGCGTCCGGGTCGTCCTCGTGCAGGTGCAGCTGGACCGGACTATGCGCATCTGCGGTGCCCTCCAGCACCGGCCCAGCCAGCCGTGGAGCGAACGCCTGCAGGAACTCCAATGCGTGCACCGCCGCTTCCCGCCGCTGCCGCAGCGCATCGCTCTGGGCACTGCCGGCGAACAAGCGTTGGTGCTCGCGCAGGGCCTGCTCGATTTCCGCGTTGCGCGGCAGCGAAGCATCGTCATGGATGCCCAGCCGGATGGCGGCCTTGCGCTTGGCCTGGTGGAAATCCTGGATGCCGCCTTCGACCATCAGCCTGGCGGCTTCATGCGCCAGCCGATGGCGGCGTTCACGGGTCTGGGTGGCGGTGTGTTCGCGCGCACGGTGCATGGGTTGCTCCCCTCTGCATGGCCTGGAACCAGCCTACACCCGCGCGGTGAAGGCCAGGTGGCGCGGCATGGAGCGTGCCGCGCCACCGCTCAGTGCCGTGGTCGGTCAGAAGATATCGAACGCCGCCGCATCGGCCTGCGGCGTCTGCAGGTTCAGGTCGTAGTCCTGCAAGCGGTCCATGTCCTCGACCTTGACCCACTCGGTGGCGCCGTTGAGGCTGGCCTGCACCATGCCCGAGGGCGGATCGTTCTGCGCGATCGGCGTGTCCTTCAGCGCGGTGCGCATGTAGTCGATCCAGATCGGCAGCGCGGCCTTGCCGCCATATTCGCGGTAGCCCAGCGAGCGGAAGTCATCGCGACCGACCCACACCGTGGTGGCGTAAGGACCGCCAAAGCCGGAGAACCAGGCATCGCGATGGTCGTTGGTCGAACCGGTCTTGCCGCCCACGTCCTCGCGGCCAAGCACCTTGGCCGCCGTGCCGGTACCGCGCTGGACCACGTCGCGCATCATCGACACCAGCTGGTAGGCGGTGCGCGCATCGATCGCACGCGGCGCCGTGCGCGCATCGGGGTTGACCGGGGCCGGGGCTTCCACCGCTGGCTGCGGCGTCGCGGCGGTGCCGGCCGGGGCCGGCGCGGCGGCAGCGCCGAAGTTGAAGCCGTCCACCACCGCATTGGCCGGCTGGCCATGGCTGGTGCCAGCGCAGTCACGGCAGGCCAGCGCGGGATTTTCCTTGAACACTTCCACACCGTCGCGGTCGGAAACCCGGTCGATCAGCCAGGTATCCACGCGCGAGCCGCCATTGGCGAACACGGCATAGCCACGTGCCACCGAAAGCGGAGTCAGCGAGGCGGTGCCCAGCGACATCGACAGGTTGGGCGGCAGCTCGGCTTCGGCGAAACCGAACTCGCTGATGTACTTGCGCGCATAGTCCACGCCCATGCCGTCCAGCAGCCGCACCGACACCAGGTTGCGCGACTGCACCAGTGCCTCGCGCAGGCGCATCGGGCCACGGAAGCCGCCGCCATCGTTCTGCGGCGACCAGGTCTTGCCACGGCGGTCGCGGAACACCACCGGGGCATCGAGCACGATCGAAGCCGGGTTGTAGCCCTTGTCGAAGGCCGCTGCATAGATGAACGGCTTGAAGCTCGAACCCGGCTGGCGACGCGCCTGGGTGGCGCGGTTGAACTTGTTGCCGGAGTAGCTGAAGCCACCCACCAGCGCCTTCAGGGCACCGCTGTTGGCATCCACCGAGACCAGCGCGGACTGACCGCGCGGGATCTGGTCGAGCAGCCACTGGCCTTCCTTCTCGCCCACGCGCACGCGCACGATGTCGCCGCGCTGCACCAGCTTGGCAGGGGTCTTGTTGGTCCAGCGCGCCGCAGCGGCGGGCAGGGTGACTTCGGTGCGGTTGGCCAGCACGGCGGTGGCGCTGCCATCGGCGGCGGTGGCGGCGATGATCGCCGGCAGCAGACCGGACTGCGCACTGATCCCGGACAGGTGCCCGGCCAGCGTCGCCACGTCATCGCCGGCACCCAGCGCGACCTGCTTCTCCACGCCGTGCCAGCCATGCCGGTGGTCGTACAGCAGCAGCCCGTCACGCACGGCCAGGTTGGCCGCGGTCTGCAGCTCGGCGTTGATGGTGGTGGTCACGTGGTAGCCCTTGTTGACCACGTCGCCGCCGAAGCGGGCGATCATCTCCTGGCGCACCAGTTCGGCCACGTAGGGCGCCTCGACCTGCACCGGTGGCTCGTGCACGGTGGCGTGCATCGGCACGGCCTTGGCCGCATCGGCCTCGGCCTGGCTGATGAAGCGCAGGTCGGCCATGCGCTGCAGGACGTAGTTGTCGCGGCGCTGCTGCGCGCGCTCCGGGTTGGAGATGGGGTTGCCCGAAGACGGGAACTTGGGGATGCCGGCCAGCGATGCCATTTCATCCAGGTCCAGCTGGTCCAGCGACTTGCCGTAGTACAACTGCGCCGCCGCGGCCACGCCGTAGGCGCGATTGCCGAAGAAACTCTTGTTCAGGTACAGCTCGAAGATCTCGTCCTTGCTCAACTCCGACTCGATCTTGCGGGCCAGCAGGATCTCGGCCAGCTTGCGCGTATAGCTGTATTCCGAACTCAGGAAGAACTGCCGCGCCACCTGCTGGGTGATCGTCGAACCGCCGGGCACGCGGCGGTCGCTGGTGGTGGCCAGCAGCCATACCGCACGCGCGATGCCCTTGTAATCGACCCCGCCATGTTCGTAGAAGCGGGCGTCTTCGGTGGCCAGGAAGGCCTGCTTGAGGCGCTCGGGGACGTCCTTCATGGTGATCGGCGTGCGCCGCGTCTCGCCGAACACCGCCATCAGCTTGCCGTCGGCGGCGTAGACATACATGGGCTCCTGCATTTCCACGTCGCGCAGGGTCTGCACGTCGGGAAGCTTGGAGGAAATGGCGTAGTAGAGGCCGCCCGCAGCGGCCGCGCCAATCAACGCCAGGATCAGGAAAACGACCAGGATCCAGCGCAGCCAGCGGCGAAGGCGTGTCATCGGTGACAGATTCCGATTGCAGAATTCATGGCCGCAGAGTATAGATTACGCAAGGGGCTGGCTGGGGTCGGCTCTGGGGAGTGCAAGGGGAAGCCGCGTCACCGTGTGTCGTTCTGTGAAGAAACCTTCACGGCGGGACGGTTGCCATTTGCAAAAAAAACGTTATTAATGCGCGGGCGCAGCTATTGCGTCCAAGTGCCCATCGGCAGGGGAGAAACCGTGGGGCTCATCCCAAAAGGCCAGTCGTCGCTCATTGGCGTCGACATCAGTTCGACTGCGGTAAAGCTTTTGCAGCTTTCACGCAGTGGTAACCGTTTCCGCGTGGAACATTACGCCGTGGAACCGCTGCCGCCGAACGCCGTCGTAGAAAAGAACATCGTTGAAGTGGAGGCGGTAGGGGAAGCCATCCGTCGCGCCGTCAACCGCTCGGGAAGCAAGGTCAAGTTCGCTGCGGCGGCCGTGGCGGGCTCGGCGGTGATCACCAAGGTGATCCCGATGCCGGCCGATCTGGACGAGAACGAGATGGAGGCCCAGGTCGAACTGGAAGCCGTCAACTACATCCCGTACCCGATCGAAGAAGTGAACCTGGATTTCGAGGTGCTCGGGACCATCCCGAACAACCCGGAAATGGTCCAGGTGCTGCTGGCTGCCTCGCGTTCTGAAAACGTCGAGCTGCGCCAGTCGGCGCTGGAACTGGGCGGACTGACGGCCAAGGTGATGGACGTGGAGGCCTTCGCGGTCGAGAACGCCTTTGCCCTGGTCGCCAGCGAACTGCCGGTGTCCAGCGACGGCGTGGTCGCGCTGGTCGACATCGGCGCCACCATGACCACGCTGAACGTGTTGCGCGGGGGGCGCAGCCTGTACAGCCGTGAGCAGGTGTTCGGCGGCAAGCAGTTGACCGACGAGATCATGCGCCGTTTCGGCCTGAGCTACGAAGAAGCCGGCCTGGCCAAGCGCCAGGGCGGGCTTCCGGAAAGCTATGAAATGGAGGTGCTGGAGCCGTTCAAGGAAGCCACGGTCCAGCAGATCAGCCGCCTGCTGCAGTTCTTCTATGCAGGCAGTGAATTCAACCGTGTCGACTACATCGTGCTGGCAGGCGGCTGCGCCGCGCTGACCGGCCTGCCGGAGCTGGTGGAAGAGCAGCTTGGCGTGCCGACCGTGGTGGCCAACCCGCTGGCGCAGATGACGCTGGGCCCGAAGGTGCAGGCGCACGCGCTGGCACAGGATGCCCCGGCGCTGATGATCGCCACCGGCCTGGCGATGAGGAGTTTCGACTGATGGCACGGATCAACCTGCTGCCGTGGCGTGCCGAACGTCGCAAGCAACGCCAGCGCGAGTTCTACGCAATGTTGGGCCTGGCCGCCGTCGGTGGCCTGCTGTTGTCGTTGATGGTGTGGTTCTACTACGACCGTCAGGTCAGCGGCCAGGGCGAGCGCAACACCTTCCTGCAGGCCGAGATCGACAAGGTCAAGCTGCAGAACAAGGAAATCGACCGCCTCGACGCGCAGAAGGACCGGCTGCTGGCACGCAAGGCCGTCATCGAGGAACTGCAGTCCAAGCGTTCCCAGATGGTGCACCTGTTCGATGCGCTGGTCCGCACCATTCCCGATGGCGTGGTACTGACCGCACTGAAGCAGGAAGGCGACGTACTGACCCTGGAAGGGCGCACCCAGTCCAATGCCCGCGTGTCGGCCTACATGCGCAACCTGGAGACCTCCGGCTGGATGACCAACCCGGAACTGTCGATCATCGAAGCGCGTGATCCGGAAAAGGAAAAGGAAGCCAAGACGCTGCCGCTGGCAGACGTCAGCGCGCTGCCGTATGTGTTCGTGGTGAAGGTCAAGCTGCCGGCGCAGAGCGAGGAATCCACGCTCAACCCGGATGGCTCGGTGGCTGACCCGAATGCGCCGGTTGCCGCTGATCCGGCCGTGCTGGCCCCGCTGGCCCCGGCCGACGGTGCCACGCCTGCTGCCGTCCAGGCGCCCGCAGGCAACGCCGCTCCGGCGGCTCCCGCACCGCCCGCTGGCAGCCGGCTGACCCCGGCCGCCCCGCAGCAGACGCCGCCGCCGACACCGGCCAGCGGTCAGGAGGGCTCGCCGTGAGCCAGAAGAAATTCAATATCAACGAGTTGGACTTCAACGACATCGGCAACTGGCCGCAGCAGGCCAAGGTGGTGTTCTGCGTGCTGATCGCGCTGGTCATCATGGCGGTGTCGTGGTTCGTGCTGACCAGCGGCAAGCGTGAAGAGCTCGCCACCCTGGAACGCCGTGAGACCGAGCTGCGCACCGAGTTCGAAAAGGAACAGGGGCGCGCGGTCAACCTGGAGCCGCTCAAGCAGCAGCTGGCGCAGATGGAACAGGTGCTGCAGCAGATGCTGCGCCAGCTGCCCAGCAAGACCGAAATGCCGGACCTGATCATCGACGTTTCGCAGACGGCGCTGTCCAGCGGGCTGGTCAACGAACTGTTCGAACCCGAAGCCGAGCAGGTGCGCGAGTTCTACGCTGAAAAGCCGATCAAGCTGCGCATGGTGGGCAGTTACCACCAGTTCGGTGCCTTCGTCAGCGGCGTCGCTTCGCTGCCGCGCGTGGTCATCCTGACCATGCACGACATCAATCTGAAGCCGAAGGATCCCAAGACCGGCATCAATCCGGCTTCGATCCGCGCCGGCGCGCTGGAACTGTCCGGCACCGTCAAGACCTATCGCTACCTGGATGAGGCCGAGATGGAGCAGCAGGAAAAGGCTGCCGCCGACAAGGCTGCTGCAGAGAAGGGAGGCAAGCCATGATCCGCTCTTCCCTGCTGCGCAGCGTTGGCCTGGTCGCGCTGGTGCTGCTGGCCGGTTGCGGCCGCGGCGTGACCAGCACGCCCGGCGATGCGCCCAACCTGCAGAAATGGGTGGAAGACGTGCGCGCACGTCCAGCCCCCGCCCTCGAACCGCTGCCGGTGATGCAGCAGTTCGAAACGTTTGAATATTCGGCGCAGGGCATGCGCGATCCGTTCACCGATGCCTGGTCCAATCCGCAGGGCGGCAGCGGCCTGCGTCCCGATCCGAACCGTCGCAAGGAGCCGCTGGAAGCCTTCCCGCTGGACAGCCTGGACATGGTCGGCACGATCGGGACCGGGGGCAGCACGGTGGCGGTGGTGATGGCACCTGACAAGGTGAGTTACCGCGTGCGGCCGGGCGTGTACATGGGGCAGAGCGATGGCCGGGTGACCGGGGTCTTCGAGGACCGCATCGAACTGATAGAGCTGGTGCCGGATGGCGCGGGCGGGTGGCTGGAACGGCCGGCCGCGCTCTCGCTTGAAGATCAATGATCGTTTACTGGGGATAGCACGATGACCTTTCACAATGCCAAGGGGCTGCGTCCGATCCGGCGCCCAACCTTGAACCGGATCGGCGCGCTGGGAGTCGCGTTGATGCTGGCGTGCGGCCACGCGACCGCGGCTGCGCCCGCCGGCGCGCCCGCCGCCGCCGCCACCGCCACGCCGGTCAGCGCACCGGCGTCACTGTCGGTGTCCAAGATCGACTTCAAGCGGGGCGACGACGGCGCCGGGCGGCTGGTGCTGCAGTTCGATGGCCAGGGGGCGAACCCTGACCTGCGCAACCAGGGCGACAGCGTGGTCATCGACGTCGGCAACGCACGCCTGCCCGAGCAGCTGCAGAAGCCGCTCAACGTGACCGATTTCGCCACCCCGGTGCAGCGCATCGACGCCAAGCCGTACGGCGGCGGTACCCAGCTGGTGCTGAGCACCAATACGGCCTTCGAGTCGCTGGCGTACCAGAGCGGTAACGAATACGTGGTGGAAATCACCCCGAAGGAAGGCATCGCCGCTACCGGTGCGATCACCACCAGCACCATCGCCCAGGCCGCCAGCGCGGTGGCCCAGCGTGGCTACAGCGGACGCCCGGTCACGTTCAACTTCCAGGACGTGCCGGTGCGCACCGTGCTGCAGTTGATCGCAGAAGAATCCAACCTCAACGTGGTGGCATCGGACAGCGTTGCCGGCAACGTCACCCTGCGCCTGGTCAACGTGCCGTGGGACCAGGCACTGGATATCGTGCTGCGTGCCAAGGGCCTGGACAAGCGCCGCGACGGCAGCGTGATCTGGGTCGGCCCGCAGGCCGAACTGGCCAAGTTCGAGCAGGAGAAAGAAGACGCACGCATCGCGATCGAGAACCGCGAGGACCTGATCACCGATTACGTGCAGATCAACTACCACAGCGCCTCGGCGATCTTCAAAGCCCTCACCGAAGCCCGCGGCATCGGCAACGGCAGCGGTGGCCAGGGCGGCGGTGGCAGTGGCAACTCGGCGCAGGAAGAAAGTGGCTTCCTGACCTCGCGCGGCCGCATCGTGGCCGATGAACGCACCAACATGCTGATGATCAGCGACATCCCGAAGAAGGTCGCGCGCATGCGTGAGCTGATCGGGGTGATCGACCGTCCGGTCGACCAGGTGCTGATCGAAAGCCGCATCGTCATCGCCACCGATACCTTTGCCCGCGAACTGGGCGCGAAGTTCGGCGTCAGCGGCAGCCGTGACAACGTGTTCTTCAACAACACCGTTGGCAACAACGACGCCAACATCCGCGACCGTGCCACCGTGGACACCGCGTACCAGCGTGCGGTCAACGAGTGGGCGGCGGGTGGCGGCACCGGCGCGGCGCCGGTGCGTGATCCGTACACCATCACCCGCGGCCTGATGTCCAACCTGCCGGTGGCGGCGACCAGCAACCCGGCCTCGCTGGCGCTGTCGATCCTCAACGCGGGCTACCTGCTGGATGTCGAACTGTCGGCCATGCAGACCGAGTCGCGCGGCGAAGTGATCTCCAACCCGCGCGTGGTGACCACCAACCAGCGCGAAGCCCTGATCAAGCAGGGTAAGGAAATCGGCTACGTGACCATCTCCGCCGGCGGCGCCGGTGGTGGCAACCAGGCCAACGTCCAGTTCAAGGAAGTGGTGCTGGAGCTGAAGGTCACCCCGACGATCACCAACGACAACCGCGTGTTCCTGAACATGGCGGTCAAGAAGGATGAAGTCGACCAGTGGATCGAGCTGGAAGGCTACGGCACGGTGCCGTCGATCAACCGTCGCGAAGTCAACACAGCGGTGCTGGTGGAAGACGGGCAGACGGTGGTGATCGGTGGTGTGTACGAGTTCACCGACCGCAACAGCATCAGCAAGGTGCCGTTCCTGGGTGACGTGCCGTTCCTGGGCAACCTGTTCAAGAAGCGCAGCCGCAACAAGGACAAGGCCGAACTGCTGGTGTTCGTGACCCCGAAGGTCCTGCGCGTCGCCAAGGGCAAGTAGTGGGGTGGGGTGCCGGGCCTGCGGCCCGGCGCCTGCGTCATCGCATTCGCGCTGCCGCGCCCACGGTTTGCTCCGCAAACCGTGGGCCCCTTCTCATCAGCACCCACACCCCGCCGCTTCGCGGCCGCCCCTGACTCAGGGGCTCCCTCCACCAGACAGCTCCATCAGGCCCTGGTAGCGCCGACCCATGGTCGGCGGAATGTTCCCGCCAACGGCCCGCTGCGCTCGCCGACCATGGGTCGGCGCTACCGCTTTTCTTCTTTTTCATTACGCGGGTGGCGGCCACCGGAACCTGTCATGGGTCGGGCGGTGGGGCTGTGCGGGGGCGTTGAGCGCCATGGATGGCGCGAACCGAGGCCCGCATGGGTGAGGGCGCTTTGCTTGCGAAGCACGGCTTCGCAAGCGCCCGAACGCACAGCCGCCCAGCGGCTGGGCCGGACCCCGGAGGGGCAGCCTTTGCCGTCCCCGCACAGCCCCATCGCCCGGCCTACCCCCAGCTGCAACTGCGGAACCACCCGCGAGAGGCCCCACCGCTCGATCCACCATTCATCCAATCTTGATCACATTCATGACCGACCCCTGCGATGATGGGGAACCGGAATCCACCGGTGCTGGTCCAAGCACGATGAATCAGATCCCCGTCGTTCCCCCCACCCTCACCGCAGGCAGCAATGCCTCGCGCCTGCACGCTGACTTCCAGGCCCTGCGCACTGCGCTGTCCAGTGAAATCGTCGGCCAGGCCGAGCTGGTCGAACGCCTGCTGATCGCGTTGCTGGCCGATGGCCACCTGCTGGTGGAAGGCGCGCCCGGGCTGGCCAAGACCACTGCCATCCGTGCGCTGGCCAGCCGGCTGGACGCTGAGTTTTCCCGCGTGCAGTTCACCCCCGACCTGCTGCCGGCCGACCTCACCGGCACCGAAATCTGGCGCCCGCAGGAGGGCCGCTTCGAGTTCGTGCCCGGCCCGATCTTCCATCCCATCCTGCTGGCCGACGAGATCAACCGCGCCCCGGCCAAGGTGCAGTCCGCGCTGCTGGAAGCGATGGGCGAGCGCCAGGTCACCGTCGGCCGCCACACCTATGCGCTGCCGCCGCTGTTCCTGGTGATGGCCACGCAGAACCCGATCGAACAGGAAGGCACGTTCCCGCTGCCGGAAGCGCAGCTTGATCGTTTCCTGATGTATGTCCGCATCGGCTATCCGGACGAAGGCGCCGAGACCGAGATCCTGCGGCTGGCCCGTGAACGCGCGCGCGGTGCGCTGGATGCAGCCCCGGAACCGCCGCGGCGGATGCCGCTGGAAGATGTGCACCAGGCGCGTCGCGAAGTGCTGGATCTGCACATGGCGCCGCCGCTGGAACGCTATCTGGTCGAGCTGGTGCTGGCCTCGCGGCAGCCTGCCCGCTACGACGCTGCACTGGCGCGGCGCATCGCCTGGGGCGCCAGCCCGCGTGGTTCCATCGCCTTGGAGCGCTGCGCGCGGGCGCGTGCCTGGTTGGCCGGGCGTGACTTCGTCACCCCCGACGATGTGCGCGCGATCGCCGCCGACGTGCTGCGCCACCGCGTGCTGCCCAGCTACGAGGCGCTTGCAGAAGGCTGGGATGGCGAACGGCTGGTGCAGGAGCTGTTGGCCAAGGTACCGGCCCCCTGACCGCGATGGCCGTTGATTCCCCCGATCTGCTGCACGGTGATGGGCTGGTGCCCACCCTCGCCGAACTGGTAGCCCTGCGCGGCACGGCGGTCCGCCCGCCGGCGCCGAAGCGTGGGCGCGTCGGCCAGGCCGGACAGGCGCCATCGCCGCTGCGCGGGCGTGGCATGGAGTACGCCGAATCACGCGAGTATGTCGCCGGCGATGACGCGCGGCATATCGACTGGCGGGTGACCGCACGCAGTGGCCGCACCCATACCAAGTTGTTCCAGGCCGAACGCGAGCGGGTCACGCTGATCGTCGCCGATACCGATCCGGCGCTGTACTTCGGCACGCGCACCCGCTTCAAGTCGGTCCAGGCCGCACGCGTGGGCGCGGTGGCGGCGTGGTCGGCGCAGCGTCGCGGTGACCGCATCGCGGCGCTGCGCGGCAGCCTGCACGAAGCTCCGATTCCGCCAGCCGGCGGAACGCGTGGCGTGCTGCGCGTGCTCGATGCATTGAGCCGCTGGTATGCGGCGCCACAGGCTGAAGATGCCGGGCTGGAGCACGCGCTGCAGCAGGCCACGCGCGTGCTGCGGCCGGGCGCGCGCCTGCTGGTGCTGGCCGACCCGCTGCGCGCCGCCGCGGTTCCGCTCGCGCGCTGGTCCGCGCTGGCCCTGCATCACCAGGTGGACGTGCTGCTGCTGGTGGATCCGCTGGAAATGCAGCCGCCCACCGACGCACTGGATTTCATCGCAGAGCGCAGCCGTGTGCGCGTGGACCTGCGCAGCGCGCAGGTGCGCGCGCACTGGCAGGGCCATTTCGCCGCGCCGCTGCAGCAGCTGCAGGACAGCCTGGCCACGCGCCGGGTGACGACCCATGTGATCTCAACCGATGCCCCGAGCAGTGGCTGGTTGGCACCTGCGGTGCGCGAGGTCGTGGCATGAGTGCGAACCTGCCCCTGCGTGATGTGCACCTGCCACCGGCGCCCAGTCTGTGGCCGCCTGCGCCCGGCTGGTGGCTGATCGCCGCCGCGGTGCTGCTGCTGGTGGCGATACCCGTACTGCTGCGCGCCCGCCGGCTTCGCCGCGAACGGGCGTGGCAGCGGCAGTTCGATGCAGAGCTGCAGGCGGCGGGCGAAGGCCCACTGCGGCTTGCCGCGCTGGTGGAGCTGCTGCGGCGTGCCGCCCGCGAAAGCCGCCCCGGCAGCGAACTGCTGCAGGGTGAGGCGTGGTTGCAGGTGCTTGATCCCGCCAGTGCGCTTGCGCCGGCGCAACGCGACCTGCTGCTGCAGGGCGCTTACCAGCCCGTGATCGATGCAGCGCAGCTGGCCACGTTCGAACGCTGGGCGCGCGCGCGGTATGTCGCGCTGCTGCGGGAGCGTTCCCGATGACCCTTCCCGGCTGGCCGTGGCCGGACCTGCTGCTGGCGTGGCCATGGGCGCTGCTTGCCTTGCCGTTGCCGTGGCTGATGCGCTGGTGGCCACGCCGCGTGGCGTCCGAAGGCGCCGCGCTGCGCGTGCCGTGGTCGGCACGGCAGCTGCAGGAGATCGCCGGTGGCAATGGCCGCGACGGCGCGCGCATCCATCGCCTGTTGCTGTGGCTGGGCTGGTGCTGTCTGTGCGTTGCGCTGGCGCGTCCGCAGCTGCTCGGCGAAGCGGTCAGTCCGCCTACCCAGGCGCGGCAATTGATGCTGGCCATGGACGTGTCCGGCAGCATGGGCGAGCCGGACATGGTGCTGGGCCGGCAGGTAGTGGAGCGGCTGGTCGCGGCCAAGGCGGTGCTGGCCGATTTCCTGGATCGTCGTGCCGGCGATCGTGTCGGCCTGCTGGTATTCGGCGATCGCGCCTATGCCCTGACCCCGATCACCGCCGACCTGGCCAGCGTGCGCGAGCAACTGGGTGATGCGGTGGTTGGACTGGCCGGCCGCGAGACCGCCATTGGCGATGCGATCGCGCTGGCCGTGAAACGCCTGCGTGACCAGCCCGAGGGCCAGCGCGTCCTGATCCTGCTCACCGATGGCGTCAGCAATGCCGGCGTCCTCTCACCGCTGCGCGCGGCGGACCTGGCGGCCACCGAGCAGGTGCGGGTCTACCCGGTGGCGTTTGGTGGGGACGGCGGCATGAAGCTGTTCGGCATGGACCTCGGCCAGGGCCAGGATCCCGTGGACGAGGCTACCCTGCGGCAGATCGCCGAGCGCACCGGCGGGCGCTTCTTCCGCGCGCGCGACACCGCCGAGCTGGCCGGCATCTATGCCGAACTGGACCGGCTGGAGCCGGTGACCGCCAAGGGACCGGCGCTGCGGCCGCGTAACGAGGTGTATTTCTGGGCGCTTGGATTGGCGATGCTGCTGGGCGCATCGGCCTGGCTGTGGCCGGGACGTCGCTCATGAACCTGGACCTGCTTGCTGCGCTCCACTGGGCCCGTCCGCAGCTGCTGTGGGCGCTGTGCGTGCTGCCTTTCATCGCGCTGTGGGCATGGCGCCGCGGGCGCGATGCCGGACGCTGGCAGCAGGCCGTGGATCCCCACCTGTTGCCGCACCTGCTGCAGGCCAGCGGCAAGGGCGCACGGCGCTGGCCGTGGACGGTGCTGCTGGGTTGGACACTGGCCGTACTGGCGCTGGCGGGCCCGGGGTGGAAGCAGCAGGCCCAGCCACTGTTGCAACCGCAGTCACCCTTGGTGGTGGTGCTGGATCTGTCCACCCGCATCACCGCTGCCGATCTGCCGCCGTCGCGGCTGCTGCAGGCGCGCGCCAAACTCGCCAGCCTGCTGCAGCAACGCGAAGGCGGCCAACTGGCGCTGGTGGTGTATGCCGACGATGCCTACACCGTGGCGCCGCTCACTGATGACGTGGCCAACATCGGGCTGTACCTGGATGCGCTGTCTCCACAGGTGATGCCGGCCGATGGCCAGCGCACCGACCGCGCGCTGGACTGGGCCACCCAGCTGCTGCAACGCAGTGGCCTGCGTGCCGGCCAGGTGCTGCTGCTGACCGACAGCGCCGACGCGGCCGCCATCGAAGCGGCGCGCCAGGCACGCAGCCAGGGCGTGCAGGTATCGGTGATCGGGCTGGGTACAACGACCGGAGCGGCCTACCGGGACAGCCGCGGCCAGATTGCCAACGCCGCGCTGGACGAAGCCAGCCTGCGCCGCCTGGCCGATGCCGGTGGCGGGCGCTACCAGCGGCTGGCCAGCGACACGACCGACCTGCGCGCACTGGATCTGCTGCGCGCCGACCGTTCGGCGGGCGAAAGCGAGCATGGTGCCGTGCGCCAGTGGCTGGACCAGGGCTATTGGCTGCTGCCACCGCTGATGCTGCTTGCCTTGCTGGCCTTCCGGCGGCGCAGCGCGGTGTTGTCGGTGCTGCTGCTTATCGGGGCCGTTGGGCTGCAGCCAGCGCCCGTGCTGGCGCAGGCCACAGCGGCGCCCGCCCCGCAGGCCGGTGCCCGTTCCAGCCTCTGGCTGCGCGATGACCAGCGCCGCCAGCAGCAACTGGAGCAGGGCGTGCAGGCTTACCACGCCGGCGATTTCGACACTGCCGCGCGCACGTTTGAAAGCGTCCAGACGGCCGAAGGCTGGTACAACCTCGGCAATGCGCGTGCGCGCCAGGGCGACCTCGATGGCGCGGTGCAGGCTTACGACCATGCCTTGAGCCAGCGCCCGGGGATGCCCGATGCCGTGGCCAACCGGGCGGTGGTCGATGCCGCGCGCAAGCGCAGGCCGCCGCCTTCGCCGAAGGACGGAAAGTCCCCGCCATCGCAATCGGGAAAGAGCAAGCCGCCACCGCAAGGCCAGGGCCAGGCGCAGCCGCCATCGTCCGGCCAGCCGTCTTCGGCGGGCAAGGGGTCCCCGAAGCCGGGTGATCCTGCCCAGCCACCGCCGCAAGCGGGCGCGCCATCAGACAAGCCGGGATCGGGCGAGGCGCCGCAGCCGCCGCCTGTCGATCCGCAGGCGCAGGCGCGCGCCGACGCAGAACAGCGCCAGCGCATGCAGCAGGCGGTGCAGCAGGGTCAACAGGGCAAGCAGGCAAAGCAGCCCGCGCAGCGCAATGATGGCCGCACGCCACAGCAGCGCGAGCAGCAGCAGGCGGTCGAAGCCTGGATGCGGCGCGTGCCGGACCGGCCGGGCGACCTGCTGCGCGCCAAGTTCCAGCTGGAAAACGAACGCAGGAAACAGGAAGGACCATGACACGCACCGTCTTCCCATCGGTTATCGCGCGCCTGCTGCCGTGGTTGCTTGCCGTGGGGCTCTGCGTGCCGCACGTGGCATCGGCACAGACCCGTGCGTGGCTGGATCGCGCCCAGGTTTCCCTTGGCGACACGGTCACCCTGAACATCCAGTCCGATTCGGCCGCCTCGCCGGTGCTGACCCCGCTGGGCGCCGATTTTGAACTCAGCAACCAGACCCGCAGCCGCCAGGTCGAGTGGATCAACGGGCGTATGCAGACGCGCACGCTGCATGGCGTGGCACTGTCGCCCCGGCGCAGCGGCACGCTGGTGGTGCCGCCGCTGCAGGTTGGCCAGGTGTTCACCGAGCCCCTGCAGCTGCAGGTTGCTGCGGCGGCACCGGCGCGCAACGATGGCAGCGCGCTGGCCTTCATCGAAACCGAGGTGGATGACAGCAGCCCTTACGTGCAGCAGAGCGTGGGCGTGGTGGTGCGGTTGTTCTACGCCGCCCAGCTGGCGTCTGGTTCACTGGTGCTGGATACCCCCGAAGGTGCATCGCTGCAGGTGATCGGCCAGGACCGCACCGACGTGCGCGAGGTCAACGGACGGCGCTACAACGTAGCCGAGCGGCGCTATCTGTTGATTCCCGAACGCAGCGGGCCGCTGCGGGTGGCGGGGGCGCGCTTCGATGGGCGTACCGCGGGCAGTTTCTTCGATGATTTCTTCGGCGGGCGCGGTGATGGCCGGCTGCGCGCGGCAGCGGCCGACCAGACCCTGCAGGTGCAGGCGCAGCCGGTCGATGCGCCGCAGCCGTGGCTGCCGCTGCACGACCTGCGCCTGCGTTACACGCTGGCCCCGGACCGGGCGCGCGCCGGTGAAGCGGCCACGCTGGAGATCGAAGGGATCGCGGTGGGAGCGACCCGGGCCCAGTTCACCGACCTGCCGGTGCCCGATGTCGGCAGCGATGCCCAGGTGTTCGCC
Organism: Stenotrophomonas sp. NPDC078853; assembly: GCF_044901215.1. Lineage (NCBI taxonomy): Bacteria > Pseudomonadati > Pseudomonadota > Gammaproteobacteria > Lysobacterales > Lysobacteraceae > Stenotrophomonas > Stenotrophomonas sp. NPDC078853. Next base: position 90,256 of record NZ_JBJDOQ010000008.1, on the reverse strand, counting down.
GAACCGGCGCAGTACGACGAAACCTTCAGCGGCGGCTCGCCCCAGCTGAAGATCACCCGGCGCTATTCCATCGTGCCGCGCGCGGCCGGGACGCTGGAAGTGCCCGGCATCCAGATGCGCTGGTGGGACGTGAAAGCCGGGCAGGCGCGCAGCAGTGGCGTCCCCGCGCTGACCTTGACGGTCGCCGCCGGCAGCGGCGGGGCAGCCCAGCCAACGCCGCCGGTGCAGGCGCTGGATACCGATGCCGCGCTGCCCGGTGGCGAGGGGGCTGCTGCTTCGCCCGCCGCAGGCACCAGCACCGGCCAGCCGCTGGGCTGGATGGCGCTGGCGGCAGGCTTGCTGGTGTTGTGGCTGCTGACCCTGTGGTGGGGCTGGCAGCGGGGGCGCGCCCACCGCGTGTCGTCGAACGGGCAGGCGCCGGCGCCGCCGGGCAGCCCGTTGCAGGGAACGCCACGCGTCGCCGACCTGCGTCGCGCCCTTGACGCCGAAAGCTTTGCGGACGTGGCAGCGGTGTTGTGCGCGATGGCGGGTGTGTCGCGTCTGGAACTGGTGCTGGCGAAGTTGGGCGACGAGCGCCAGCGCCTGGCCCTGCAGGCCTTGCAGAAAGCGCGCTGGGCCGGCGAGGGTGACCTGCCTGGCGTGCGCCGGGAACTGAAACAAGCGTTCCATGACGGACCGCACTGGTCGGCCCCGGTAACCTCGACGCAGACTGGACTGCCGCCGCTGTACCCGCCGCCGTGATCGGCAAGACGGAGCCGCGGGGCGCTTTGCTACAGTGACCCTCATTTCCCAGGATACCGAGCCGATGACAGCAGCCAGCCCCGCGAAGAAAAAGATGCCTCTGCACTGGAAGATGGGCATCGGCTTCGCCATCGGCCTGGTGCTGGGTCTGGTGGTGCATGCGCTGGGTGCGCAGATGCCGGCACTGATGGACGCGGCGAAGTGGCTGATGCACTACATCACCACGCCCGCTTCCGGCCTGTTCCTCAACCTGATCTTCATGCTGATCGTGCCGCTGATCTTCTCCGCGCTGGTGATGGGCGTATCGGAGATGGGCGACATCCGCGCGCTCGGCCGGATCGGCTGGAAGACCCTGGCCTATACCATCGTGCTGTCCAGCATCGCGGTGGCGATCGGCCTGGTGCTGGTGAACGTGCTCAAGCCCGGCGTGGGCGTGGACCCGGCCATGGCCAACCAGATCCTGGCCGAGAACCTGGAGCGTTCAAAGGAAATCGTGGCCGGTGCCGGCAGCCAGCCCAAGGGCATGGACATGCTGCTGTCGATCGTGCCGAGCAACATCGTGGCGGCCGCTTCCAGCAATGGGGCGATCCTCTCGCTGATGTTCTTCGCGCTGATGTTCGGCATCGGCATGGTGCTGACCGACGATGAAAAGGTCGCCCCGCTGCGGCGTGCCATCGAAGGCGTGTTCGAAGTCTCGATGACCCTGATCAACCTGGTCATCCGTCTGGCGCCGTATGCGGTGGCCTGCTTCATGTTCAACCTGGCCGCGCTGTTCGGCTTCGAACTGCTGATCCGCCTGGGCGCCTACGTCGGGGTGGTGGTACTGGCACTGGGGCTGCACATGGTGGTCAGCTACGGCGTGGCGGTGTGGTTGTCCGGACGCTCGCCGCTGGCATTCTTCCGCGATACCCAGGAAGCGACGGTGATGGCGTTCTCCACCGCCTCCAGCAACGCGACCCTGCCGACCGCGCTGCGCGTGGCCGATGAGATGGGCCTGCCGCAGAAGGTGTCGCGCTTCGTGCTGACCGTCGGCGCAACCGCCAACCAGAACGGCACCGCGCTGTTCGAGGGCGTGACGGTGATCTTCCTAGCGCAGTTCTTCGGTGTGGACCTGAGCATCGGCCAGCAGATCATGGTCATGGCCGTCTGCATCCTTGGCGGGATCGGCACGGCCGGCGTGCCGTCGGGCTCGCTGCCGGTGGTGGCGATGATCTGCGCGATGGTCGGGGTTAACCCGCTTGGCATCGGCCTGATCCTGGGCGTGAACCACTTCCTGGACATGTGCCGGACCGCGCTGAACGTCACCGGCGACCTGGCCCTGACCACCCTGGTGGCCAAGGGCGAGAAGGACGAGCCGGCCATGGCCGCGACAGCGGCCGTCCCGACCGACCGCGTCGTCTGAATCGGTTCATCGGTGTTGCCGGGGCGATTGCTGCCCTGGTGCGCCGCTGCGCTCGCCGGCCCTCGGGGCATCGGCTGCTCTGGTAGCGCCGAGCCGTGCTCGGCGGGATGCCCCCTGCGCCGCTGCGCTCGCCGACCGTGGGTCGGCGCTACCGTGGCCTGACCCGGCGGTTACCGCGTGAGTCCGCCCGGCGTGGCACGGCGTTACAATGATTCGCCCGCACGTCCGCGGCCGCCTCCCTGATTCCGATAGAACCATGACGCAGCCTACCCGCCGCCAGTTGGCCAACGCCATCCGCTTCCTTGCCGCCGATGCGGTCGAGACCGCCAAGTCCGGCCACCCCGGCATGCCCATGGGCATGGCCGACATCGCCGAAGTGCTCTGGAACGACTATCTCCGCCACAACCCGAACAACCCGAAGTGGTTCAACCGTGACCGTTTCGTGCTGTCCAACGGCCATGGCTCGATGCTGCAGTACGCCCTGCTGCACCTGAGCGGCTACGATCTGCCGATCGAACAGCTGAAGGCGTTCCGCCAGCTCGGCAGCAAGACCGCCGGCCATCCGGAACACCATGAAACCCCGGGCGTTGAGACCACCACTGGTCCGCTTGGCCAGGGTTTCGCCAATGCCGTTGGTTTCGCCCTGGCCGAAAAGCTGCTTGCCCAGCGCTTCAACCGCCCGGAGCTGGAAATCGTCGATCACCGCACCTATGTGTTCATGGGTGACGGCTGCCTGATGGAAGGCGTATCGCACGAGGCCGCTTCGCTGGCCGGTACCTGGGGCCTGCACAAGCTGGTCTGCTTCTGGGACAACAACCACATCTCCATCGACGGCAATACCGATGGCTGGTTCACCGACAACACCCCGGAGCGTTTCGAGGCGTATGGCTGGAACGTGGTGCGTGACGTCGATGGTCATGATCCGGAAAGCATCAAGGCCGGCATCGACGCCGCGCTGGCGCAGTCCGACAAGCCGACGCTGATCTGCTGCCGCACCACCATCGGCTTCGGTTCCCCGGCCAAGGCCGGCAAGGAATCCAGCCATGGCGCGCCGCTGGGCAAGGACGAGCTGGAAGCCACCCGCAAGGCGCTGGGCTGGGAATACGGCCCGTTCGAGATCCCGGAAGCCATCTATGGCGGCTGGCGTGCCGGCGGTACCGGCACCCTGCGCCAGGCCGAATGGGAGCAGCAGTTCGACAAGTACGCCGCCCAGTACCCGCAGCAGGCTGAAGAACTGACCCGTCGTTCGCACGGCGAGCTGCCGGAAGATTTCATCGCCAAGGCCGATGCCTACATCGCCCAGGTGGCGGCGGAAGGCCCGACCATCGCCTCGCGCAAGGCATCGCAGCTGGCCATCGAAGCCTACGCACCGCTGCTGCCTGAGCTGGTGGGCGGTTCGGCCGATCTGGCCCACTCCAACCTGACCCTGTGGAAGGCCAGCAAGTCGGTCGCCACCGATGACGCCAACGCCAACTACGTGTACTACGGCGTACGCGAGTTCGGCATGACCGCCATTGCCAACGGCCTGGCCCTGCACGGCGGTTTCCTGCCGTTCGACGCCACCTTCCTGGTGTTCAGCGACTACGCCCGCAACGGCGTGCGCATGAGCGCGCTGATCCCGGCCCATGCCATCCACGTCTATACCCACGACTCGATCGGCCTGGGCGAAGACGGCCCGACCCACCAGCCGGTGGAGCACCTGGCCTCGCTGCGCTACATCCCGAACAACGATGTGTGGCGTCCCTGCGATGCGGTGGAATCGGCCGTCAGCTGGAAGGCCGCGATCACCCGCCAGGACGGTCCAAGCTGCCTGGTGTTCAGCCGCCAGAACCTGCCGCACCAGCCGCGTGATGCCGGCCAGATCGCACAGATCGAGCAGGGCGGCTACGTGCTGGCCGATGCCGAAGGCGGTAGCCCGGACGTGATCCTGATCGCCACCGGTTCGGAAGTGTCGCTGGCCACCGAAGCCAAGGCGCAACTGGACGCGGCCGGCCTGAAGACCCGCGTGGTCTCCATGCCGTCCACCGATGTGTTCCTGCGCCAGGATGCGGCCTACCGCGAATCGGTGCTGCCGAACGCGGTGCGCAAGCGCGTGGCGATCGAAGCCGGGGTGACCGGTTTCTGGCGCCAGTTCGTCGGCCTGGATGGTGCGGTGGTGGGTATCGATACCTTCGGCGCCTCGGCACCGGCGGACGCGCTGTACAAGCACTTCGGCATCACCACCGAGCACGTGGTGGCAGCTGCCAGGGCGCTGTAAACCGCACGAACCGAAAACGCCCCGCAAGGGGCGTTTTTTTTGTGCCATCGGACCCGTCGAAGAACGCGGCGCGCCCGCGGTAGTGACCGCCGCTGGCCGTCAGCTCCTGCCCTCGCCTTGGTGGGTGACTGCCTGCTCTGCTTCAGTGGGTGACGACCGTTGGTCGTCACGCTGTTGTGCCGTTACCGCTGCGCTCGCCGAGCACGGCTCGGCGCTACCGGGGCTACCGGGGCTACCGGGCCGTACGCTGTTGCGCCGTTACCGCTGCGCTCGCCGAGCACGGCTCGGCGCTACCGGGGCTACCGGGCCGTACGGGCCAATGCCAACCGCAACAGGCGCGCGTTCAAGCGCTCGCCGAAATTCGCCGGCGCTTCAAGCCCCATTCGCTGCAGGTACACCGCATCACCGTCGCCGGCGCGTTGCTTCAACGCCGCCCACACCGTGCGCAGCTTCGCACTGCGTGTCTGCGTGTTGGATTTCAGCCAGCCCAGCGCCTTCACCAGTACCTGCTCCACCTCGGTGAAATCACTGCCCAGCGGATAATCGGGCAAGGTGCCGTCGCTGCGGAACGCAGCCAGTGCGGCGGACAATGCCTGCGGCGTATTGCGCTGCGCGCGCGGATCGACCTGCGCCGCCGTCGCCAGCTTGCGTGCGGCCTTCGCCTGCTGCAGCAATGCGTCCTGGAACGGCTGTTCGGTGATGGCGGCCATCGCCTGCACGCAGTCGGCGTCGGTCAGTCCGCGCAGATCGGCGATGCCATATTCGTTGAGGTACACATCGCGCAGGTGGCGCGCAATGGTGGTGTGCCCATAATTCCAGCGCACGTTGCTTTCGCGCGTGCCCGCATCTTCGCGCGCGGCACGGAACATAAGCACGCTGCGTGCTTCGGGGAGCGCATGCGCCATCGCCACGAAGTTGTACTGGCCGCCCACGCCGGAGACCACGCGGCCGTCTTCCAGCGCATCGGAGACGGCCGCGCCGAGCGCGGTGGCCATCATGCAGGAATTGAAGAAGCGTGCATGGCGGCGCTGCAGCCGCTCCAGTTCTTCATTGCCGCCGTACAGTTGGTTGATCTCACTGATCCGGCGCATGCCGATGGCGCGGCATTCGTCGTCCGGCAGGGTGCGCAGCCATTCGTAGAATTCGGGCGAGCCGAGGTAGAACGCGCCGTGCAGGTACTCGCCTTCGGCGGCCAGCGTGGCGTGGTCGGCGGTGTAGGCGCTGCCGTTGTCCAGCCGCTTCATCAGCACCAGGTCATCGTGCACCTTGCGCTTGATCACCCCACACTGCACCAGCTTGCGGAAGCCTTCGTTGAGCATTTCGCTGCAGCCGTACAGGCCCTCTTCGAACGGCCCCAATCCACCGATTTCGGCCACCAACGGATGCGCCGCCAGTTGCGGATCCAGTGCATGCAACACGCGCCGGTACAGCGCGTTGTCGGTATGGCGCAGCACCAATGCGTGGCTGAGCGCATCGGCCAGCGCCCCGATGCCGATCTGCAGGGTGCCGCCGTCGCGCACCAGCGTGCTGGCATACAGGCCGATGGCATGGTCGGCATCGCTGACCGGCTGCCGCGGCAGGCCGAACAGTGCCGGATAGGGGCCGGGCGGGGTGATCACCAGGTCGAAGAAGGTCTCCTCCACCGCCGCACTGCCACCCAGCCAGGGCAGCTGCGGATCCACTTCGGCGATCAGCAGCGGGCGCGGCAGCCCGCGTGCGGCCATCGCATCCAGGGTGTCCTGGGTGATGTCGTTGTTGCACGAAAGCGACAGCCGGCTGCTGCCTTCGCGGCGGGCCACTTTCTGCACGATCGCGTGCGGCGCGCGCTGGGCCACCGCATCGGCGGCGTGGGTGTAGTTCAGGCTGGTGTAGCTGGCCTGCGCCTGCCGCGAACGCAGCAACGCGCCGGACTGCATGTAGAACTCCTCCACCTGCACGTGGTCCGGCAGGGTGTCCGCTGCCATCGCATCGGCATAGGCCAGGCGCACGACGTCCTTGCCGAAATGACGTTCGGCGAACGGTCGCATGAAGCGCGCTTCCAGCCCATCGCCATGCGCCACCGGCGGATTCAGCGACAGCGCGGTGTAGATCTGCAGCGGCCGCGCCGGGTCCTTTTCCACCCGCGCGTACAGCGCGTTGAGCAGCCGGTGCGGCTTGCCCAGCGCCAGTGGCGCCCCGATGCGGATGGACCCCTCAACGCGCGCCAGCAGCCAATCGACGGCACCATCGAGATCGGTCAGGTGGTCGGTCATGCGTGCGGATTCCTTGTACGTCATGCAGGCATTACAGCATGTCCGGCTTGAACGTCATAAGAAGGCGCAAGAAGACCTGCCTCGCCCCTGAAGAGCGGTTGGACTTCGAGGGTTGCCGGCCAGGAGAATGAGAAGGGCGTTGCACCGGAGGGTGAGATCAACGCCGGATGCCGCCCTTGCCGGTTTGATGAGGCCGAGCTGGGTGGTGTTATTTTTACGCTACGACGCCTCTCAACGAGCGATTCCCGATGCTGGATGCTGTGTCAACTTCGCCGCGCGACCTTCCCGCCGGGCGACAACGGGCCGTTGCCATGAAGCGGCTGTCGATGCTGGTGGCCGGCACCTTGTCGCTGGCCGGCTGCGCCACCCATGAGCGCCTGACCGCGCAGGACACGCGCTCGGAAAACGTGGATCACCAGCGGCTGCAGGTGCGCAGGGACGGCGGCGGTACGGGCGCCGTGGAAGCGTATGCACTGCGGCCAACGGAGGGCTACCGCATGCCCCAGCTGCATACCGCCCCGCCGCCGGTGCTGGGCAGCGCGGATCCTCGCCAGGAACTGCCGCCGACGAAAGTCTGCCTGCAGTTGGTGGTGGATGCGGAAGGCAGGGTAGAGCGCAGCCTGCCGCTGGCGGATCGGCCGGAGTGCGAAGCGGGGACTGCGGCGATCAACCTGCCGTTGCTGCAGGCAGCGCAGCAGGCGGTGGCGATGTGGCGGTTCTCGCCTGCCGCGCTCTGTCATTTTCCTGCGGGAAGCGCACCGCGCGATGCCACCGACTGCGACGGCGCCGAGCGGATCGAAGCGGTGCCGGTCAGCCTGCTCTACGCCTTCACCTTCGAAATAGTGAAGGGCCGGCACTACGTCCGTAGCGAAACCGGCGGCTGAGCGCTCAGCCGCCCCCGAGCAGGTTGGCTTTTACCGCCGGCTGCATCAGGCGCGGTTCGGCCAGGGTGGCATCGCGGGCCTGGCGCATGGTCACGAACTCGGCTTCGGTCACGCCTTCGCGGACGTGGATGTTATGCGCGCGCTGTTCGCTGATGGTGGTCTGGTTGGCGACGTCGCGGCCACCGGCGCCGTAATCGTGGCAGACGAAGACGCGCGTCTGTCCTGGCAGTGACAGCAGGCGCTGGATCGAGCGGTACAACTGCGCCGCATCGCCGCCGGGGAAATCGCAGCGCGCGGTACCGCTGTCGGGCATGAACAGCGAATCGCCCGGGAACAGCGCGTCGTCGATCAGGTAGGCGATGCTGTCGCTGGTGTGGCCGGGCACGGCGATCACGCGTGCGTCCAGCGTGCCCAGCGCGAAGCGTTCACCGTCGGCGAACAGATGGTCGAAGGCTTCCGGCATCGCCGACAGGTCCAGCGCCAGACGCGGCGCGAAGGTGGCCTGCACCGCTCGGATGCCTTCGCCGATGGCCAGCGTGGCCTGCGGGAAGCGTGCCTTCAACATGCGTCCAGCCGACACATGGTCCGCATGGGCATGGGTTTCCAGCAGCCAGCGCACGTCCAGCGCATTGTCGCGCACGTGATCCAGCAAAGGCTGCAGCGCCGCATCGGACAGCGTGCCTGAATCGGCGTCGTAGTCCAGCGCGGCATCGATCAGCGCCGCGTGGCGGGTGGCCGGGTCGTGCACCACGTAGCTGAAGGTATGGCTGTCGGGGTGGAAGAACGACTGGACGGGGGCAGGCATGCGGCAACTCCTCAGCGGCGGCCGAGGGCGCTGTTGAGTAGCTGCGCCAGGCGTTCGCCGGCGATGCGCAGTTCGCCCTCGGCCACGGGGCGATAGCGTTCGGTGTAGTCGTTGTCGAGCTTACGCGAGGCCGGGTAAACGCCATGTTCAACCGCTACCCGGCAGCTGGATTCGGCCCATGCCGCCGCATCCCGGCGCAGGTCCACGCGGCGCGCCAGCGACGGTCGCGGCAACGACTGCAGTACCTTCAGGTAGCCGTCGTCATCCAGCTTGCGCGTGTTGAGCAGGCCGCTGTCCCAGAGCGAGTGAAGGTTGGTGCCGCGCCCGTTGAACTGCAGCTGGAAATCGTTGCCGCCCTTGTCGTGGCCGTAGCCGGCGTGCATCGGCTGGTGGATGTCACCGACCAGGTGCACCACGAACTTCAGCGCCTGCGTGCGTTCGGCGTCGCTGCGGTTGCGATCGGACAGGATCAGTGTCTGCTGCTTCAGCGCCTCGATCACGCAGTTGCCATCCGGGCAGTGCTTTGGTGCATCGTAGATGCAGCCGTCTTCGGCCATGTTGATGTAATGCCACTTTGCCGAACGACGTCCCAGATCACGATCAGTGGCGCGCAGCTGGTCGGCCCACGGGGCGATGCCGGACAGGGTGGGATCGGTCTCGCCGGCCAGCAGGCGATCCACTTCGGCGCGCGCCGCTGGAGTAAGGCGGGTTTCCGCAACGCGGCCCACCAGCCGGTGGCCCTGGGCGCCCCAGGCCAGGGCATCGGTGGAAACGAGGGTGAGTGCTGCCAGCAGGGCAGCAGCCGGGATCAGGGAGGAGAATTTCATCCTGCGCATTCTAGCGGGCGCCCCGGGCCTCGGCTTGCCTGGATCTGGCCGGGAACGGCCGCGAACGGCCGCTTCAGCGTCTCGTTGGTGGGTGACGACCGTGGGTCGTCACGCTGTCGGCCGAACGACGGATCAGAACTTGACTACGTAAGACACCCCATAAGCGAGCGGATCGATCTCCACGGTGCCCAGCTTCTGCCCATCAAGCTTTACCTTGCTGTCGATGTCCATCCAACGCAGGTCCACGCGCAGCGCGGCTTTTTCGTTGATCGCGAAGTCCAGGCCGGCATGCGCGGCCAGTCCCCAGGAGTCGTCCATCTTCAGCCTGCTGCCTGCCAGCGCGCCGCCGGTCTCTTCGCTGAAGAACGTGGTGTAGTTGATGCCTGCGCCCAGGAACGGCGATACCTTGCCCTGGCTGTTGAAGTGGTACTGCAGGGTCACCACCGGCGGCAGGTGCTTGGTGCTGCCGACCCGGCCGAGCCCGTCGATGTTGATGTCGTGCTTGAACGGCAGTGCGGCCAGCAACTCGATGCCCAGGTTGTCGGCGATGAAGTACTCGCCGGTGATGGTCGGCTTGATGTCGCTGTCCACGTCCACCTTCAGCGTGCCACCGGCCAGCGCCCCGTTGTTGGACTTCGGTGCCACCTGGTGGACGCCGGCGGAGAGCGTCCATTCGCCCTTGGATTGGGCCATGGCCGGGGCGGCGGCGAGGGACAGGGCGGCGGCCAGGCCGGCCAGCAGGGGAGCGGTGATGCGCATGGTGCGGGTCTCGTTGCGGGGGTGATGGGGCCAGTCTCGGCCGGGCCCGCCTGCAACGCCTTGATCCGGATCAAATCGACCTGGCAGCCCGGCCGCAGGTGGCTTGGCCGCCGGTGGTCAGGACGGTTTGCTAGACTAGTGGGCCTTATCCATCCCGCCGCGTCGCGCGCGGCCGCAGGAGCTCATCAACATGGCAATCAAGGTTGGCATCAACGGTTTCGGTCGCATCGGTCGCAACGTCCTGCGTTCGGCGGTGCTGAACTTCGGCGACGACATCGAAATCGTGGCCATCAACGATCTGCTGGAGCCGGATTACCTGGCCTACATGCTGAAGTACGATTCGGTGCACGGCCGCTTCAAGGCCGACGTGGCCGTGGAAAGTGGCGACCTGCTGGTCAACGGCAGGAAGATCCGCCTGACCCAGGAACGCGACCCGGCCAACCTGAAGTGGGACGAAGCGGGCGTGGACGTGGTGATCGAATCCACCGGCCTGTTCCTGACCAAGGAAACCGCACAGAAGCACATCGACGCAGGTGCCAAAAAGGTGATCCTGTCGGCGCCGTCGAAGGACGACACGCCGATGTTCGTGTTCGGCGTGAACGACAAGACCTATGCCGGCCAGGCGATCGTCTCCAACGCCTCGTGCACCACCAACTGCCTGGCCCCGCTGGCCAAGGTGATCAATGACAAGTGGGGCATCAAGCGTGGCCTGATGACCACCGTGCACGCCGCCACCGCCACCCAGAAGACCGTTGATGGCCCGTCCAACAAGGACTGGCGCGGCGGCCGTGGCATCCTGGAAAACATCATTCCCTCCTCCACCGGTGCGGCCAAGGCCGTCGGCGTGGTGATCCCGGAATTGAACAAGAAGCTGACCGGCATGAGCTTCCGCGTGCCGACCTCGGACGTGTCGGTGGTCGATCTGACCGTCGAGCTGGAAAAGGAAGCCACCTACGCCGAGATCTGCGCCGAAGTGAAGGCGCAGAGCGAAGGCGCGCTGAAGGGCATCCTCGGCTACACCGAAGACAAGGTCGTGGCGACCGATTTCCGCGGTGAAACCCACACCTCGGTGTTCGATGCCGAGGCCGGCATCGCCCTGGACAGCACCTTCGTCAAGCTGGTGTCGTGGTACGACAACGAATGGGGCTACTCCAACAAGTGCCTGGAAATGGTGCGCGTCGTCGCGGCGAAGTGATTCCATCCCGCGTGTGATCCTGCGAACCCCGGCCCCGGCCGGGGTTCGTCGTTTCGCGGGTTGCCCGCTTGGCGGTCGATTCCTGCGGTTGCCTGACTTGCCGTAGCATGGCACGGTCCAACGGCGCCATCGGGGCGCGGGCAGCACCAGGAAGCGACTGAATGGAAGCGTTGATTGCACTGCTGGTACTGGTGGCGCTGGCCATCCCGCTGTTGTTGGTGATCGCGCTGGTGATGATTTCCGGACTGCGCCGCCGCGTGGGCGCGCTGGAGCAGGCCCTGCTGGTACGCGATGAGCGCGTGGCAGAACACTCCACGGCGGTCGGCGCAAGCGCGCCGGTGGCCGATGATGCATGGGATCCGGTCCCCGCAATCGCCCCCTGGCCACTGCATGCCCCGCACGCGGAGGCGATCGAGCGCGAAGAGGCGCCGGAGGTCTTCGCCGACGTGTCTGCCGCGGCGCCGCCACCGCTGCCGCGTGAACACCAGGACACCCCGGAACCGCAGCCTGCGCCGGCGCATCAGGCACCGCCGCCGCCGTCCGGCCCGAACCCGGTCGAACGCCTGCTGGCAGGCGCCAAGCGCTGGTTCACCGAAGGCAACGTGCCGGTCAAGATCGGCATGCTGGTACTGCTGGCCGGTGTCGCCGCGCTGCTGAAGTACGTCAGCGACCAGGGCCTGCTGGACGTGCCGATCGAGCTGCGCCTGGCTGGCATCACGCTCGGCGCGCTCGGCCTGCTGGTGTTCGGCTGGAAGCAGCGCGGCCAGCGCCGCCTGTTTGCGCTGGCGCTGCAGGGCGGTGCCATCGGTGTGCTGCTGCTCACCACCTTCGCAGCCTTCAAGATCTACGGACTGGTCGATCCTGCGCCGGCGTTCATCGCCAGCATCCTGCTGGTCGCCGGCCTGTGCGTGCTGGCCGTGGTGCAGGAATCACGCACGTTGGCGGTGCTGGGCATCCTGGCCGGCTTCATGGCGCCGCTGTGGCTCTCCACCGGCAGTGGCAACCACGTTGGGCTTTTCAGCTACTACGCGGTGCTCAACGCCGGCATCTTCGCCATTGCCTGGTTCCGTCCGTGGCGCCCGCTGAACCTGCTGGGTTTCGTGTTCACCTTCGGCATCGGAACGGCCTGGGGCGTGCTGCAGTACCGCCCGGAGGACCTGCCCACCACCCAGCCGTTCCTGGCCCTTTTCTTCGCCTTCTACCTGTTGATCCCGCTGCTGTACGCACGGCGCCAGCCGGCGGAAAAACGCGACCTGGTCGATGGCAGCCTGGTATTCGGCACGCCGCTGGTGGCGTTCTCGTTGCAGGCCGCGCTGCTGCATGAGCAGCCGATGCTGCTGGCCGGCATCGCAGTGGGCGTGGCAGCGGTATATGCAGTGCTCGCCCGCGCGCTGATCACGCGTGCGTCCTATCGCGTGCTGGCCCAGTCGCACGCGGTGCTGGCGGTGGGCTTTGCCACGCTGGCGGTGCCGCTGGCGCTGTCGGCACGGGTCACCGGCGCGGTGTTCGCGCTGGAAGGCGCAGGCCTGGTGTGGCTGGGCCTGCGCCAGCAGCGCCGCCTGCCGCAGATCAGTGGCGCGCTGCTGCAGATCGCGGCGGCATTCGCCTTCGTCGCCGGTGCCGACCACTGGGACAGCGATGCGCGCATGTTCCTCAATCCCACTGCGATCGGCGTGCTGCTGCTGGCGCTGGCCGGCTTCGCATCGGCATGGAGCTGCCGCCAGCACGCCCGCGGCAGCATCGCGCTGGTGTACTACCTGTGGGGCCTGATGTGGTGGCTGACCGGGCTGGTCGCCGAGTGCTTCCGTTTCGTGCCCGACCGTCACCAGCCCGATGCGTTGTTGATCATCGCCGCGGTGACCGGTTGGCTGGCGGCCGAGGCCTATCGCCGCCAATCCGCACGCGTGCTGGGGCTGACCACGCTGGCCATGCTCGCCTTCGCTTTCCCGCTGCTGATCGCCCAGGTGGGCACGCACGAGCAGCCGTTGGCCGGCTATGGTGGCCTGGCGTGGGCGCTGATGGCCGTGCTCGGTACGCGTTCGCTGCATGCGCTGCGCCAGGGTGCTGGCCGCGTGGCCGTGGTCGCGCAGTTCCTGTGGTGGCTGCTGTGGCCCTGCGTGCTGTCGCTTGCACTGCAGCAGGTGGCCAGCCGCTTCGGCATGGCCGGCGGTTGGCAGGTGGTGGTGGTGCTGTTGCCGTGGATCGCGCTGGTGGTGGCCACGCTGCATCGCTGGCGCTGGATCAGCCTGCCGCTCGGCACGGCCTTCGATCTCGCCCGCCCGGTACTGCAGAGTGTGCTGTTCGGCCTGCTGGGCTGTGTCTGGCTGTACCTGCACAGCACGCCGGGCCACTCCGATCCACTGCCGTGGCTGCCGCTGGTCAACCCTGCCGAACTGGTGCAGTGGGCGATCCTGCTGCTGGCCGCGCGCTGGCTTTACATCGGCCAGGCGCCTGCCGCGCTGGAGCGGGTCCGCGTGCCGCTGCTGTCGATCGCTGCTTTCATCGCGGTGACCAGCCTGACCCTGCACGCCGTCCACCATTGGGGCGGAGTGCGCTGGAACGAGGCGCTGCTGGGTTCCAGCCTGGCCCAGACCAGCCTTACCGTGGTCTGGAGCGTGCTCGGCGTGGTCGCCTGGGTATGGGGCTCGCGGCGCGGCCAGCGTGTGTTGTGGACGGTCGGTGCGGTGCTGATGGCGGTGGTACTGGCCAAGCTGATCCTGGTCGACCGCCAGCATCTGGGCAACCTGCTCGGCATCGCCTCGTTCATCGCCTACGGGCTGTTGTGTACCGTGGTGGGATACTTCGCGCCGGCGCCGCCGCGCCAGCCGCAGACCGTGGAGAACCAAGCATGAAGACGTGGACGGGGCTGTTGTTGGCCCTGCTGGTGGTCCCCACTGCCGCGCACGCGCAGGAACATCGGCAGCAGTATGTCGAGCAGTGGCCGCTGAGTCTTTCCAGCGCGCAGTCCGGTGCCTACCGGATCACCCTGGAGCCGCAGATCTACCGCCGTGCGTGGTCACCGCAACTGGCCGACGTGCAGGTCTACAACGCCGCCGGGCAGGCGCTGCCCTCGGCCCTGCTGGCGCCGGACCAGCCGCTGGCGCAACCGCCGGTGCAGCGTGAACTGCCCTGGTTCGTGCTGCCGCCGCTGGATGCAGGCAGCCGCAACGACCTGCAACTGCTGACCGAGCGCGACAGTGACGGCCGCGTGCGCCGGGTTGAAGCACGGCTTGGCGCATCGGCGGGGGCGGCGCAGTCTGCGGGCTGGTTGATCGATGCCAGCGTGCTGGGGCAGCAACCGCTTGCCGCCGTGATGCTGGACTGGGAAGCGCAGGCACAACCGCTGCAGGCCACCGTGCAGGTCGATGCCAGCGATGACCTGCGCAACTGGCAGCAGATCGATGCGCAGGTGCCGCTGGTGGACCTGCAGCGCGCTGGCAAACGCCTGCTGCAGCGCCGGATCGGCGTGGACCGCAGCGTGCGCTACCTGCGCGTGCTGCCCAACCAGGGCCAGCAGCTGCCTGTGCTGCGTGGCGTGCTGGCGGAACTGCCGCCGGCCGCGGCGACGATTCCGTGGGAGTGGGTCGCGCTGCAGCCGGTGGAGCAGGGCAGCGGCAGCTTCGAGTTCACTCTGGATGGCCGCTATCCGGTGAGCCGCCTGGATGTAGCCACCCCCGACAACAGCCTGGTGCAGTGGACGGCCTTCAGTCGCGATGATCCGGCGGCCGACTGGCAGCGCCGTACCGCGCCATGGGTGGCCTACCAACTGGAGGCCGGCGGCGGCAGTCGCCAGCAGTCCGCGCCGCAATTGTTGTCCGGGGTGACCCGCGATCGTTATTGGAAACTGGTGGCCGATCCGGCCACGACTCCCGCCGTGCCCACCCTGCGCGTGGGTTACCAGCCCGAAGTGCTGGTGTTCCTGAGCCAGGGTGCGGCGCCTTATGCGCTGGCCGTGGGCAGCGCGACGGCGGTGCGCCAGGAGGCGCCGGTGGGGGTGCTGATCGAGGATCTGCGGCAGCGCAATGGACCGGCGTGGCAGCCGACGCTGGCACGTTTCGAAGGCCCGGCAGAGCCGCTGGCCGGCGATGCTGCGCTGCAGGTGCCGCGTGACTGGAAGCGCTGGCTGCTGTGGTCGCTGCTGGTGCTGGGCGTGCTGGTGGTGGGATGGCTGGCGCTGAGCGTACTGCGGCAGAAGCCGGCCACTGACAGGCAGTGACGGCCGCCTGATGCTCTGGTGGGTGACGACCGTTGGTCGTCCTGATTCTTTGATGGGTGACGACCGTTGGTCGTCACGCAGTTGGCTGGAGAAGAGCGTGACGACCAACGGTCGTCACCCACCACGGCAACGCACACCCACCACGGCGACGGAGACCCACCACGGCAACGCGCACCCACCACGGCAACGCACAGTCGTCATCCGCCGGGCCGTCACTACCCCAGCGGGGTTTGCGATGCGCCTGCGCAGCCGGGACAATAGTGGGCTGCGCCGCGCGGCGCGTTTCTTCCCCAGAACAGGAATGCCCATGTCCATCGTCCGCATGACCGACCTCGACCTCTCCGGCAAGCGCGTGTTGATCCGGCAGGACCTGAACGTGCCGATCGAGAACGGCCAGATCAGCTCCGAACAGCGCATCACCGCCTCGCTGCCCACGCTGAAGCAGGCGTTGGAGCAGGGCGCGGCGGTAATGGTGACTTCGCACCTGGGGCGTCCGAAAGAGGGCGAGTGGAGCGAGGAAAATTCGCTGCAGCCCGTTGCCCGCCGCCTGTCCGAACTGCTGGGCCGTGACGTGCCGCTGCTGCGCGACTGGGTCGGCGGCGTGGACGTGCAGCCGGGCCAGATCGTGCTGCTGGAAAACTGCCGCATGAACGTAGGCGAGGGCAAGGACGATGAAGCGCTGGCCCGCCAGTACGCGGCGCTGTGCGATGTGTTCGTGATGGATGCCTTCGGTACCGCGCACCGCGCCCAGGCATCGACCCACGGCGTGATCCGTTTCGCCCCGGTGGCGGCCGGTGGCCCGCTGCTGATGGCCGAACTGGATGCGCTGGCCAAGGCCCTGAAGGAACCGGCCAAGCCGTTGCTGGCGATCGTGGCCGGCAGCAAGGTCAGCACCAAGCTGGAACTGCTGGCCAGCCTGGTCGGCAAGGTCGACCAGCTGATCGTCGGCGGGGGCATCGCCAACACCTTCATCGCCGCCGCCGGGTACCCGGTCGGCAAGTCGCTGTACGAACCGGACCTGCTGGAAACGGCGAAGAAGATCGTCGCCGATGCCAAGGCGCGCGGTGCGGACATTCCACTGCCCACCGACGTGGTGGTGGCCAAGCAGTTCCTGCCCGATGCAGAAGCCACGGTGAAGGCGGTTGATGCGGTGGCAGAGGATGACCTGATCCTGGATATCGGCCCGCAGACCGCCCAGCAGTACGCCGGGCTGATCAACCAGGCCGGCACCGTGGTCTGGAACGGCCCGGTCGGCGTGTTCGAATTCGAGGCCTTCAGCAAGGGCACCGAAGCGCTGGCGCGTGCCATCGCCGGCTCCAAGGCGTTCTCCATTGCCGGTGGCGGCGACACGCTGGCGGCGGTCGACAAGTTCGATATCGCCGGCGAGGTCAGCTACATCTCCACCGGTGGTGGTGCGTTCCTGGAGTTCCTGGAAGGCAAGCCGCTGCCGGCCGTGGAGGCGCTCGAAGCGCGGGGCGCGTAATGGAGCAGGACCAGTGGGTGACGGCCGTCGGCCATGACGCTGTCGAGGTGCCTGACACGCTGTTCTTCGATCTGGACGGCACCCTGATCGATTCGCAGGTCGGGATTACCCGCTGCATCACCCACGCGTTCGAGCGGATGCAGCATCCGGCGCCTCCGGTGGAGGCGCTGCGCGGCTGGATCGGTCCCTCGCTGCGCACCAGTTTCGGTCCGCTGTTCAACGATGCGGCCAAGGTGGAGCAGGCGGTGGCGTACTACTGCGAACGCTTCGAGGCCGAAGGCTGGCAGGAGCACGCGGTGTTCGACGATATCGAACAGGTGGTGCGTGCGCTGCACGCGCGCGGCCATCGCCTGGCCGTGGTCACCGCGAAGAATGAAGCCCACGCGCGTCGGATCATCGAGCACCTGCCGTTCGGTGCGTGTTTCGACGAGGTCATCGGGGCCACCGCCGATGGCAGCCGCAGCAGCAAACCGCAGCTGGTGGCCGAAGCGCTGTCCCGGCTGTCGCTGCAACCAGGCCAGTGCTGGATGATCGGTGACCGCCGCATGGACATCGAAGGCGCGCGCCACCACGGCCTGCGCAACATCGGCGTGCTGTGGGGTTTCGGCGGTGCCGAAGAGCTGCGCGAGGCCGGCGCCGATGCGCTGGCGGCCTCGCCGGCGGAGTTGCTGGCGCTGATCGGCTGATGCCGGGTATGCGGGGTAGCGCCGAGCCATGCTCGGCGTGATGTGCCCGGCATGGCGGGTCCTGAAGCAGGCCGCGCTGCGCGCTCGCCGAGCATGGCTCGGCGCTACCAGTGGCGCCGTCGGTCATCCATGCTGCCCCGTATTGTCTTGCAGACATCGCGCAGAACCAGACCCCGCAAGGGTGTAACCGCATACATGGGTCGTGAAGGATGTGCTAATTTCCCTGCTTTAACGGGAGCCCCTAAACCATGTTCGAGCGTCAGCGTCGCACCAAGATCCTAGCCACCCTCGGCCCGGCCACCGATCCGCCTGGCATCCTCGAGGAGCTGTTCCGCGCTGGCGTCAACGTGGTGCGCCTGAACTTCAGCCATGGTGATCCGTCCGGCCAGGCCAAGCGTGCCGCCGACGTGCGTGCCGCCGCTGCCCGCGTGGGCGTGGAAGTAGGCATCCTGGCCGACCTGCCGGGCCCGAAGATCCGCATCGAGCGCTTCGCCGACGGCAAGATCCAGCTCAAGGCCGGGGACCGTTTCGACCTGGTGGCCGCCACCAACGTGCCGCCGGGTGACACCACCCAGGTCGGCGTGAGCTACCTCGGCCTGCCGCAGGACGTCGGCCCGGGCGATGTGCTGTTGCTGGATGACGGCCTGATGCAGCTGCAGGTGGTGGAAGTGCAGGGCGAGCGCATCATCAACACCGTGCTCAACGACGGCGTGCTGTCCGACCGCAAGGGCCTGAACAAGCAGGGCGGTGGGCTGTCGCTGGGTGCGCTGACCGAGCGTGACAAAGAGCTGATCGGCATCGTTGCCAAGATCGGCGTGGACTTCATCGCCGTGTCGTTCTGCCGCAACGCGCAGGACATGAATGACGCCCGCGAGATCGCCGAATCGCACGGCTGCTATGCCGCGCTGGTGTCCAAGATCGAGCGCACCGAAGCCATCGAGAACCTGGAAGAGATCGTCGACGCCAGCGATGTGGTGATGGTGGCGCGCGGCGACCTGGGCGTGGAAATCGGCGATGCCGAGCTGCCGGGCCTGCAGAAGAAGATCATCAAGGCCTCGCTGGCGCAGAACAAGGTGGTGATCACCGCCACGCAGATGCTGCAGTCGATGGTCGAAAGCCCGATCCCGACCCGCGCCGAGGTGCTGGACGTGGCCAACTCGGTCATCGACGGTACCGATGCGGTGATGCTGTCGGCGGAAACCGCCGCTGGCGCCTACCCGGTCAAGGCGGTGGAAGCGATGGCGCGCATCTGCCTGGGCGCCGAGCGCCAGTTCCAGACCGAAACCGACTTCGGCGCCTCGCCGCGCAATCTGGAACGTGCCGACCAGGCCATCGCCATGGCCACCATGTTCCTGTCCCAGCACGTCGGCGTGCGCGCGATCGTGGCGATGACCGAATCCGGCGGCACCGCCCGCTACCTGTCGCGTTTCCGTGCCTCCGCGCCGGTCTTCGCGGTGACCCGCCACGACGGCGCCCGCCGCCAGATGGCGTTGATGCGCGACGTGTTCCCGATCAACTTCGACAGCCGTGGCCTGACCCCGCGTGAAGCCGCGCGTGGCAGCATCCGCCTGCTGGCCGAAGCCGGGCTGCTGGCCGCCGGCGACCGCGTGGTCTTCACCAGTGGCGAGCACATGGAAACCCATGGCGCCACCAACACCCTGCGCCTGCTGGAAGTGGGTGCCAACGGCAGCGCCAGCGGACTGGGCGAGCTGTAAGCAAGCCCGGACGGCGCGGCGCACTCGCAGCGCCGTCACGGTTACACCGCATGAAAGCGATTCCAGATCCCGTGGACGGACAGTTCACGGGAGGCGGGGGCTATAATCGGGTTTTTCCCGCACCCGCCACAGGAAGTACATGAGCATCGAACAGCTGGCTGAAACCGCCCAGGCCATGGTCGCCCCGGGCAAGGGCATCATCGCGATCGACGAATCCACCGGCACCATCGCCAAGCGCTTTGCCAGCGTCGGCGTTGAGAACACCGAAGAAAACCGTCGCGCCTACCGCGAACTGCTGCTGACCACGCCGAAGCTCAACGAGCACATCTCCGGCGCGATCCTGTTCGACGAGACCATCCGTCAGTCGACCAAGGACGGCGTGCCGTTCGCCAAGTACATGACCGACAACGGCATGATCCCCGGCATCAAGGTCGACAAGGGTGCCCACCCGCTCGCCGGCTGCCCGGGCGAGCTGGTCACCGAAGGCCTGGACGGCCTGCGTGAGCGCCTGCAGGAGTACTACAAGCTGGGTGCGCGCTTCGCCAAGTGGCGTGCGGTCATCAACATCGGTGAAAGCATCCCGTCAGGTACCTGCATCGAGTCCAACGCGCATGCGCTGGCCCGTTATGCCGCCCTGTGCCAGGAATGCGGCCTGGTGCCGATGGTCGAGCCGGAAGTGATCATGGACGGCGACCATGACATCGAAACCTGCTACGAAGTCACCGAAGCCACCCTGCGCTCGCTGTTCGACGCGCTGTACCAGCAGAACGTGCTGCTGGAAGGCACCATCCTGAAGGCCTCGATGGTCATCTCCGGCAAGGACTGCGAAGAGCAGGCCGATGCCGAGGAAGTGGCCGAATCGACCGTGATGTGCCTGAAGAGCACCGTGCCGGCGATCCTGCCGGGCGTGGTGTTCCTGTCCGGTGGCCAGAGCGACGAGCAGTCCACCGAGCACCTCAACGCGATGAACCAGATGGGCAACCTGCCGTGGCCGCTGACGTTCTCCTACGGACGTGCCATGCAGCAGGCCGCACTGGCGCTGTGGGGCAAGGACACCAAGGGCAACTACGCCGCCGCGCAGAAGACCGTGTACGAGCGCGCCAAGGAAAACGGCCAGGCTGCACTGGGCAAGTGGAACGGCTGATTCGGCTGTCCCGCCGATGAAAGAACGCCGGCCACGTGCCGGCGTTTTTTTTTTCGGCTATCGTGTCGCCTGCCCGGGGCATGGCCACTTCGCGGCCTCTGAATGATGGGCCAAGGAGAAACACCATGCGTACTGCAACGACACTATTGGCCGCCGCCCTGGCGCTGGCTATCAGCGGCTGTGGCCAGAAGGCGGGCGCCGCCGACGGTGGCAAGGCCGCTTCGCTGGACTTCGACAAGGCGGTGGCCGGTGAGATCACCACGTCCAGCCCGCTGAGCTTCAGCGACGGCAGCCGCTACCAGCTCTATTCGATGCAACTGAAGGACAAGCAGGCGGTGTCGCTGAAGCTGGTCGGTTCGCTGTCCGGCGCGATATCGGTGTTCCGCGACGACGGCACCCTGGTGGCCCGTGGCGAGCGCTCCGAAGACAGCGGCCTGGAAGTGACTTTCCGTGCCGACGGCGCCGGCCGTTACCGTATCGCCGTCAATGGCGACGACGCCGATGCCTACGGTCCGTATCGCCTGCAGGCCACCGAGGTGGTGCCGTATGACGGCAAGCCGCTCGCCAATGGTGGGCAGATCGTCGACCTGCTGGCCGGCCAGCGCCAGGAATACACCCTGCAGGTCGACAAGCCCGGCCTGTATCAGATCAACCTGACCTCCAATGCGTTCGACACCGTGCTCGACCTGAAGGGCGCCAACGTGGAAGAGGAAGACGATGACGGCGGCAGCTCCACCAACTCACGCCTGAGCCTGATGCTGGACAGCGGCACCTACAAGCTGGGCGTGCGCGCGCTGGATGACGAAGGCAGTGGCCAGTTCCGCCTGGACGTCAAGAACACCGCGCTGGCCGCGGACGTGGTGGCCGCCGATGGCACCACGCTGGCTGTCGGCGCCAACGTGCAGGCGCTGCTGTCACGCGAGGACGGCGAGCGCCGTTTCGTGCTGAACGTGCCGCAGGCCGGCTCGGTGCGCATCGATGCGCTGTCCGACCAGGTCGATACCACCCTGCGGTTGACGGGCGGCACCATCAACCTGGAAGACGACGACGGCGGCAACGGCACCAATGCACGCCTGCAGGCGAACCTGCCGGCGGGTCGTTACCAGCTGCTGGTCGCCAGCCTGGAAGAAAGCCAGGCCGTGGTGCAGGTGCGGGTGAGCGCGGGGAGCGGCGAATCGCTTTCGGTGCGTGATGCCGCATCGGCGGACAGCGACGTAGCGGTTGCGGCACCGAGTGAGGTGGACGCCAACTGATAACGCTTCAACGGTGACGACCCTCGGGTCGTCACCACCTTCAGAAAGCCGGCATCAACGACTGCGCCGCAATGGCGCGATCACTGCTGCGTGGTGCCTCGCTCTCATCTTCCAGGGTCTGCCCGGCGGACGAAAGCGCCTGCTGGTAGGCCTTGAACGTGGCGGTGTTATAGGCCACCAGGATGATCCGCCGCGGCTCACGATGGCTGCGCTGCCACGCCAGCGTCTCGGTGGCCGCGATCTCGGCCGCACGGTACAGCGGATAACCGTAGACGCCACAGCTGATCGCCGGGAAGGCGATCGAGCGCGCGCCGAGTTTCTCGGCCAGCTGCAACGATTTCCAATAGCAATTGGCCAGCAGTGCGCTTTCATCGCGCTGGCCGTCATGCCAGACCGGGCCCACCGTGTGCAGCACGAAGCGCGCGGGCAGTTCATGCGCGTCGGTGGCCACCACTTCGCCGGTGGGGCAGCGCACGCCGGGGCGCAGCTGCGGCAACTGCTCGCACGACTGCAGCAATCCAGGACCTGCTGCCCGGTGGATGGCACCGTCCACGCCGCCGCCACCCAGCAGGGATTCGTTGGCCGCATTGACGATCGCATCCACCGCCAGGGTCGTGATGTCACCCTGCCAAACTTCGATCTTCATGCTTCCTTCTCCTGGCTGTCGTTGAAACGGCGCAACGTCCCGCGTTGCGTGTGCCACCGTAACCGGGGCGACATGCAGGCTGCGTCATGACCGTCTCACACGCTGCGAACAGGAAAACAACAGCCCGCCCGCCAGGCGAGGAAGCGCTTACGGCAGGCCGGCCAGCCAGTCGTCGTCGGACCCTTCGTTCACATCGGCGAACAGTGGCGTGGAGAAGTAGCGCTCGCCGGTGTCCGGCAGCATCGCCAGGATCACCGAGCCGGGTTCAGCGCGTTCGGCGACATCCAGCGCGCTGGCGAGCGTGGCACCGGCGGAAATGCCGACAAACAGGCCTTCTTCGGCGGCCAGCCGGCGCGCGGTGCTGATCGCGCGGTCATCTTCCACGGTCACCAGTTCGTCCACCACGTTGCGGTTGAGCACGTCCGGCACGAAGTCCGGCGTCCAGCCCTGGATCTTGTGCGGCTTCCAGTCATCGCCCTTCAACAGCGCCGCCCCGGCCGGTTCGGTGGCGATGATGCGGGTCTCCGGCCGGGCTACCTTCAGTACCTCACCCACGCCGGTCAGGGTGCCGCCGGTGCCCCAGCCGCTGACGAAATAGTCCAGCCGCCGGCCGGCGAAGTCACGCAGGATCTCCGGCGCGGTCGTGTTGCGGTGATAGGCCGGGTTGGCCGGGTTGGCGAACTGGCTGGCCAGGAACCAACCGTGTTCCTGGGCCAGCTCGGCGGCCCGGCGCACCATGCCGCTGCCACGCTCGGCGGCCGGGGTCAGGATCACCTTGGCACCATACGCGCGCATCAGTTTGCGACGCTCGATGGAGAACGTTTCCACCATGGTGGCGACGAACTTGTAGCCGCGGGCGGCGGCCACCATCGCCAGCGCCACGCCGGTGTTGCCGGAGGTGGCCTCGATGATCGTATCGCCCGGCTTGAGCAGGCCGCGCTGCTCGGCATCCAGCACGATAGCCAGCGCCAGCCGGTCCTTGACCGACCCGCCCGGATTGAACGCTTCGACCTTGGCGTACAGGGTGACGTGCGCCGGTGCCAGCCGGTGCAGCTTGACGATGGGGGTGTTGCCGATGGTATCGAGGATGGACTCGTACAGGGCCATGAGGGCACTCCGGGAGGGGCCGCGCCAGACGCGGCGGCAAGAGGGAAGGCGGCCGCTGCTGGTGACCGCCTTGGCCGGCTGACCGTAGCGCTGCCATATGACAGCAGGAAATGACCAGATACCTTTCATAAACAACGTTTGGTTATATGTTGGTGAGGGCAATTGACCTACAGTGGTTTTCCCTACCGAGCCGCCTGCCATGACGCTGACCCAGCTCCGCTATCTGGTCGCCATCGCCGACGCCGAGCTGAACATCACGCTCGCCGCCTCGCGCGTGCATGCCACCCAACCCGGACTGTCCAAGCAGCTCAAACAGCTGGAGGATGAACTGGGCTTCCTGCTGTTCGTGCGGCGCGGCCGCAGCCTGGAATCGGTCACTCCGGCCGGGGTGGAAGTGATCAGCCGCTCCCGCGCGGTGCTCGCCGAAGCCAACAACATCCGCACTTACGCCGCCAACCAGCGGCGCGAGAGCCAGGGCCAGCTGGTGCTGACCACGACCCACACGCAGGCACGGTTCGTGCTGCCGCCGGCGGTGGCACGGATCAAGCAGGCCTATCCGCAGGTGAGCGTGCACCTGCAGCAGGCCGCTGAAAGCGACGCGCTGGACCTGCTCAGCCAGGGCGATGCGGACATCGCCATCATCAGTACCGCCGGTGGCGAACCGAGTGCCGGGATAGCGGTCCCGCTGTACCGCTGGCGCCGTCTGGTGCTGGTGCCCAAGGGCCACCCGCTGGACCGCGCCGGCCGCGCCCCGGACCTGGCCGCGTTGGCCGCCCATCCGCTGATCAGCTACGAATCGTCCACGCGTGCGGCGTCTTCGCTGCAGCGGGCCTTCGCCGGATCCGGTCTGGAGCCGGACATCGCGCTGACCGCGCTGGATGCCGACCTGATCAAGACGTACGTGCGCAGCGGGGTGGGCGTGGGCCTGCTGGCTGAAATGGCGGTCAGTGCCGCCGACCACGACCTGCGTGCCTGGGTGGCGCCGGCGCCGATCGCCGAATGCATCGCCTGGGCGGTGCTGCCGCGTGACCGCGTGCTGCGCGACTACGCGCTGGAACTGGTGCACGTGCTCGCCCCGCAGATCGACCCGCGCGATCTGCGCCGGGTACTGGATGGCAACCAGGCCGCGAACTGGCCGCTGCCGCCTACGTGGGAATCGTTGACCCAGACCATTACGTCCTGACCGGATCCATCGGGGTCAGTACCGGCATCGCGGCTTCCAGGGCCGCGCCGACCTGCAGCAGATCGTGTTCGCCGAACCGCCTGCCCATCAACTGCACCCCGGTGGGAAGTCCGGCCACGCAACCGGTCGGCACCGCCAGCGCCGGAAACCCCAGTACTGGAATGGCCATCAGCGGCCAGCCCGAACTGATGGCGGATCGGGCGGCGTCGAGGTCCGCATAATGTTGACCGTGCAGGAAGGGCTCTTCGCTGGCAACAGGCATCAGAATCACCGGATACGCCTGCAGCTTCTGCTGCAGGCTGGCGATCAGCGTGGCACGTTGCGCGTAGCCGTTGATGTAGTCGGTCAACGACGGCTGGCGACCCCACATCTCGGCGGCGACCTCGTAGTTGTAGCCGATCCATGCCTTTATGGGTGCGTCCCCGTCGCGTGCGATGCTTGGCAGCAGTGCGCGGGTCTCTTCCATGATCAGCAGCCACCACAGGCGCCACGCCTCGGCCAGTTCCGGCAGTCTGATTTCTTCTACAATGAAGCCCGCCCGCTGCAGGGCCGCAGCGGCGCGTTCCAGTGCGGCGGCAACCGTCGGAGTACGCGGCTTGATGCCATCTTCACGCAGCACGGCGATGCGGGTCCCGGGCGGCAGGGGCGAGGCGGGGAACGGCAGCGGCAGGGATCCGGCGACACGGGCGTCGAATGAAGTCATGGCCTCCAGCATCAGTCGGATATCGGCGACCCGGCGTGCGATGGGCCCATCGACCAGCATCAGCTGCAGGCCCAGCGCTTCATCGCCCTTTGCAGGACTGAACAGACCTGGGACGCGTCCCGGCGTGGGACGCAGGCCGACCACGCCGCAGCAGTACGCCGGATGGCGGATGGACCCGCCGATATCGTTGCCCTGTGCCAGCGGCACCATGCCGGTGGCCACCGCGCAGGCAGCCCCGCCGCTGCTGCCGCCGGGGGTATGCGAACGGCTCCATGGGTTCCAGGTGATGCCGTGCAGATCGTTGCGCGCGTCCCAGCTGAACGAAAAACACGGCGTATTGCTGCGGCCAAGCACGAGGGCTCCTGCCGCGCGCAGCCGCGTGACCTGGGGCGCATCCCGATGGGCGATGTTTTCTTTCCAGGCCACGATGCCATTGGTCATCGGTTGCCCGCCGACGTCGGTATTGTCTTTGATGAGTACCGGAATACCATGCAGTGGCCCACACCGCTCACCGCGCGCCCGTGCGGCGTCGGTTTCCTCGGCAGCCCGGATCGCGCCGGCTTCGTCAACGAAGTTCACTGCGTTGACGATGGAATTGATTGCCGCGATGCGGCCCAGGCAACTGCGGGTCAGCTCGGCGGCGCTGAGGGAACCGTTGCGAAGCAAAGACGCCGCTTCAGTAGCCGAAAGGCTCCAGGCGGGTCGAGCTTGCGATGGCGCGGCCGCTGCTGCTGCCTGCCCCCAGGCGACCTTGGGCACCACTCCCGCAGCGCTGGCCAGGGCCCCCCGATGCGGCTGCGCCAGCGAGGAACTGCCTGCGATTGAAGATTGGCATGTTTTGTTCTTGCTCGGATCATCACGCCCAGCCTGCCCGAGCCGGCGCCGTGAGGGCAGGGGCAGCGGCGACGCCTGCCACGGCCTGTGTGCGGCTGGCCGTGACCGGCGGACCACCGTCCGGCCGGCTCCAGTGCTCCGGCCGATCCGTGTGGATCCGCCTGCCCGGTCGGCGCTGCCGCGCTCTGTCGCGACCGTCGATCCCGACACATCCCGATACACGATGACACCCTGGCGCAAGCCCTTGCACGGAAAGGGTTCCGGTCGCTATCGCCGGCTGCGTGGGCTGCGGTAAACGCTTGGCACATACGGTCTTCGCATGGCGCCCCCTACACTCGCCGGTCATGCAGAGGACGGGACTATTCATGGTGGGACGTATCGCAATGGGCACGGCCGTTGGCCTGGCCCTGGTGTTGCTGGCCGGCTGCAAGGGCGAACCGCAGGCGGCGCGCCGCCAGGGCGCCGATGTGCCGGTCACCGCGCAGGTCGTGGAATCGGCCGCGTGGAGCGATACGTTGCAGGCACTGGGCACGGCCAAGGCACGTGAATCGGTGACCATCACCGCCAAGGTCAGCGAGATCATCGAGCAGGTGCACTTCGAAAGTGGCCAGCAGGTGGCTGCCGGCACCCCGCTGGTCACCCTGCGCGGCCTGGCCCAGCAGGCGGCCCTGACCCAGGCCCAGGCCACCTTCGCCGAAGCCGACCAGCTGTACAGGCGCCAGCGCGAACTGGCCCAGCAGCAACTGGTGGCCAGTTCCACCCTGGACACCCAGAAGGCGATCCGCGATACCGCCGAAGCGCGGGTGGCGGAGATGCAGGCCGACATCGGCGACCGCAGCGTGCGGGCACCGTTCGCCGGTGTGCTGGGCATCCGCCAGGTGAGCCCGGGCTCGCTGGTGACCCCGACCACGGCGATCGCCACGCTGGACGACATCCAGCGCATGCACGTGGACTTCCAGGTGCCGGAGGCGGAACTGTCCTCGCTGGCCAACGGCAACAAGGTCGAAGCCACCAGCGTGGCCTGGCCGGGGCGTACGTTCGAAGGCGAAGTAACCACCATCGATGCCCGCGTCGACCCGTCCACCCGAGCGGTCACCGTGCGTGCCGACTTCGCCAACGGCGACCACGCACTGCGTCCGGGCATGCTGCTGGACGTGCGTATCTACCGCCCGGAACGGCAGGCGCTGGTGGTGCCGGAGATCGCCGTGGTGCAGGTGGGCAGGGACTCTTATGTCTACCGGCTGAAGGCAGACAGCACGGTGGAGCGCGCCGACGTGGTGATCGGATCGCGGCGCGCCGGCGTGGTGGAACTCAAGCAGGGCATCAAGGCCGGCGAGCGCATCATCGTGGACGGCACCGGCAAGCTGCGTCCCGGCCTGAAGGTCGATGCGCGGCCGGTACCGCCGGTGGATGCACCGGAGCCGGAAAAACTGCCGCCACCGCCGGCAGCGCCGGCCTCGGACGCGCCCGTCGCACCGGCCGGTAACGGCGGATGAAACTCTCCAACATCTCCATCCAGCGGCCGGTCTTCGCCGTGGTGATGAGCCTGCTGCTGATCGTGCTCGGCATCATGTCGTTCACCCGGCTGACGCTGCGCGAACTGCCGGCCATCGATCCACCGGTGGTGTCGGTATCGGTGGACTATCCCGGTGCATCGGCGGCGGTGATCGAAAGCCGGGTCACCCAGGTGCTGGAAGATTCCCTGTCGGGCATCGAAGGCATCGACATGATCAACGCGCGCAGCACCAACGGCCGCGCGCAGATCAGCCTGGAGTTCACCAGCAACCGCGATATCGAAGCGGCTGCCAACGATGTGCGCGACGCGGTCAGCGGCGTGGCTGATCGCATGCCCGACGAGGCGCGCGCGCCGGAGATCGAGAAGGCCAACAGCGATGACGAAGCCATCATCTGGTTCAACCTGTCCTCGTCCAACATGGACACGCTGGCCCTCAGCGATTACGCCGAACGCTACGTCGTGGACCGCTTTGCCAGCCTGGACGGTGTATCGCAGGTGCGCATCGGCGGTCGCCAGCGCTATGCAATGCGGATCTGGCTGGACCGCGACCAACTGGCCGCGCGTGGGCTGACCACCGGCGATGTGGAGACCGCGCTGCGCAACGAAAACGTGGAACTGCCGGCCGGCCGCATCGAGTCGGCCGACCGCGATTTCACCCTGCGTGTGGAGCGCAACTACGTGAAGCCGGAAGACTTCGCGACCATCCCGCTGGGCAAGGGCAGCGATGGCTACGTAGTTCGCATGGGCGATGTGGCCAAGATCGAGCTGGCTTCTGCCGAACGCCGTGCCTATTACCGCAGCAACGGCGAACCCGGCGTGGGCCTGGGCATCGTCAAAACCTCCACCGCCAACGCACTGGACGTGACCCGGCTGGCCCGTGCGCAGGCCGACCGCATCGCCGAAACCCTGCCGCAGGGCACGCAGATCGCGGTGACATTCGACAACACCACCTTCATCGAAGCGGCGGTGGACCGCGTCTACGCCACGCTGGTGGAAGCGATGCTGCTGGTGCTGGTGGTGATCTGGCTGTTCCTGGGCAGTTTCCGCGCCGCGCTGATCCCGGCGGTCACCGTGCCGGTGTGCCTGGTGGCTGCCTTCATCGCGCTGTACGCCTTCGATTTCTCGATCAACCTGCTGACTCTGCTGGCACTGGTGCTGTGCATCGGGCTGGTGGTGGACGATGCGATCGTGGTGGTGGAAAACGTGCAGCGCCGCATCGACCTGGGCGAACCGCCGCTGGTGGCATCCAAGCGCGGCACCGCGCAGGTGGCCTTCGCGGTGATCGCCACCACCGCCGTGCTGGTGGCGGTATTCCTGCCGGTCGGCTTCCTGGAAGGCAACACCGGGCGATTGTTCCGCGAACTGGCAGTGGCGCTGGCGGCCGCCGTGGCGTTGTCCGCGTTCGTGGCGCTGACGCTGACCCCGATGATGGCCTCCAAGCTGCTCAAGCCGCACACCGGCCAGGCCCCGCGTGGCCTGTACGGGGTGATCAACCGCAACCTGGAAAAACTCGCCGGCGGCTACGGCCGCGTGCTGGACCGCCACGTGGACCGCACCTGGATCTACCTGCTGGTGATGGCGGCCACGCTGTTTGCCAGCTGGTTGCTGATCAAGCACCTGCCGTCCGAATTGGCGCCCGCCGAAGACCGCGGCTCGTTCCAGATCATGATCGACGGCCCCGAAGGCGCGGGTTTTGATTACACGGTCGGCCAGGTCCAGGAAGTGGAGGCGATCGTTGCCAAGCATGTGGGCGAAGACCGCCCGATCGTGCGCGCCAACCCACGCGTGCCGGGCGGCTGGGGGTCCAGCGAGGAAATGCACACCGGCCGCATCAGCGTGTTCCTGCAGCCATGGCGCGAGCGCTCCACCTCCACCCCGGAAGTGGCCGATGCACTGCAGAAGGACCTCGATGCCGTGCGCGGCGTGCGCGTGCGCACGCAGGTCGGCGGTGGCCTGGTGCGCAGCGGCGGCCAGCCGTTCCAGATCGTGCTGGGCGGGCCGGAATATGCAGAGATCGCCCAGTGGCGCGACCGGATCCTGCTGCGCATGGCCGACAACCCCGGCCTGGTCGGCGTGGATTCGGATTACAAGGAAACCCGCCCGCAGATGCGGGTGAACATCGACCGCCAGCGTGCGGCCGACCTGGGCGTACCGGTGACGGCGATCGGTTCGGCGCTGGAAACCATGATGGGATCGCGCCGGGTCACCACCTTCGTCGACAACGGCGAAGAGTACGACGTGCTGGTGCAGGCCGGCCGCGACGGCCGCGCCACACCGGCCGACCTGGCCGCCATCCGGGTGCGCTCCAGCTCCGGTGAGCTGGTCCCGCTGTCCAACCTGGTCACGCTGAGCGAAGTCGCTGAAGCCGGTTCGCTGAACCGGTTCAACCGCCTGCGCTCGATCACCATCAGTGCCGGCCTTGCGCCCGGTTATCCGCTCGGCGAAGCCATCGCCTGGGCCCAGGGGGTCACCCGTGAGGAGCTGCCGCAGCATGCGCAGATCAGCTGGAAGGGCGAATCGCGCGAGTACCTGAGTTCAGGTGGGGCGGTATTACTGACCTTCGCGATGGCCCTGCTGGTGGTCTATCTGGTGCTGGCCGCGCAGTTTGAAAGCTTCATCCATCCGCTGACCATCATGCTCACCGTGCCGCTGGGCGTGCTGGGTGCGCTGGTGGGGTTGTGGGTGAGCGGTGGCACGGTGAACCTGTTCAGCCAGATCGGCATCGTGATGCTGGTGGGCCTGGCAGCGAAGAACGGGATCCTGATCGTGGAGTTCGCCAACCAGCTGCGCGATGAGGGACGCACGGTACGCGAGGCGATCATCGAATCGGCGCGCGTACGCCTGCGCCCGATCCTGATGACTTCCATCGCCACGGTGGTCGGTGCGATCCCGCTGGTGGTCGCCGGCGGGCCGGGTTCGGCCAGCCGTGGCACCATCGGCGTGGTGATCATCTTCGGTGTGACCTTGTCCACCTTCCTGTCGCTGTTCGTGGTGCCGGCGTTCTACGCCCGCCTGGCGCCATTCACGCGTTCGCCTGAAGCGGTGGCGCGCGAGCTGGAAAAGCAGGAGAAGGACACCCCATCGGTGGGCGGCCACGCCTGACCGGCGGCTGCGGTGGGTGACGCCCCGGGCTCCGGTGGGTGACGACCGTTGGTCGTCACAGCTTCTGATGGACCAGGGGCGTGACGACCAACGGTCGTCACCCACCACGACCGGTCGTCACCCACCACGACCAACGGCCGTCACCCACCACGACCAACGGCCGTCACCCACCAAGAGTTCCATTCGCCAGCTAGAATCAACCCGGTTCCCTTCAGCCGACGGGACGTCCCTTGTTCCGCCGACTGGAGAGAGCGCGTGGAAGCAGCCGTACATTTCATCAACAGCATCATCTGGAGCAAGGCGCTGATCTTCATGTGCCTTGCCGCCGGCCTGTATTTCAGTGCCCGGACCCGTTTCATGCAGATCCGCGGGTTCTTCGAAATGTGCCGGCTTACCGTGTCCGGCGAGAAGTCCGATGCCGGCGTGTCCTCGTTCCAGGCGCTGGCCATGTCGATGGCCGGCCGCATGGGCATCGGCAACATCGCCGGCGTCGCCACCGCCATCGCCTTCGGTGGCCCCGGCGCCATCTTCTGGATGTGGGTGATGGGCTTCCTGGGCGCCTCCACGTCCTACATCGAATGCACGCTGGCGCAGATCTACAAGACCAAGGACGCCGAAGGACGCTACCGTGGCGGCCCGGCCTACTACATCGAAAAGGCCATGGGCCTGAAGTGGTATGCGATGGCCTTCGCGCTGGCCACGATCGTCGCCGCCGGCTTCCTGATGCCCGGCGTGCAGGCCAATGCCATCGCCGACAGCATCGTCAACGCCTGCCGCGGTGGCGCCCTGTGCGGCCCGCTGGACGGCCAGGTGTTCGGCATGGAGCAGGTGCAGGCAATGAAACTCGGCATCGGCGTGGCGGTCGCGCTGCTGCTGGGCGTGGTCATCTTCGGCGGCGTCAAGCGCATCGCCAGCTTTGCGGAAATCGTGGTGCCGTTCATGGCCGCCGGTTTCATCCTGATGGCCATCACCATCATGGTGCTCAATGCCGAGCGCGTGCCGGAAATGTTCGGCATCATCTTCGACAGCGCGTTCGGAACCCATGCCGCGTTCGGCGCGATGATGGGCCTGGCGGTGGAGTGGGGCGTCAAGCGCGGCATCTACGCCAATGAAGCGGGCCAGGGCACGGCACCGCACGCCGCAGCCGCCTCGGAGGTTTCCCATCCGGCCAAGCAGGGCTACGTGCAGGCCTTCGCGGTCTACTTCGACACCATGATGGTATGCACGTCCACCGCCTTCCTGATCCTGGCGGCCGGTACCTACAACGTGTACTCGCCGGAAGCCGGTGCGGCGCCCATCTTCCAGGGGCTTGCCGGCATCGCCGAAGGCGCCGGCTACGCGCAGGCCGCCGTGGAAAGCGTCATCCCCGGTTTTGGTGCGGCGTTCGTGGCGGTGGCGATCTTCTTCTTCGCCTTCACCACGATCATGGCCTATTACTACATGGCCGAAACCAACCTGACCTACCTCAACAGCAACGCCAAGCGTCCGCTGACGGTGCTGGTGCTGCGGCTGGGCATCATCGGCATGGTGGTCTTCGGTGCCGTGCACAACGCACAGCTGGCCTGGGCGCTGGGCGATATCGGCGTCGGCCTGATGGCCTGGCTGAACATCGTGGCGATCCTCATCGTGCAGAAGCCTGCGATGATTGCCCTGCGTGATTATGAGCGGCAGAAGAAGCTGGGCCTTGACCCGACCTTCGACCCTGTCGCACTGGGCATCAAGAATGCCGATTTCTGGCAGAAGAAACAGGAAGCAGCGTAAGTGAACAACCCCTGGAACAACCGTCGTCCGTCCGCGCGTCCGCCGCGCGCCACCCCGCTGCCGCGCGCTGATGCGCCGGCGACGCCGGCAGCGCGCGGCAATGGCGACGAACTGCGCCTGTTCGGCGTCAATGCCGTGCTGGCCGCCTTCAACCAGCGCCCGCAGGCGGTCCGCAAGATCTACCTGCTGGAAGGCCTGATCCCGCGCATGCAGCCGCTGCTGAAGTGGTGCGTGGCCAACCGGATCGGCTATCGCGTGGTGGAAGACGGGGACCTGAACAAGCTGTCCGGCACCACCCACCACGAAGGCGTGGTGGCCGATGTGCAGCGCGCACCGGTGCTTGAGCTGTCGCAGTGGCTGCAGCAGTTGCCCGAAGGCCCGGTGCTGGCGCTGTGGCTGGACGGCGTGGGCAACCCGCACAACCTGGGCGCGATCCTGCGCTCGGCAGCGCATTTCGGCGTCGGTGGGCTGCTGCTGGCTGAAGGCAGCACGCTGGGCATTTCCGGCGCTGCCGCACGCGTGGCTGAAGGCGGTGCCGAAGCGGTGCCGCTGGTGCAGCTGCCGGCCACCGCCGAGGCGATGGCGCAGCTGCGCCAGGCCGGCTTCAGCCTCGCAGCTACCCTGGTCGAAGGGGGCAGCAACGTGTTCGCTGCCGACCTGCCGCAGCGACTGGTCTACGTGATGGGTGCCGAAGCCGAAGGCATGGACCGGGCCCTGGCCGCGGCGTGTGACCTGCAGGTCTCGATTCCCGGCAGCGGGGCGGTGGAAAGCCTCAATGTGGCGTCGGCAACGGCCGTGCTGCTGGCCCAGTGGGCGCGTTCCCGTATTGCCTGACCCCGCGCTTGTCTTTCATCCCATGGCCGGCAGCCGAAGCGGATAGCACGCTGTAGGCGCGGCATCGCATTGCCTCTCCGATGCGGTGTTGTTGGCCGGTGCATCCGCTGGATGCCGCCCGTCGCGTGGGATGGGTCGCTGCGGCAGCCCGGCCGACTTCACGGCCGGGCTCTTTTTCGCCTGCCCGTGTCAGCCTTCGTTGGCCGCGGCGTCAGCAGCACCTGCACGCAGGCCACGTCGCTGCCGCTCTGCGGCCAAGGATGGATCCAGGCCGCTTCGACCGCGCCAATGCCCACCACGGGGGCGTCCCTCCTTCAGCGCGAATTTCACAGCTTTCCTGATTGTTGGCGCTTCCTGCGCTGGGCAGTGTGGACACCACCCCCTCTGCCTCATGGAGTTGAGTCGTGAACATTGAGTCGATCGTTGGCGCTGTCGTCGCTATCGTCTGGAGTCCGTACCTGGTCGCGCTGTGCCTGCTGGGTGGCCTGTACTTCAGTATTCGCACGCGCTTCATCCAGCTGCGTGCGTTGCCGGAAATGCTGCGGCTGATGTTCAAGCACCGCGCGTCGGAATCAGGCCTGTCCCCGTTCCAGGCGCTGAACATCTCGCTGTCCAGCCGGGTCGGAGTGGGCAACATCGCTGGTGTCGCGATGGCCATCGCCTTTGGCGGGCCCGGCGCCATTTTCTGGATGTGGGTGGTGGCATTCTTCGGCGCATCCAGCGCGTTCGTCGAATCCACGCTCGCCCAGATCTACAAGCAACGCGACGCACGCGGCCAGTATCGCGGCGGCCCGGCGTACTACATGGAAAAGGGCCTGGGGCAGCGTTGGTACGCGGTGATCTTCGCGCTGTGCACGGTCGCCGCCTCGGCGATGCTGGCCGGCACCCAGTCCAATGCGATCAGCAGTGCATTGCAGGAAGCCTGGGGCCTCCCCGTGCAGGCCAGCGCAGGGGCCGTGGTACTGCTGCTGGCACTGATCATCTTCGGTGGGGTGCGCCGCATCGCCGCGGTCACCCAGTGGATCGTGCCGCTGATGGCCACCGCCTACCTGCTGGTGGCGCTGATGGTGATGCTGCTCAGCTACGAGCGTGTTCCGGAAGTACTTTCGCTGATCATGCGCAGTGCCTTTGGCGTGGATGCCACCTTCGGCGCGATGATCGGCGTGGCGATCCAGTGGGGCGTGCGCCGTGGCGTGCTGTCCAATGAAGCCGGCATGGGCAGTGGCGCCCACCCGGCGGCAGCGGCCGAGGTCTCCCATCCGGTCAAGCAGGGCCTGGTGCAGGCATTCTCGGTCTACATCGACACCATGGTGGTGTGCAGCGCCACGGCGTTCCTGATCCTGTCCACCGGCATGTACAACGTCTACGATCCGGCGGTGAACGGCGTACCCGACCAGGCCCGGATGCTGCTGGACAACCTGCCGGGCATGGAAGCGGGGCCGCGCTTCGTGCAGCACGCGGTGGAATCGGCGTTGCCGGGATTCGGCAAGTCGTTCGTGGCGCTGGCGATCCTGCCCTTCGCCTTCACCACGATCCTGGCGCTGTACTACATGGGCGATACCAACATCAGTTACCTGTGCCGCGACAAACCATCGGGGTGGGTCGTCAACGCCTTCCGCGCGCTGTTCCTGGCGCTGGCCGCTTACTCGGCCATCAACAGCGCAACGCTTGCCTGGACTCTGGGCGACATCGGCGTGGGCATGATGAGCTGGCTCAACATCATCGCCATCCTGCTGCTGCACAAGCCGGCACTGGCTGCACTGCGCGACTATGAAAACAGCCGCAAGGCGGGCATCGACCCGGTATTCGATCCTGATCGGTTGGGCATCAAGGGGGCCGGCTTGTGGCAGCGCATTGCCGCAGGCATGCGCTAGGCATCGTGCGCCCGGGGTTCGGCCCGGGCGCAGTGGTCCGTGGTCCGGGTCGTTTATTCGCCCGGGGGCACGGTCGCCTTGGCCTCGCTGCCGAAGCTGCCATCGGCATCGGCGGCCAGGTAGGCGAACACGGTATAGGCAGCCACGTTCTGCGCCAGCGCCTTTGGGTCGATCTTGTCCAGCGTGTCGTCTGCGGTGTGATGCAGGTTGAAGTAATCCGTCCCATCCTGCGCCAGCCATGCCCACGCGCCACCCTTGGCAGCGAGCGGGCCGATGTCCGGGCCCGGGCCGCCTTTGTCGGGCACGTACTCGATGCCCAACGGCTTGAGTACCTCGGCGATCTGGCGGGTCGCCTCACGCGATCCTTCCGGGTTCGGCGATCCGGTATTGAAGGCGTAGATACGGCCGGCGCCGAAGTCGCTTTCGGCCGCCAACTGGTGCAGCACGATGTCTTTGGCGTGCGCTTCGGCATAGGCCTTGCCGCCGTACAGACCCTGTTCCTCGTTGGCGAAGGCGACCACCCGGATGCTGCGCTTGGGTGCCTGCTTCAACTGCCCGATCAGGTGCCCCGCCGCCATGGTGATGCCCACGCCGGCCGCATCGTCGATGGCGCCGGTGCCCAGATCCCAGGAATCCAGGTGGCCGCCGATCACCACGACTTCCTTGGGCAACGTGCGCCCGGTGATCTCGCCGATCACGTTGTAGGACGTCGCCGTGCCATCCCACCCGCAATCCAGCGCCAGGCTCACGGTGGTGGTGCCGCGCGCGACCAGGCGCGCCAGCTGGTCGGCATCGGGCACGGACAAGGCGGCCGACGGCACCGGAGTCAGCCCATCGTCATAGCGGGTGATGCCGGTATGCGGGACGCGGTGGGAATCGGTGCCGGCCGATCGCATCAGGAAGCCAACGGCGCCCTTGCGGATGGCCTCGGAGGGTCCCTTGCTGCGGATCGCGCCGCCGCGGCCGTAGTCGCGGCCATCGCGGAACGGCAGCATCTGGTAATCGACAAAGGCGATCTTGCCCTGCAACGAACCGGCCGGTGCGGCCTGCAGCGCGGCCAGGTCGGCAAAGCGCACCACTTCGGCCTGCACCTTTCCGCCGGGGCTGCCGCCCAGTGCGGTGATCGCCAGCGGCTGCGCATGCGCGCCCACCACGGCGGCGTGTTCGCTACGGCGTTCCCACTTGGGGAAGGTCACCGGTTCCTTCCAGACCTTGTCGAAACCCAGTGCCTTGAAGCGTGCTTCGGCCCAGGCCACGGCACGGGCATCGGCCTCACTGCCCGCGATGCGGGGACCGATTTCCGTCGTGAGCGATTCCACTACCTTCCAGCCGGTGTCGTCGGCCAAGGCCTGTTCGCGCAGCTGGGCTGCGGCGTCCAGCGACGCCGGGGGCAGGGTGGTGATGCGTGGCGCAGCGAACGCCGGTGAGGCCAGCAGGGCAAGGGAAGAGGCGATGGCGAGAACGCGGCGGCGCATGGAGAGGACTCCGGCAGGGGGCATAAGCGTCTGAGCTTAGCAGCGTCGTTGCCGGGTGCATGGGCCCTAGGTCATGTCCATCGGAAATGAGCAGAACCGGACAGATGGCGCAAAGGGGACCTGCAGAACGGGGCAGGTTCCTCTGTCGCGCAAAGGAACCTGACCCCGTGTCGCACCCGGTAGCCGATCAGGCCTGCGGGCCGG
Source organism: Stenotrophomonas sp. NPDC078853 (assembly GCF_044901215.1). NCBI lineage: Bacteria > Pseudomonadati > Pseudomonadota > Gammaproteobacteria > Lysobacterales > Lysobacteraceae > Stenotrophomonas > Stenotrophomonas sp. NPDC078853. The sequence continues at coordinate 53,398 of NZ_JBJDOQ010000008.1, read as the reverse complement.
ACAGCTTGTCGCGGATTTCGCGCAGCAGCAGCACTTCTTCGCTCGGGCCCTTGGGCGCGGATTCTTTCTTCTTCGACAGGCGATTGATGCCCTTGATCACAAGGAAGATCGCGAAGGCCACGATCACGAACTGGATGAGGGTATTGATGAAATCACCGTAGCCGATCACCACGGCCGGGATCTCCGCGCCATCGGCGGCGATGCGTGCCGGCGCCAGTGTCCAGACCAGGTCGGAAAAATCCACCTGGCCGATCACCCACCCCAGCGGCGGCATGATGATTTTCTCCACCAGCGCGGTGACGATCTTGCCGAAGGCCGCGCCGATGACCACACCGACGGCCAGGTCGATGACGTTGCCACGCGTGGCGAAGTCCTTGAACTCAGTGATGAATCCCATTGAGATCTCCTGAAAAAAGTGGGGTGTTCGCGTTGAAGGCTAACGCAGCCGACGTCAGCCCGCGATGACGCCGTGGCGCTCGCCGACGTTCTCCAGGCGTGCACTGAAAAGGTCGCCCGGCTGCAAAGCGGCCACACCGGCCGGGGTGCCCATGAACACCAGATCGCCGGCGCGCAGTTGCCACAGCTGGGACAGCTCGTGCAGGATCTCCGGCACGGTCCAGATCATCTGGTCCAGCAGCGATTGCTGGCGCACTTCGCCATTGATTTCCAACGACAGGTTGAGTGCGGCCAGGTCACCCACTTCACCGGCGTGCACGATCTCGCTGATCGGTGCGGAGGCATCGAAGCCCTTCGCGGTATCCCACGGATGGCCCTTCTGCTTGGCTGCGGCCTGCAGGTCGCGGCGGGTCAGGTCCAGGCCGACGGCATAGCCGTACACCAGCGACAGCGCCTGTTCGACCGGCAGCACGCCTTCGGGCGCATCCACGCCGATGGCCACCACCAGTTCCACCTCGTGGTGCAGGTCAGTGGTGGAAGGCGGGTAGGGGATCACATCGTCGTGGCCGACCACGATGGCATCGGCCGGTTTGCTGAAGAACATCGGCTTGCCGCGTGCCGCTGCGTCCGGCACTGCCGCGCCCATTTCCTTGGCGTGGTCGGCGAAATTGCGGCCCACGCAGTAGATGCGGTGCACCGGAAAGGTGCCGCCGCCCACTACCGGGATGCGGGGGATGGGCTGGGCAGGAATTACATCGGTCATGCGCACGTCCTAACGATCAGGTCGTCGCAGTGTAGCGCCGCACCATGCTCGGCGAGCGCAGCGGTAATCAGCCGTGACGACCAACGGTCGTCACCCACCACCTACCACCTACCACCCAACGGATCAGTGCGTCGGCAACGCCGGCTTGCGCACAACGCGGTACTCGCCTTCCACCACGTTGGCGTCAACCGCCCGTGCGGGCGTCTTGCGCTGTGCCAGCAGCTTCCAGGCCAGGCCGGCCATGATCATCGCCGCACCCACGAACACACCAACGAACACCATCACGCCCAGGATGGCGACGCCGAGCAGACCCACCGCTACGCGCACCAACGGATGACGCGGCTTGCGCGGCGCAAACAGGGTGCGGAACTGGCCGAACTGGAAGGTGCGGTTGATCATCGGTAACTCACCAGGCTGAAATCAGCGAGCAACCAGTATCGCGGCGGGACTCTTCCACTGAGTGAAAAAATCGTTAATCCGCAGGGCTGTTCATTGCAGATCAAGGACTTGCGTTCATGTGACATCCAGCCACAAACACAGGCGTGCGACAATCGGAGTTCTTTCTAAAGCAGAGTCAGAAATGACCGACCAGCCGTTGATCGCCCTCGAAACCGTTGCCGACGGCGGCTTCGCCGAGACTGAGGTGCTGATCGAGGGTGACGCGGAATCGCTGGTGATCCATCGTGACGGTGACAGCGTGCGCGGCTTCCTCAACATCTGCCCGCACGCCGGCCGACGGCTGGATTGGGCGCCGGGACAGTTCCTGAAAAGCCGTGAAGGCCATCTGGTCTGCGCCGCGCATGGCGCCTCGTTTGCACTGGACAGTGGTGAATGCGTAGCCGGACCGTGCAAGGGTGATCGGCTGCGTGCGGTGCCGCTGCAGGTGCGTGATGGACAGGTGTTCCTGGCGGATTGAGCGCGGGGGATGACGGCCAGCGGCCGTCGCTACCGGCTCGCGACAGCGTGACGACCAACGGTCGTCACCCACCAGGGCAGGCCGTCAGCACCGCCGCCTCAGAACATGATGTTGATCATCGCTACCACCACCATCGTATAGACCAGCGACAACGGTGCGCCGACCCGCCACAGCTCGCGCGGGGTGTAATTGGCCGGGCCGGTGATCATCGAAATCACCGGATTGGAGGCGGTCATCAGGTTGTTGGACGCTGACAGCGCCACGATCAAGGCGAATGCGGTGGGATTGCCGCCGGCGGCCAACGCCAGATTGACCGCGATCGGCACCATCACGATGGTCGCCCCAACGTGGCTTATCACCAGCGAAAACGCCGTGGTCAGCAGCGCCAGCGCCACTTCCAGCACCCACAAGGGGATGCCTTCGGGCAGTCTGTCGATGGTGTGCCCGGCCACCCAGGCGGCCGCGCCACTGGAATCCATCGCCCAGCCCAGCGGAATCAGCCCGGCCATCATGAACACGGTCTTCCAGTTGATCGATGCGTAGGCCTCGTCCATGCGCAGCACGCCGGTCAGCAGCATGCCGGCCACGCCGGTCATCAGGGTCAGCGCCACCGGCAGCTTGGAGGTCAGCGCGATCAGGATGGTCAGCGCGAAGATGCTCATCGCGATCTTGAACTTGTGCGGGCGCTGTTCGCCCTTCGGGTAGTCGGTGACGATGACGAACTCGCGGCCGCGCGCTGCCTGCGCCAGGTCGGTCCAGATGCTGTGGAAGACCAGCATGTCACCGGCGCGCAGCTGCACATCGCGCACATCCTCGCGGATCACCTGCTTGTCGCGGTTGATCGCCAGCAGGCTCAGGCCGCGCTCCTTGCGCAGGCGCAGTTCGGCCGCACTCTTGCCGATCACGTCCGACGTCGGCGGCACCACCGCTTCGGAAATACCGGCACGGCTGGGGTTGAACAGGTCGCCCAGGTGCTTGAGCCGCGAGGACATGCGCAGGAACTGGTTCTGCGCGAAATCGCTGACCAGCTGGCGCGACCCCATCACCCCGATCACGCTGCCCACCCAGATGCGCATCTCCGCCGGCGGCGCCAGGCGGGTGTCGTTGCCGGTCTTGAGCGCCAGCAGCAGCGGCGCATCGTGCAGGGTTTCGGCCTCGCCCAGGGTCATGCCGACCATCGGGCTTTCGGCGGTGACCACCAGTTCGAAGACATCGCCTTCAATGCCGTAGGTCTTGGCGAAGTAGCTCTCCGTACGCGCCGGGGTCACCCCGTCATTGGCCAGCGTTTCCTCTTCCACCAGCTTGCGGTCGCCATAGAAGTGGAAGTACAGCAGCGCGGCCACCAGCAGGGCCACGCCGATCGGCAGCGGGGCGAACATCCGCAGCGGTTCGATGGTGGCCAGGCCCGAAGGCAGGTTGTTGTTGGCCGAAGCCAGCAGATCGTTGAGCAGGATCAGCGGCGAGTTGCCGACCATGGTCAGCGCACCGCCCATCACGATGGCCGCGGCGATCGGCAGCAGCAGGCGCTGCAGGGTCAGTCCGGTGCGCGCGGCCAGCCGCGAGGCCACCGGCAGGTACAGCGCCATCACCGAAGGGTTCTGCATGAACGAGGAGTTCAAGCCGGCGATCGCGGTGGTCATGATCAGCAGCCGCTGTTCCACCCCGTGGCCGCGTCGCAGCAGCCAGGCGGCCAGCCGGTTCAGTGCGCCGGTGCGGTCCAGGCCCGCGCCCAGGATGGTGGTGGCGATGATGCTCATCACCGCGTTACCGGAGAAACCACCGAAGATTTCTTCCGGCGCGATCAGGCCGGTGACGCCCAGCACCACCAGCACCACCAGCGCGACCACGTCGGCGCGGATGCGCTCGAACAGGAACATCGCCATCGTGAAACCGACCAGCCCGAGGACGAGCTTCATATCGGTGGTCAGCGTCAGCGCGGTTTCCATGGGGGGCGCGATCCGGTCGGTGTCAGGGGGTCAGGTGCGGTCGTACAACAGGTCCCAGACGCCATGGCCGAGTTTCTGGCCGCGGGTCTCGAAATGGGTCTGCGGCCGCCATTCCGGACGCGGTACCTGGCCGCGTGGGCCGGCCCGGTTGACCAGCCCGGCGGTGGCGTCGAGCACGTCCCACATCTGCTCGGCGTAGTCTTCCCAATCGGTGGCGCAGTGCAGCCGACCACCGGGGCGCAGCTTGCGCACCAGCAGTTCGGCGAACGCCGGCTGCAGCAGGCGACGCTTGTTGTGGCGCTTCTTGTGCCACGGATCCGGGAAATAGATGCGCACTTCATCCAGCGCGCCGTCGGCGATTTCCTTTTCCAGCACTTCCACCGCGTCGTGGTGGTACAGCCGCACGTTGTCGACATCGTCGTCGGCCAGCGCGTTCAGCAGCCTGCCCACACCGGGGGCGTGGACTTCGATGCCGATGTAATCGCGGTTGGGATCCTGCTGGGCAGCGAAGCGCAGTGCCACGCCATTGCCGAAGCCGATCTCCATCACCTTGTGCGCATCGCGGCCGAAGGTTGCGGCAAGATCACGCACTTCACCGCTGAAATCCAGGCCGAAACGCGGCCAGCGCTCATCGAATGCACGCTGCTGCGCCGGGGTGAAGCGGCCTTGGCGGAGCACGAAGCTGCGGATCTCGCGGCGTCCTTCGTGGACGGTGAACGGCTTGGCCGGAGCCTTGGAGCCGTTACTGGAAAACGGGTCGGTCATCAGCCGATCAATCCATCAATGGGGGAAGAGGCACTGGCATAGCGCTTGCGCGGGATGCGGCCGGCCAGGAAGGCTTCACGGCCGGCTTCGACTGCCTTGCGCATCGCGCTGGCCATCAGCACCGGGTGGCGCGCGCCGGCAATGGCGGTATTCATCAGCACGCCATCGCAGCCCAGCTCCATCGCGATGGCCGCATCGGAGGCCGTACCCACGCCGGCGTCCACGATGATCGGCACCTTGGCGTCTTCGATGATCTGCAGCAGGTTGTACTTGTTCTGGATGCCCAGCCCGGATCCGATCGGCGCGGCCAGCGGCATCACCGCCGCGCAGCCGATCTCTTCCAGGCGCTTGGCCAGGATCGGGTCGTCGGAGGTATAGACCATCACCTCGAAGCCGTCTTTCACCAGCATCTCGGCCGCCTTCAGCGTGGCGACCACGTCCGGATACAGCGACTTCTGGTCGCCGAGCACTTCCAGCTTGGTCAGGTTGTGGCCATCGAGCAGCTCCCGCGCCAGCCGGCAGGTGCGCACCGCGTCTTCGGCGGTATAGCAGCCGGCGGTGTTGGGCAGGATGGTGAAGCGGTCCGGCGGCAGCACGTCCAGCAGGTTCGGTTCGCCCGGGTTCTGGCCGATGTTGGTGCGGCGGATGGCGACGGTGACGATCTGCGCGCCGGCGGCTTCGGTGGCCGCGCGGGTTTCTTCCAGATCCTTGAACTTGCCGGTGCCGGTGAGCAGGCGCGAGGCGTAGGTCTTGCCGGCGATGACCAGCGAATCAGAGGGGGCGTGATGGTTCATGACGCGATTATCGCATGGGGTAACCGGCGCCGGGGCTCGCCGCACGCGGGCGTTGACGCGCCCGGTAGTCACGCGCTGGCCGTCTGCTTCTGTTTCGGGGGAGCGAGCGTTGGTCGTCATGCTTCAGCCTGCCGCTGCGCTCGCCGAGCATGGCCCGGCGCTGCCGAGGGCAAGCGTCAACCACCGCCCAGCGCGTGCACGATCTCCACCACATCGCCGTCGGCCAGCACATGGGTGGCATGCAGGCTGCGGGTGATGATCTCGCTGTTCACTTCCACCGCAACGCGACGTTCGAGCAGCTGCTCGTGCTGCAGCAGGTCGTGGACGGTGGCGCCGGGGGGCAGGGTGCGGGATTGGCCGTTGAGCTGGATGTTCATGTCGCTATTGTCGCTGATACGGCCATGGCAGGCAGGTTCAATCTGTCATCCAGCGCTCAGGTGTTGTGTTCAAGGGACGCCAGGGGACACTGCATGCCGCGGCGCAGCGTGACTTTGCCTGCGCTGATGAAACCATTGCACCGTGCGCTGGCGTATTGCCGGCGCTTGATCCCACAGGAGTTCCCCATGTTGTCCAGCAAACGTCCCGTCCGCACTCTTATCGCTGCGGCGCTCGCGCTTGCCGCGTTGCCGGCGATGGCCGCCGATCCGGCCTTCAACCGCACGGTGTTCTTTGGCGACAGCCTGACCGACAGCGGCTACTTCCGTCCGCTGCTGCCGCCTTCGGTGCAGCCGGTGACCGGCAAGTTCACCACCAACCCGGCGTGGGTATGGGCCGAGCACGTAGCCGATTACTACGGCACCAACGCCACCCCGAACGGCAACGGCCAGAGCGGTGACAACTATGCCGCCGGTGGTGCCACCGTAGCCACCGACCTGGTCGGCGCACTCGGACCGACGCCGTCGCTGAAGACCCAGGCGGCCCGTTACCTGGCGGCCAATGGCGGCAAGGCCGATGGCAACGCCCTGTACACCGTGTGGGGCGGTCCCAACGATCTGTTCGGCATCACCAACCCGGGCCAGGCGCCGGCGGTGATCGGGGCAGCGGTGACCAACCAGATCGGCATCGTCGGCAGCCTGCAGGCCGCTGGCGCCAAGTACGTGCTGGTGCCGAACCTGCCGGACATCGGCCTGACCCCGATGGCCCGCGCCGGTGGCCCGGCAGCCATGGCGCAGTACACCGCCGTGGCCACGGCCTACAACAATGCGTTGTATGGCGGCCTGACCCAGGCCGGCATCGAGTTCATCCCGCTGGACACCTTCACCATCCTGCGTGAGATCGTCGCCAGTCCGACCACCTACGGCTTCCGCAACGTCACCGACATGGCCTGCACCTCGGCCTCGTCGGTGACCTGCAACCCGACCAGCCTGGTCGCCCCGGATGCCGCCAACGCCTATGTATTCGCCGATGGCGTGCATCCCTCCGCGGCCACCCACCAGATGCTCGGCCAGTACGCCGTTTCGGTGCTGGAAGCCCCGCGCCTGCAGCAGGTGCTGACGCATTCGGCACAGACGGTCGGTCGCTCGCGCGCTGACCAGGTCAGCCTGCACCTGGGCGGCGCCCCGGCCGATGGCCTGTCGTGGTGGGGTGGCGTGCGTGGCGACATGCAGCGGTACGACCACGCCGACCTGTACGACGGCCTGGCCCCGGCCGGCCTGTTCGGCATCGACTGGGCGCGTGATGGCATGGTCGTCGGCGGCTTCGCCGGCTATGGCCGCATGGATGCCGATTTCGGCAACAGCCAGGGCGACTTCACCCAGTCCGACACTACCGTAGGCCTGTTCGCCGGCTGGTATGGCGAACGCGCCTGGGTGAACGGCCAGGTCAGCTACAGCTGGCTGGACTACGACGTCACCCGCAAGGTGCACCTCGGCCCGGCCACCCGCGAACACAAAGGCTCGCCGGAAGGCAGCAACCTGACCGCCGCGCTGAACGCCGGCTACGAATTCGGCGAGGAAGGCAGCTTCCGCCATGGTCCGGTGGCCGCGGTGATCTGGCAGAAGGTCAAGCTGGACGGCTACCTGGAAAGCAATCCGAGCAGCACCGCACTCGGCTACAGCGACCAGGACGCCGATTCCACCGTCGGCCGCCTCGGCTGGCAGGCACGCCTGGACGGCGGCAGCATCAAGCCGTACGTGCAGGTCACCTACGACCATGAGTTCGAAGACCGCCAGGAAGGCAGCGCCTTCCTGCAGAGCCTGCCGGGCGTGGGCAGCTACCGCGTGCCGGGCCTGAAGTTCGACAAGGACTACGCCACCGCCATCCTGGGTGCGCGCATGGAACTGTTCGGCCTGCAGAGCAACATCGGCCTGAGCGCGACCACGATGCAGAAGAAGGCGATGGACACCTCGATCTTCGCCAGCTTCAGCGGCGCGTTCTGACGGTAGGGTAGTGACGGCCGCTGACCGTCATCGCCATGGTGGGTGACGACCGTTGGTCGTCACCTCCCGCGCTGCGGCGGATTGCGCTTTCCATGGCCCGCCGCCTACACTGTCGCCCTGCATTGCGGGTGTAGCTCAATGGTAGAGCTGTAGCTTCCCAAGCTACTGACGAGGGTTCGATTCCCTTCACCCGCTCCATCGCATGAAAAAGGGGACGGAGGGGATTAAGTCGTTAATGGCCATGCTGCCAGATAAGACTTAATCCCCTCCGTCCCCTTTTACGTGCCGCGCGCTATGCTTCGCGCTTCCGCACGGCCCGGCCCCGATGAAACTCGCCATCCTTTCGCGCAACAGCAAGCTGTACTCCACCCGCCGCCTGGTGGAGGCCGCGCGCAGCCGGGGCCACACGGTGCGCGTGCTCGATCCGTTGCGCTGCTACATGCGCATCGCCGCCGACGGTTTCAGCATGCATTACAAGGGCCGGCCGATGACCGGGGTGGATGCGGTGATTCCGCGCATCGGCGCCTCGGTGACCCGCTACGGCACCGCCGTGCTGCGCCAGTTCGAACTGATGGGCGCGCGTACCCCCAATCCCTCCGATGCCATCCTGCGTTCGCGCGACAAGCTGCGCGCGCACCAGCTGCTGGCAGCCAAGGGCATCGACATGCCGATCACCGTGTTCGGCGACAACCCGGATGACACCGTCGACCTGCTGTCCATGCTGGGCCCGCCACCGCACGTGGTGAAGCTCAACGAAGGCACGCAGGGCAGGGGGGTCATCCTGACCGAGAAGGCCAGTGCCTCGCGCGGCATCGTCGATGCCCTGCGCGGCCTGTATGCCAACTTCCTGATGCAGGAGTTCATCGGCGAAGCCCAAGGCGCCGACCTGCGCTGTCTGGTGGTCGGCGACCACGTGGTGGCGGCCATGCAGCGGCAAGCGCCGGAGGGCGACTTCCGCTCCAACCTGCATGCCGGTGGCACCGCGCAGCCGGCCAAGGCCAGCCGAGCCGAGGCGCAGGTCGCGGTGAGATCGGCCAAGGCGCTCGGGCTGAGCGTGGCCGGGGTGGACCTGATCCGCTCCGCGCGCGGTCCGCTGGTGCTGGAAGTGAACTCCACGCCGGGGCTGGAAGGGGTTGAAGGAGCGTGCAAGGTCGATATCGCCGGACGCATCATCCAGCATGTCGAAAAAATCGTAAGTCGTTGAATATAAGCGTAAATGAGTTTTCTCTTTTCTCGTGAGACGCCGATTTAACGACCCTTTAATCGGCACTGACGTAATGTCCATCAAACCGCAGCTCTGCCTCATCAGCAGGATCGGTATCGGGATATGAAACTTCAGACCCGGACGGAGACGTCCGGGTCTTTTTTATGCGACCGCCCACGCCGCCAGCGCCTCGCTTGATCGACCCGCCCATCGCTCGTACAGTTGGGTTTCGTTCATGGAGGAAGCAACTATGAAGTCAGTTCTGATTGCAGCATTCGCTGTTGCGTTCGGCGTGGCCGGTGTCGCCCACGCCAAGATTGATTCCAAGCCCGCCCGCGATTCCGCGCTGGTGCAGCTGGATGTCGAAGAATCCGTCGCCCAGCAGCTGGCCCGCGTGGAAGGGGCGCTGCACAGCGAGCAATACAGTGAGATCGGCGTTGAGGACAAGAGCAAGGTCAGCGCCGCCCTCGCACGCATCCGCGACAACCTGGGCGAGTACGAGACCGTGGAGCAGGCCAATCCGCAGGCCCGCACGGCGATCTACAACGACCAGGAGCTGATCAACACCATCCTGACGCGCGCCCATGCCGACAGCAAGATGGTCTGCCAGCGCGAGCGCCTGACCGGCAGCAACCGCCAGACCCAGGTGTGCATGACCGTTGCCCAGCGTCGTGATGCCCGCAACAACGGCGCAGAGGCGCTACGCAACTACAACCGCGTCAATCCGTACGACGCTAATCGCTGAGCGTCGCGTAACGGGGCTCGACACCGGTGCACGGGAATCCGCCTGTGCCGGTGTTGGGCTCCTTGCCTGCGCGGCTGCGGTACTTTCCTCCCTTGATTCCTTCCTCACATGACTCTTACAGTCAGGGATCTTTCAAGGAGGAGACCAGGATGAAAACGCTTCACACCGTGGCCTTTGCCATCGCCCTCGGCCTGACCAGCCTGTCAGCCCAGGCCTATGTGCAGTCCGAATCGGCGGCCGGCAATACCCGGGCGCCGGTCCAGCTCAACGTGAAGGTGTCCGCCCAGGAGCAGTTGGCCGGTGTGGAGCGCGCGCTGTACAGCGAGCACTACAGCGAAGTGAGCCTGGAAGACAAGAGCAAGGTCAGCGCGGCGATCAACCGCATCCGGACCCGGCTGGGCAACCACGACAGCGTCGAGCAGACCACCCCGCAGGCCCAGACCGACATCCTGAATGACCAAGCGGTGGTCAACACCATTCTCAGCCGGGCCCATGCGGACAGCCGCATGGTCTGCCGCCGCGAGCGTGCCACCGGCAGCAACCGGCCGGAGCGGGTGTGCCTGACCGTGGCCCAGCGTCGCAAGATGCAGGAAGATTCCAAGGAAGGCCTGCGTCGCTTCCAGCACACCAATCGGTGACCTTGACGCTACCTGCGCGCGGTTTCGTGTGAAATGTTAATGCCCGGGTCTGTATGGTTGGCGTCAGCCGGCAACAGCCCCCGGGTCGCAACCTGCGGGTTGCGGCCATGCCGACCCCGGCACCCCATCATGAAACAGAGGTCCCAGTGCGAATTCTCGTCATCGAAGACAACAGTGATATTGCCGCCAACCTCGGCGATTACCTCGAGGACCGCGGCCACACGGTGGACTTCGCCGCCGACGGTGTGACCGGCCTGCACCTGGCCGTGGTGCACGAGTTCGACGCCATCGTGCTGGACCTCAACCTGCCCGGCATGGACGGCATCGAGGTCTGTCGCAAGCTGCGCAACGAAGCGCGCAAGCAGACGCCGGTGCTGATGCTGACCGCGCGCGACTCGCTGGACAACAAGCTGGCCGGTTTCGATTCCGGTGCCGACGACTACCTGATCAAGCCGTTCGCGCTGCAGGAAGTGGAAGTGCGCCTGAATGCGCTTTCGCGCCGCGGCAAGGGCGTGCAGACCCGCGTGCTGGAAACCGGCGACCTGGAATACAACCTGGATACGCTGGAAGTGCGCCGCCAGGGCAAGCTGCTGCAGCTCAACCCGACCGCACTGAAGATCCTGCAGGCACTGATGGAAGCCTCGCCGGCCGTAGTGACCCGCCAGGAGCTGGAAACCCGCGTATGGGGCGAGGAACTGCCGGATTCGGATTCGCTGCGCGTGCATATCCATGGCCTGCGTGCGGTGGTGGACAAGCCGTTTGAAGTGCCGATGATCCAGACCCGCCATGGCATCGGTTACCGGATCGCCGCGCCGGATGCCTGAAAACGCAGCACCCAGGCGGGCACGCCGGCGCGGACCGTACCGTCGCCGGCTGCGCAGCCGCATCATCGTCTCCTTCGTGCTGTTGGGCTTCTGCCTGACCACGCTGTTTGCGTTCGCCACCAACTGGGCGCGCATGCGGGTGGAAAACCAGCTCGTCGAAGACGTGATGAATCGCAATATCGACGAATATGCGCGGCGTTTCGCGTCCGATTCCAGCCGTAATCCCGATCTTCCCGTGCAGCAGATGTTCGCCCGGCTGGTCAAGCCGGACCGCTTCGAAGCGCTGCGCCAGGAAGAACCCGACTGGTACGAATTCACCGACGGCATCCACAGCGTCAGTGGCACCGATGATAGCGGCCAGCCGTACTCGTACAAGCTTGCGGTGCGTAAGACGCCCCAGGCGTGGTTCTTCCTTGCGTATGACATGACCGAGAGCCTGCGCGGGGAGACACAGCTCAACCGCGCGCTGTTCCTGTCCGTGCTGGTGTTCAGCCTGCTGTCGCTGGTGCTGGGCTGGTGGTCGGCATCGAAAGTGATGAAGCCGGTATCGGACCTGGCCAAGCGGCTGCGCGCCTACCGTGGCGGCACCAGTGATCCCGAACCGCTGGCCCCGCGCTTCCCGGACGACGAAGTCGGCCAGCTGGCGCAGGCGCTGGATGATTATTCGTCGCGGCTGACCGAAGTGGTGCAGCGCGACCGCGAGTTCAACGCCGACGTCAGCCACGAGCTGCGCACCCCGCTGGCGGTGATCCGTGGCGCCACCGAACTGCTGCTCACCCGGCCCGGGCTGGACGAAAAAGTACTACAGCGCCTGCAGCGCATCCAGCGTGCCGAGCAGCAGTGCAGCGATCTGATTGGCGCCTTGCTGCTGCTGTCGCGCAACGAGCGCGGGCAGGGCACCAGCAATGTGGCGCGGGTGGCCGAACAGCTGCTTGATTCGCACCGTGCGCAGCTGGGTGGCAAGCCGATCACGCTGACCCTGGAAGGCGCCCGCGACGTGATCGTGGACGCGCCGGAATCTGCGTTGTCGGTGGCGTTGGGCAACCTGATCGGCAACGCGGTGAAGTATTCGCAGGACGGCGAAGTGCGGGTCAACGTCGGCAACAATGCCGTATCGGTGGCCGACAGCGGCCCCGGCCTGAGCGAAGAAGATGCCGCCAAGCTGTTCCAGCGCGGCTACCGCGGCACCCATGCCGGCCACTCGCAGGGCGGCGGCATCGGCCTGTCGATCGTCAGCCGCCTGTGCGACCTGTACGGCTGGCAGGTAAGCGTGCGCCCCGGCGGCGACCGCGGCGTAGTGGCCACCCTGACCTTCGCCCCCAAACTGCTCGGCTGACCCGCGTCTGGTGGGTGACGACCGTTGGTCGTCACGCTGTTGCTCCATCACTCGCCGCTGCGCTCGCCGAGCACGGCTCGGCGCTACCCTTTGCGCCGTCCCGGCAGAGAGTGATGGCGCATTCCAGGCGGCGGCTCCATCGACCGTCGATTTCTTACCAGCTCGCATAGCGTGTGCGCCTGCCGTACGCTTCAGGCCAAGAGCACTGAAACAGGAGGCAGGATGCGCTGGAAAGCAGCAGCCGTGGCACTGGCCTGTGTAATAGCATCAGGTGCTGTTGCATGGCGCTTACACCACGAAGAACCTTCCTCCAGAACGCCCTCGCTGAACGCAGCCGAATCACCTCCGACGAAAGGCGTACCCGAACCGCCGCATGAAATGCCGGCAGTGAACGGCCCGACTCCCGTGGCCGAATCCCGAGCTACCGCATTCTGGCGCAGCCAGCAGTCAGCAGACCTTTCGGCCCTGCAATGGCAGGCTGACCAAGGCAATGCGATTGCCCAGCGTGAGCTCGGCCAAGCGTACCAGCGATGCTTTCCAGCGCTTGCGAGCCCAGCGGACGACTACCTGCGAAGCGCGCGCAGCATGGCAGCGAATCTCTCGACTGCAGAAGAACGCGCACTGCTCGTCGGGGCTGCACAATTTCGTCTCCAACAATGCCAGTCACTGGGGCAGCGCGTTCCTGCAGAGGCAGCCGCGCTCTGGCTCGATGCTGCGGCAGCGCGCGGGGATGTGCCTGCGCAGGCGATGGCGGCGTTCCGGTCGTCGGACGAAGGCAGACCGGAGCGTATTGCTGCCGCGTGGGAGCGCGCATTGCGGGCGGCCGATGGGCGCGCCCTGCATGCCCTGTTGGGCAGCGAAGACAGTGCGGGCTTCACCCGCCGCCTTGGCGCTGTGGTCAAGCCAAATGACGCCTTGGCGGTCATGTCGGTTGTCGCGTGCAGAATGGGAGCGGCCTGCCAACCTGGCGGGGAGGTCATGCTGGAACTCTGCCTCAACGCTTTCCACTGCAGCGACCGTAGTTTCGAGGAGTTGATTGTCCAGCCCGGTGAGCTTGGTGATCGAGAACTCGCGATAAGGGCGCAGATCGATTCCGTCGTGCGCGTCATCGTACGTATGCAGGCGCTGGATTGAAGCCCAGCCGAAAGTGGGCGCGGCCGACTACTGGCCGGTCAGCGCCAGCTTCAAATAAGCCCCATGCAACCGCTCCACCTGCGCCTGCAGCGCATCCGGGTGCCCATCATTGGCCACTACGTCATCGGCCAACGCCAACCGCTGTGCCCGACTAGCCTGCGCATCGATCATCCGCTGTGCCAGCATCGCATCATTGCCATCGCGCTGCATCAGCCGGGCAAGCTGCAGGGCCTCCGGCGCGTCCACCACCAGGATCCTGTCCAGCCAGCCATAGGCCGCACGCCCACCGGCCTCGGTCAGCAGCGGAATCGCGGCGATGGCATAGGGGCCTTCCGCCTGCTCGCATTGCGTGCGCAGCAGCTCGCGGATGGCGGGGTGGGTGATGGCTTCCAGCGCCTTGCGTTCGGCCACATCGGCGAACACGTGGGCACGCAGCCGCGCGCGGTCCAGCGCGCCATCGCCGAGCAGCATGCCGGGCCCGAATCGTTCGGAAATCATCGCCAGCGCCGGGCTGCCCGGCGCCACTACCGCACGGGCGGCCAGGTCGGCGTCGGCGACGGTCACCCCCAGCGCCTCGAAGCGCCGGGTCACCTCGCTCTTGCCGGAGGCGATGCCCCCAGTCAGGCCGACGACGAACCGGCTCATCGCAGGCCGGCGTATCTCAGGTAGCCGTCAATCAACGGCTCGCCCCACATGAAGACCAGCCAGCCGGCGATGGCCAGGTAGGGCCCGAAGGGAATCGGCGTGGCGCGGTCACGGCCCCGGCTGTACAGCCAGATGGAACCGACCACGGCACCCACCACCGAAGAGAGCAGGATGATCGGCAGCACGCCTTTCAGCCCGCACCACGCGCCCAGCGCGGCCAGCAGCTTGAAATCGCCGTGGCCCATGCCCTCCTTGCCGGTCAGCTGTTTGAAGATCCACCACACCGACCACAGCGACAGATAGCCCACCAGCGCGCCCAGCAGGGCAGGCTTGGCCGGCATGTACAGATTGTCGACCGCGCCGATCAACCCTAGCCACATCAAAGGCAGGGTCAATTGGTCCGGTAGCAGCTGGGTGCGCATGTCGATGCCCGACAACGCCACCAGGAAACAGGACAGCACGATAGCGCCAAAGCCCTGCCAGCCGAAGCCGAACTGCCACACGCTGGCGAGCACCAGCACGGCGGTCAGCAGCTCCACCAGCGGGTACTGGATGGAGATCGGCGCCTTGCAATGGCGACACTTTCCGCCCTGGATCACCCAACTGAACAGCGGAATGTTCTCGTACCACGACAGCTTGTGCTTGCAGTGCGGGCAGTGCGAAGGCTCCACCACGATGCCCGGCGGCGGCGGCTCGTAGATGTCCTCCTGCTCCAGCACCTCGTGCGCGTCGCGCTTCCACTGCCATTCCAGCCGCTTGGGCAGGCGCAAAATGACGACGTTGAGGAAGCTGCCGAGCAGCAACCCCAGGCCGGCCGCGGCGGGGTAGCCGAGGACCGGATGCTGGTCTAGAAATGCCATGTGTTATCCAACCACCGCGCCGAGTTTGAAGATAGGCAGGTACATACCGATCACCATACCGCCAACGACCACGCCAATGAAGACCATGATCATCGGTTCCAGCAGGCTGCTTAGCGCGTCGACGGCGTTGTTCACTTCCTGCTCGAAGTACTCGGCCACCTTGAACAGCATCGTGTCCAACGCGCCGGCCTCTTCGCCGATGGCCGTCATCTGCACCACCATGTGCGGGAAGATGTTGACCTGCTTCATCGCCATGTTGACCGGGTAACCGACCGACACGTCATCGCGCATGCGCAGCACGGCCTCTTCGTAGACCTTGTTGCCGGTGGCGCCAGCGACGATGCCGAGTGCCTCCACCAGCGGCACGCCCGCCTTGAAGGTCACCGCCGTGGTGCGGGCGAAGCGGGCGATGGAGCTGTTGTGCATGATCTGGCCGATCACTGGCACTTTCAGGATCAGGCGATCCATGGCGTGTTGCATCTTTGGTGAGCGTTTGTAGGCCATGATTGAACCTACTATCAATGCGATCAGCACCATCAAAATCAGCCACCACCACGCCGTCATGAAGCGCGACATGTTGACGATCATCTGAGTGAAAGCGGGAAGCTCCGCGCCGAAGCCGGCAAATACTTCTTCGAACTGCGGAACGACGAATAGCAACAAAATTGAGGAAACGATCAACGCGACGGCCATGACCATTGCAGGGTAGAAGAGCGCCTTCTTGATCTTACCCTTGAGTGCTTCAATGTTCTCTTTATAATTTGCGACCGTGTCCAGCACGGTTTCAAGAACGCCCGCACCTTCACCTGCACGCACTAGGTTCCGGTACAGCTCATCGAACTGCACAGGGTGGCGACTGATCGCCTCGTGGAGGGATGAGCCCCCTTCGATATCAGCGCGAATGGTGTCGACCATTTTCTTCATCCGCGGGTTCTTGTGGCCCCCGCCAATGATTTCCAATGATGACACGATGGGTACGCCCGACTTCATCATCGTCGCCATCTGACGACTGAAGAAAGCGATGTCCTTGGCCGATACCGGCTTGCCCGCTTGGCCAAACAACGGCTTGGCCTTCGCCTTTACTACCTTGGGTGTGATGCCTTGGCGGCGTAGGTCAGCCTTGAGTAGGTTGGCATTCTTGGCCAACTGCTCACCCTTCATTTTGACGCCGCGCTTGTCGGTCCCCTCCCAGACAAACGGCGCCAGGTCCATGGTGCTACGCGCCACGGGCTGCTTTTTCATAGCACTGCGACTTGCTGACATTTTGAGCTCCCCGGCCTGCCATCCCCAGCAGGCATCTAGCCGCAGATGCTAGCGGATTCCTGACCTCGTGGGCAGTCCGGCACTTGGGTGACGCGGTCGGGAGGTCGGTGTGGGCCAAAGGTGACGCGCTGCGTCACATTGCTGGACCCATCGCAGAACCCGGAATCAGGGCTTCCCAATCCGGGAAATGCTGGCATCATTGCCGCCGGGGAGATGAGGAGGCCGTGCCGGGGAAGTTGGCACGCAATCTGCGTAGTCTTCCTCTGCAAGGTGCTGCGGCCCGCTTAACCGGTGGGACCACCGGCTCCGGCAGCAGTCCTTTCCACACCACCTAATTCCTTGGGGATGTACAAAATGAAGAACCAGAAGGGCTTTACCCTGATTGAACTGATGATCGTCGTTGCGATCATTGCCATCCTGGCCGCCATTGCTCTGCCGGCTTACCAGGATTACACCATTCGCTCGCGCGTCTCGGAAATGGCCGTTCTGGCGTCGGGTGCGAAGGCAACCATTGGCGAAAACATCGCCAGTGAGAATGCGATTAACACCAATGCCTGCCGTGGCGTCGCGACCTTCAACACCGCTACCAACAACACCGCATCGCTGGCTTGCGCCGATGGCGTTGTGACCGTGACCGGTACGACGAAGGCTGCTGGCGTTGTGCTGGTTTACACCCCGACGCTGGTAGCAGCTGGTACCAACTGGGCTTGCTCCTCGGCCAGTGACGACAAGTACCTGCCGGCTGAATGCCGCTAATTGATTGATTCTGCAGCTTTAGCTGCGGACTTGCGATCGAAAGAAGGGTCCTGCCATGCAGGGCCCTTTTTTATGCTTCTGGAGTGTGTCGCTTCGATCTTGCGTGATGCTCAGCCCGGCTGAGCGGATTCGCTGACTAAACTGAACTGTACGCTATCGACAAATCAGCGAGAGATGCATTGGAAACCCGGCGAACCACAGCCCTCTGGCTCCTCCCCATCTTCATCCTCTCCGGCTTCGCAGGCCTGATCTACCAGTCCCTGTGGAGCCAGTACCTCGGCCTGTTCCTCGGCCATTCGTCTCACGCTCAGTCCTTGGTCCTGATGCTCTTCATGGGCGGCATGGCCATCGGCGCGTGGTGGGCCAGCCGCCGCAGCACTGACTGGCGCTACCCGCTGCTCGCCTACGGGGCCATCGAACTTCTGATCGGCCTGCTCGGCCTCGCCTTCGACGGTATCTTTCAAGGCGTCACCGGCTGGGCCTACGCCCACCTGCTGCCCGGCCTTGAAGGGCAGGGCGCCACGGCATTGCGCTGGACGATCGCCACCGTGCTGGTGCTGCCGCAGTGCATCCTGCTCGGGGCCACTTTCCCGCTGATGAGCGCTGGTTACCTGCGTGTGCAGCCGCAGGCGCAGGGGGAAGTGTTGGCCGGGTTGTATTTCGCCAACAGCATTGGCGCGGCGGCGGGAGCGCTAGCGTCCACGTATCTGTTGTTGCCGGCGCTGGGGTTGCCGGGTGCGGTGATGGTGGCGGGTGCATTGAATGTGTTGGTGGCGGTGCTGATTTATCCGTTGGCGCGGGATGGGGAGTCGGGTGTTGGGTGTCGAGCGAGCTCGACACTACCCGGTGGGGTGGGGGATTCTGAGGGCGGGTGCCGAGCTAACTCGACATTACCCGAGGGGCGAGATTGGACGGTGGTGGCGGTGCTTTGCATTGCACTGCTTACCGGGGCCAGTTCGTTCGTTTATGAAATTACCTGGGTGCGCATGCTGTCGCTTGCGCTCGGCACTACGCTTCATTCTTTTGAGTTGATGCTCGCCGCGTTCATTGCCGGCATTGCGTTCGGTGGGCTGTGGCTGCGCCATCGGGCGGACCGCATGGTCTCGCCGCTGCGGGCGGCGGGGTGGGTGCAAGTGCTGATGGGATTGGCTGCGCTGGCGTCGATGTTCGTGTATGCGCAGGCGTTTGAGTGGGTCGGCTGGCTGATGCGGGTGATCGTGCGCAGTGCGGAGGGCTACGGGATGTACAGCGTGGCCAGTGCGGTGATTGCGGTACTTGTGATGTTCCCGGCTGCGTTCTTTGCGGGCATGACGCTGCCGCTGTTGACGCTGGCGCTTTTGCGGCAGGGGCGCGGTGAGAAGGTCATCGGGCAGGTGTATGCGTTCAATACGGTGGGCGCGATTGTGGGTGTGCTGGCGGCGGTGCATGTGCTGATGCCGATGTTGGGGCTGAAGTACGCGTTGCTGGTGGCGGCGGTGGTGGATGTGGGATTGGGGGTTTGGTTGCTGTGGCCTGGTGGGGTTGTGGGGGCAGGAGCAGGATCAAAAGCGTGGCGACCAACGGTCGCCACCCACCAAGAGCAAGAGCAAGAGCAGGCTGCCACCCACAAGGGCGCTGCGCTTGCGATCGCGCTGGGAGTTGCCGGCGTGATCGCGGCGGTGGCGCTGGTGCGGTTTGATCCGCTGGTGCTCAGTTCTTCGGTGTACCGGCATGGGGGTGCGCGCCTGCATGACAGCGCGAAGATGCTGTTCTTCAAGGACGGGCAGACCGCCACGGTGTCGGTGTTCGAGACCGATCGCGGGGCCGGGCCGGTGCGCTCCATTGCCACCAACGGCAAGGTGGACGCGGGCATGGCGGTCAGCGTAGACCAAGAGCCGAGCGGTGATGAATCCACCATGGTGCTGCTCGGCGCGCTGCCGCTGGCGCTCGGCCATGGCTTCGAGCGGGTGGGGGTGATCGGCTTCGGTTCCGGGTTGACCACGCATACGCTGCTGGGCGATCCGCGCGTCGGCCAGGTGGATACGGTAGAGATCGAACCGGCCATGGTGGAGGGCGCAAAGCTGTTCGGTGATCGCGTTTCGCGCGCGTATACCGATCCGCGTTCGCACATCGTCATCGATGATGCCAAGGCGCATTTTGCCGGCAGTGGGCGCCGCTACGACCTGATCATTTCCGAGCCCTCCAATCCATGGGTGGGCGGTACGGCGTCGTTGTTCAGCGATGAGTTCTACGCGTTCGTGCCCGGCCAGCTCAACGACGGCGGTCTGTTCGTACAGTGGCTGCAGTTGTATGAAATCACCCCTGAACTGGTGTCCTCCGTGCTGGACGGACTGGTCGATCATTTCAGCGATGTGCGTGCGTATCTGGCGAATGATTCGGACCTGATCATCGTGGCCACGCCGAAGGGAAAGCTACCCGAACTCAATGCGGGTGTTTTCGAACATCCGGCGCTGCGTGCCGAACTGGCGCGCGTGGGCGTGCACGGCCTGGACGACCTGCGCGACACCTACGCGATGGGGGATGCCGCGCTGCGTGCTTACCCGGCGCTTTATCCTTCGCCGCGTCATTCTGATTACCACCCGATCCTCACCCTGCGCGCGCCGGTGGCGCGTTTCCAGCAGGGGTATGTGGGGGACGTGGAATCGATCATGACCGCGCCCTGGCCGCTGACCCGTGCGTGGGGCGGGCCTGAGCCGCGCCTACCCCCGGCGGAGGGCACCCAGCTGAACCTGCAGGTGCTGCAACGTCGCAGTACTGCCTATCTGTTGTCGCAGCGGCTGCAGCACGGCGCGGACTTGCCCGGTGGTGGCGACCACGCGTTGGCCGATGCGCTGCGTGCGCTAGGCGAGCGCTGTGAGTTGGAAATCACCCCGCTGGAAACGGCCGGGCTGGTGTTTTTCCTGGCCGGTGAAACCGTGCCGTTCCTGGCGCCTGCCGAGCGCGAGGCCCTGTGGGTGCGGCCGACGTGGCGGCCATGTCCGCTGCGCGATCCTACGGTCATCGATGCGCTGGCGCTGGTGTCTGCGGCGGCCACGGATGATCACGCGCAGGTTCTGGAAAGCGGCCAGCGCCTGCTGGACGGGCCGCACAGTGTTGGCCTGCTGGCCGATGCGCGATCGGGTTATTACCTGTTCGGGGCGATGCAGTATGCGGCGTGGGCGAGCGGTGATACGGCGCTGGCGCGCGCATTGTCGGATCGCTATTGGAACTCGCTGGGAACTGATGCGCGGGCCAGCGGGCGGTTGAGGTTGCTGACCTATATGGCGGCGTTGGGAAAGCAGGAGCGGTAGCGCCGAGCCGTGCTCGGCGAGCGCAGCGGCAAGAGCAAAGGCAAAGGTAGAGGCGTGACGACCAACGGTCGTCACCCACCGAGGCAGGTGCTGGCGGCCGGCGGCCGTCATTACCGTGGAGCAGGTAGCGCCGAGCCGTGCTCGGCGAGGGCAGTGGCAAAGGCAGAGGCAAAGGCGTGACGACCAACGGTCGTCACCCACCGAGGCCAAGAGCTGACGGCCAGCGGCCGCCACTACCGTAGAGCAGTGGACCGGCCAGGATTTCGTAGACATCTCAGAGCCATAATCAATGGAAGCGAGAGTGGTGTGGGGATTCTTCAGGCGCTCTTGGCGTTCTTGCTCCAGCGCTGCCCCTGGTAGCCGTGCGGCGCTGTGGCTATCGTAGACCTGAGCGCCCTCACGGTCGTAAAGACGGATGGGGATGCCGGTCTCGGCATGGACGTTGTCGAGGTTTCCAGGGAGCGCTCCATACACCTGAGTGCGTACTTCCTCGGGGACGTAACGACCATAGCCATTGGCATCCAGACTTCTGGAAAACCTTCTGTCTACACCGAGTTCGCTTTCCAGCTCATGTGCAACGACGCCGCGAATCTCGACTTGATAGCCTTTGGCTTGGAGGTCCTTGATCAGGGTGACGGCGCTGTCACCATTGCCCAGGGTGGTATCGAGGATGATGTTCCTGCGTCCTTCAACTGCGGCTGCACGCAGCTCCTTGGCCCACTGGCTTGAATCGTGGTGGGTATGGCCAGCCCAGGTGTAAGGATACTGCTGGCGCAGTCGCTCGACGTCGGGGTGCGCATTGCGTAGTTCGTCCGGATCGATCGGTACAACATTTCCGCTAAGTTCATTCAGCGCTGACTTTGTCAATCCGCTTTTGTCCGCTCCCGGTTGTCCCGCTAGTAGGATCGCTTTAGGACTGCCTCGGGGGCTTGCTTCCTGCAATCCGCTTGCGGGGAGTACGTTTTCGAGGAATCGCTTTGCGTGTACTTCAGGATCCAGCCGGCTATCGAGATCGTTCATCCGCCGATCGCCATAAAGTAGTTGTAGAGAGGCTCATCGTTCAGCCAGTGCCGTTTGAAGGACGCGCTAAACATTAGTCGTTCTTTCTCAATAGCTCGCGCAATCGCTTCAGAATCACCCGAAATCTGGGCGCTAACAAGTTCAGCACGTGCTTCGCTGATGAAGGTTCCCAGCCGTCCTTCCAGCGCTGAGATCGCATCATCGAATGGCATGAGCGGAACTTCCTGGGAATCCTTGACTGCCTGATTCAGAGCCTCCTGCAGCCTTTCAATATGCTCCGGATAGTCCTGGAGCATCTCGCGCAGCTTGGCGGGGACCGGGGGGCCGGGCAGAGGCATAGGCGATAC
Source organism: Stenotrophomonas sp. NPDC078853 (assembly GCF_044901215.1). NCBI lineage: Bacteria > Pseudomonadati > Pseudomonadota > Gammaproteobacteria > Lysobacterales > Lysobacteraceae > Stenotrophomonas > Stenotrophomonas sp. NPDC078853. The sequence continues at coordinate 31,378 of NZ_JBJDOQ010000008.1, read as the reverse complement.
CTTTTAACGAAATGGCGTGAATAAGCGAGGAAGTACGATTTTTTTGGCAGAGCTTGATGGCCGTAGTGGCCTTGGGCGGAGATAGCTGGTCTGTGGGCTGAGTATAGATAGCGCTGATCGACCGCTGCTGTGAGGCAGATCACGCGCATCGGCCAAGTGTTAGCTGGCGGTACGACGTTTCTGACACGCCACGATGTGTTGCGCCTTCGGGCTGGCACCTGGTGCCGTGGAGTCGGGTAGTACGCACTTTGCACCGTGTCTGGCATGCGCATACCATGCGCATAAACTGCCCGGCGATCCACATGACCGCTGGCTACGATCCAAGCGCGTAGAAAAGAGCCGTCAACCTGACCCTCAATTCCGATCTGGTTGCACAGGCCAAGGCGCTCACCGGTAATCTTTCCGGCAAGGTGGAAGCCCTGCTTGCGGAGTTCGTGGCCAGCGAACACGAGCTTCAAGGCGCCCGCAGACGGGAGCTGGCGCGCGCAGCCGAAGAATGGGGCGCATTCGTGGAAACCCACGGCTCGCTTGCTGACGAGTTCTCCACCCTGTGGTCCGCCAGTTTGATGTGTATGCCAACGTGGGCTCGAACCACAACATTCCGTTCGTGGTGGTCGTCCGGTCCAGCGTTTTCGAAGCGGCGCCGCGCCGGGTGGTGGTGCCGCTGGTTGCAATCACGGCAGCCCGGCTGACGCCTTCCCGGGTGACGCCTGAGTTCGAGGTGGCAGGCAGGCGGGTGATATTGCAGTCACTGGAAACGACGTCGGTACCGGTTTCCGCGTTGAGGCAGCGGGTGGGCTCACTCAAGAAGCAAGGGCAGCAGGTGATGGATGCGCTCGAGGAGTTGTTTACCCAGGCCTTCGGTTGAGCCGGCAGGGCGCAGGGGGAGCTGTCGATGGGATGTCGAGCAAGCTCGACACTACGGTGGGCGCGGTGAAATCGGCGGTCTCAGGGTAAGATGGAGCCTGCTGCAGGGGGAGCCAGCAGCGGACCAATATGCAGCTGTACGGGGCGGGATGCGCCGGGCGGCACACAATGAGGAACCGCATGAACGCAGTCGCCACCGCAAATCTCGTCGGTATCACCGGTATTGCCCGTCGGCTGGTCCAGGACGGGGCGCTGGATGAAGCCGGCGCGCGCGATGCGATGGCCAAGGCGACCGCCGCGCGGCTGCCGCTGCCGCAGTGGTTCGCGCAGAACAAGGTCGTCACCGCCGCCCAGCTGGCCGCCGCCAATTCGCTCGAATTCGGCATGCCGCTGTTCGATGTCGGCGTGTTCGATGCCAACCAGAGCGCGATCAAGCTGGTCAGCGAAGAGCTGCTGCGCAAGCACCACGTGCTGCCGCTGTTCAGGCGCGGCGGCAAGCTGTACGTGGGCACCAGCGACCCGACCCATTCGCTGGATGAAATCAAGTTCCACACCAACCTGGTGGTGGAACCGATCCTGGTGGATGAAGACCAGATCCGCCGCACGCTGGAGCAATGGCAGACCAGCCACGATTCGATGTCCTCGCAGATGGGCGACGACGACGAGGGCATGGCCAACCTGGAAATCGGTACCGACGACGACAACAGCGCCGGTGATTCGGGTATCGACGCCAAGGGCGATGACACCCCGGTGGTGAAGTTCGTCAACAAGGTGCTGGTGGACGCGATCCGCAAGGGCGCCTCGGATATCCATTTCGAGCCCTACGAAGACGACTACCGCGTGCGTCTGCGCATCGACGGCCTGTTGAAGATGGTGGCGCGTGCGCCGGTGAAATTGAACCAGCGCATCGCCGCGCGCCTGAAGGTCATGGCGCAGCTGGATATCGCTGAAAAGCGCGTGCCGCAGGATGGGCGCATCAAGCTCAACCTGAGCAAGACCAAGCAGATCGACTTCCGCGTCAGCACCCTGCCGACTCTGTTCGGTGAAAAGGTGGTGCTGCGTATCCTGGACGGCAGCGCGGCCAAGCTGGGCATCGACAAGCTGGGCTACGAAGCGGACCAGGAGAAGCTGTTCAAGGACGCCATCCACAAGCCGTACGGCATGGTGCTGGTGACCGGCCCGACCGGTTCGGGCAAGACGGTTTCGCTGTATACCGCGCTGGGCATCCTCAACGATGAAACGCGCAATATCTCCACCGCCGAAGACCCGGTGGAAATCCGCCTGCCCGGCGTCAACCAGGTGCAGCAGAACAACAAGCGCGGCATGACCTTCGCCGCGGCACTGCGTTCGTTCCTGCGCCAGGATCCGGACATCATCATGGTCGGCGAAATCCGCGATCTGGAAACCGCCGAGATCGCGATCAAGGCCGCGCAGACCGGCCACATGGTGCTGTCCACGCTGCATACCAACGATGCACCGCAGACCATCGCGCGCCTGATGAACATGGGTATCGCGCCGTACAACATCACCAGTTCGGTGACGTTGGTGATCGCCCAGCGGCTGGCGCGCCGGCTGTGCAACAACTGCAAGCGCCGCACCGAGCTGCCGGCCCACGCGCTGCTGGCCGAAGGCTTCACCCAGGCCCAGCTGGATGCGGGTATCGAGCTGTATGAAGCCGTTGGCTGCGATGAATGCACCGAGGGCTACAAGGGCCGTACCGGTATCTACCAGGTGATGCCGATGACCGATGAGATTTCCACGATCATCCTGGCCGGCGGCAATGCGCTGCAGATCGCCGAAGCCGCCCAGGCGATCGGGGTGAACGACCTGCGCCAGTCGGCGCTGGTGAAGGCAAGCAAGGGCGTCACCAGCCTGGCCGAGATCAACCGCGTCACCAAGGATTGATGGGCTGATTCAGGATGCCGGTGGGTGACGCGCCGAACCTTGGTGGGTGGATGAGCCGAGCTCTGGTGGGTGACGACCGTTGGTCGTCACGCTCTTGCTTGGACTCAGAAGCGTGACGACCAACGGTCGTCACCCACCGAACCCACAGCAGTCACCCACCGAACCCACAGCAGTCACCCACCGAACCAGCGGTCGTCACCCACCGAACATCCGCCGTCCGTCTCCAGCTGAATGATTTCACCTGCAACTGTCATCGGGATCGTGTCTAATACGACTCCCCACCGTGACACCCCACGCTCATGTCCCTCCAATCCCATGGCCCCGCGCCGTGCGACGACGCTGACGGCCACCTCGTCACCGCTGGCCCGCTGACGCCGCCGCCGGATATCGCCGGTACCCCGCAGGACGACCGCGCGTTGCGCCATTCCCATGCAGAAGACGTGCAGGGCATGGTGCTGGCCACGCTGGTGGCCTCGCTCGGCCTGGCCATCTTCGCCAAGGGCGGGCTGATGATCGGCGGCATGGCCGGGCTGGCCTTCCTGATCCACTACGCCGCCGGCTGGAACTTCGGCCTGGTGTTCGTGCTGGTCAACCTGCCTTTCTATTGGGTGGGCGTGCGCCGGATGGGCTGGGAGTTCACCCTGAAGACCTTCGCGGCGGTCACCGCCTGCGGCATCCTGACCGACCTGCTGCCGCGTTGGGCGGATTTTGCGCATATCGCGCCGCTGTATTCGGCGCTGGTGGGCGGCGCGCTGGCCGGCCTGGGCATCCTGTTCTTCATCCGCCACCGCGCCAGCCTGGGCGGCATCGGCATCCTGGCGGTGTACCTGCAGCGCACGCGTGGCTGGAGCGCCGGCAAGGTGCAGATGAGCTTCGATGCGATGCTGATGCTGGTGGCGTTCAGCGTGCTGTCGCCGATCCAGGTGATGTATTCGGCCATCGGCGCAGTGGTGCTGAGCCTGGTGCTGATGTTCAACCACCGCCCGGGCCGGTACATGGGCGTCTGAGGCAACGATCGCGCGGCAAATCTGACGGCCAGCGGCCGTCACTACCGGTGGGTCGCGGTGCCGGGGCGAAAGGCCGCCGAGCATGGCTCGGCGCTACCGGGTGGGTCGCGGTGCCGGGGTAGTGACGGCCGCTGGCCGTCAACGTCGTTACCGGGACCAGGCTGGTTTCAGTCGCAGGATCCGCTGCTGCACCGGGCAGTCGTCGGCGTGGGCGCCTTTCAGGTAGCCCAGGCTCATCAGGAATTCGCCGGTGATCTCCCCGCCGGTAAACCGGAAGGTCTTCTTGAACAGTCTCACCCAGCCGGCCTTGTCCAGCGGGTGGTGCGCGTCCAGCCATTCCACGAAGCCGCCGTGGCTGGCGCGCAGGCCCTGGATGACCTGCGCATTGTGGATGGCGGCCAGCACTTTCAGCCGGTTGCGGATGATGCCGGCGTCGCCCAGCAGGCGGTCGATATCCGGCTGTGCGTAGGCGGCCACGGTGTCCACGTCGAAGCCATCGTAGGCGAGGCGGAAGCCTTCGCGCTTCTTCAGGATGGTTTCCCAGCTCAGCCCGGCCTGGTTGATTTCCAGCAACAGGCGTTCGAACAGCTCGGCTTCTGCGCGCTGCGGGAAGCCGTATTCGTGGTCGTGGTAATGCCCGTGCACCGGGTGGCCCGGGGCGATGCTGCAGTATTCGCTCATGGTGCTTCTCGAGGTTCTTTGGCCAGGTTGCCGATACTGGTTGGGGCGCTGCCTTCCACTACCAGTTCCGGCCAGCGCGGCGCCTTCAGCGTCAACCGGCCACTGCGCAGGGCCGCCTCGATGGCGGCGGCCTGCGTATCGGTTTTCTCGCGCAGGAACGCATAGGAGCCCGCCGTCCACCAGCCGGCCGCACCAGGTGCGTGCAGCTGGCAGTAAGCACCGGAGCGTGTGATGAGACTACACAGCAGCACGTCGGCCTGGCCATCGCCATCGTAATCACGGGTGGTGACCAGGCAGCGCGCGTTGGCCTCCAGGCAGCCGCCTGCTTCCACCTCGCGCGCCACCATCGCGTCCCACCAGCTGTCCGGGGGCGTGGCGGAGCCTTCGGCCAGTACCAGCCGCTTGCGCAGCGCGGCCAGGTCGCGGATGCCGTCGTCGATCACCTGCTCCCCGCCGCCCCAGTACGCGGTGCGCGCCAAGGCCTGGGTGGCCACGCTGGCCGCCCGCGCATCGGCAGTGAAACGGGGATCCTGCTGCAGGTCGCGCAGTGTCGCCACGCCGCGCCGGCCCAGGTCGAAGCGCAGCATCATCGCGTCCGCCGTGGTGATGCCATCAGGGTTGGCCAACAGCCGCGCCTGCTGGCTGGCGACGCTGATCCGTATCGGATCCAACAGCGGCGAACTGGCCAGCAGCGCCGCGCCCAGCACCCCCCAGCACATGATCCGGTTGGCCGGCTCCAACCGCTGCAGCCAACGCCCGCGGCCGAACGGGGCCAGTGCATAGCCGAGCGCATAGCCGGTCACCAGCACCGCGATCAGCAACGCCCAGAAACGCTCCAGGGTCCAGCCGTACTGGCCGATGCGCAGCCACACCGCGTACAGCGCCAGCGCCGACAGCACCGGCAGCGCCAGCAGGCTGGCTTCCACCAACCGACGCAGCCAGCGCGGGTAGGGCGGCTGGTCGTTGTCATGCTGGTACACCGCGTTGGTGAAGGTGACCAGCAGCAGCGCCAGCACCAGCAGCAGCGAGGTGGCCGAACGGGTTTCCCACAGCGGCTGCAATCCAGTGAACGGCAGGCTCAGGGTGAAGATGACGGTGATGAAGGACAGCAGCGGCAGCAGCCCCCGGCAGACCGCGAACAGCACCTGGCGCGTTATCTGGATGGCGCGTTGCTGGGTGCGCCCGATCAGGATGCCGAAGCCGGCCAGGGTGCCGGTGGCCAACGCGATGAAGGCATCCTGGCGGAACAATTCGGTGAAGAAGGTGATCTGCAGCAGGCCGAAAAGGGACGCCCACAACCTCAGCAGCAACCAGGTCAGGCCGGTGAACAGCAGCGCCAGCGCCAGGGTCAGGCCGTTCTGCCAGGCGCGTTCGAACAGCGCATCGTAGCTGGCGCGCCAGTGGCCGTGCTGCAGGCGGTGCTGCCACCACGGCAGGCTGATGAAGGTGGCGATCGCCATCGCCAGCGAGAACGGCATGCGCAGCGGTTCCGAGCGCAGGCCGGGTTCGCCTTCCAGGTTCCAGCCGATCCAGCTGGCCAGCCCGAGTACCACCACCGACGCCAGCAGCGCGTGCAGCCACATCCGGCGGTCACGCAGGTCCACCACGGTCAGCGCGATGGCGCTGGGCACGCTGAGCACCCACGCATACCAGCGATAGCGCGATCCGACATCCTGCAGCGGCCAGCTGCCGTCGAGCTGCTGTGCCAGATACAACAGCAGCCCCTGCAGCAGGGCGATCAACACGATGGCACTTCGGGTGGATGGGGGCAGCGTCGTGCTGGGGGACATCGCAGGCTCCTTGCTCGGTGGCCGCCATCCTACCGTCTCACGCGCCTGCACACGGCCCAGCGGTTAGAATGCAGCCATGTCCGAGATTTCGACTTCCCTTGCCCATCACCTGCTGGTCGCGCTGCCCTCCCTGGCCGACGAGCCCTTCGCCCGCAGCGTCGCGCTGATCTGCCAGCACGACCAGAACGGTTCCATGGGCGTGCTGGTCAACCAGCCCTCGGACTACACCATCGGTGAAGTCCTGGCGCAGATGGACATCACCACCGACAACGACGAACTGCGCCAGCGGCCCGTGCTGAACGGCGGCCCGGTGCACCCCGAACGTGGCTTCGTCATCCATGACGATGCGCGTGCGTGGGAGTCCAGCCTGCTGGTCGGCGAAGGCGTGTACCTGACCACCTCGCGCGACATCCTGGAAGCGATGGCGCGCGGCGAGGGTCCGGCCAATGCCCTGGTCACCCTGGGCTGCGCCGGCTGGGGCGAAGGCCAGCTGGAAGGCGAACTGGCCGACAACAGCTGGCTGACCGTGCCGGCCGACGCCGACCTGCTGTTCCGCACCCCGTACGAGCAGCGCTGGCAGGGAGCGGCCGCGCGCATCGGCGTGGACCTGTTCCGGCTGACCGATTACAGCGGCCATGTCTGAGCCGGCGGCCATCCGCCGCGACGGCACCGTGCTCGGCTTCGACGTCGGCTCGCGCCGGATCGGCGTGGCCATCGGCAGTGCCTTCGCCGCGCATGGGCGCGCGGTGGCGGTGATCGACGTGCACGGCAGCGGCCCGGACTGGGGCGCGGTGGAACGCCTGATCAAGGAGTGGAGCCCGGACGGCCTGGTGGTGGGCGACCCGCTCACCCTGGACGGCCAGGACCAGCCCAACCGCAAGCGCGCGCAGGGCTTTGCCCGCCAGCTGCGGGAACGTTTCAAACTGCCGGTGGCGATGATCGACGAGCGCTCCAGTTCGGTCGAAGCCGCGCGCCGGTTTGCCGTCGAGCGCGCCGAAGGGCGCAAGCGCCGCCGTGATGCCGCTGCCCTGGATGCGGTGGCCGCTGCGGTGATCATCGACCGCTGGCTGTCTTCACCGGACGACGCCACCCCCATTCCCTGACCTGCCGACCGCCTGCCCATGACTGCCTCGCAACTCGATTCATCCGGACGCCTGCGCCACCTGCTCACCCTGCAGGGCCTGCCACGCGAAACCCTGCTGCAGTTGCTGGACCGCGCCGGCCAGATCCGCGATGCGGCAGTCGGACGGGTCGGCAACAAGCGCGCGGTACTGGCCGGTTCGGCGGTGTGCACGCTGTTCTTCGAGCCGTCCACGCGCACCCGCAGCTCGTTCCAGCTGGCCGCGCAGCGGCTGGGCGCGGACGTGCTGAACTTCGATGCGTCCACCTCGTCCACCCGCAAGGGTGAAACCGCGACCGACACGCTGCGCAACCTGGAAGCGATGGGCGTACGCGGCTTCGTGGTGCGCCATCCGGACGACGGCGCGGTGGCGGCGCTGGCCGCGGCGGCTGGCGAGGGCACCGCGCTGATCAACGCCGGCGACGGCCGCAGTTCGCACCCCACCCAGGGCCTGCTGGACATGCTGACCCTGCGCATGGCCAAGGGCAGTGATTTTTCGAAGATGAAGGTGGTGATCGTCGGCGACGTAAAGCATTCGCGCGTGGCCCGCACTGACCTGCACGCGCTGCGCACGCTGGGCGTGGGCGAGATCCGCGTGTGCGGCCCGCAGTCGCTGCTGCCCGACGATGACACGCTGAAAGGCTGCGTGGTCGGCGAGGACTTCGACGAAATGCTGGAAGGCGTCGATGCGCTGATGATGCTGCGCCTGCAGCGCGAGCGCATGGAAGAAGGCCTGGTGCCATCGCTGGAGCAGTACCACCAGCAATACGGCCTGCACGCCGCCCGCCTGGCCCGCGCCGGCAAGGACGCCGCGGTCCTGCATCCGGGCCCGATCAACCGCGGCGTGGAAGTCACCGACGAAGTAGCCGACGGCCCGCAATCCTGGGTGCTGCGCCAGGTCGCCAATGGCGTCGCCGTACGCATGGCCGTACTGGAAACGTTGCTCGGCTGAAGGTAGTGACGGCCGCTGGCCGTCAGCCTGGTAGTGACGGCCGGACCACCGGTGGTAGATGCCGACCGCGGTGCCCTTGGTGGGTGACGACCGCGGTGCCCTTGGTGGGTGACGACCGTTGGTCGTCACGCTCTCCCCGCTCGGTCCAACCCGCGATCAGCTTCTGCTTTTCACACACGCAGGCGATAATGACGCGCTGACCACCCCTCATGCCGCATCCTCTCCAGGATCGCAGCCTTTTCTTTCCTGCGGGAGTTCCGATGGCCGAGGCCGTACGCCACGACAAGACCGCGCGCCAGCTGCGCCTGCTTTCCGATGCGCTGGACAGTGGTCGACTGGGCCCCGTACGTCGCCTGGTCAACACGCTGGCCCCGGCCGAAATCGGCAACCTGCTTGAATCGCTTCCACCCGGCAAGCGCGAAGTGGTGTGGGGCCTGGTGGACCCGGAAGACGACGGCGAGGTGCTGGTCCACGTCGGCGATGAAGTGCGTGAAAGCCTGCTGGCGGACATGGACCCGGACGAGATCATCGCCGCGGTCGAAGACCTGGACATCGATGACCTTGCCGACCTGGTCGAAGACCTGCCGGACACCGTCATCGACGAAGTCCTCAAGTCGATGGACCGCGAAAACCGCGAGCGGCTGGAACAGGTGCTGTCCTATCCCGAGGACAGCGCCGGCCGCCTGATGAACCCGGACGTGGTGACCGTGCGCGCCGACGTCAATGTCGACGTGGTGCTGCGCTACCTGCGCCTGCGCGGCGAACTGCCCGACCACACCGATCATCTGTTCGTGGTCAGCCGCCGGCATCAGTACCTGGGGCGGCTTTCGCTTGCGGCACTGGTGACCCACGAAGACACCACGCCGATCAACCGATTGATCGACGACGAGCAGCCGGCCATCGACGTCGGCGAGAGTGCCGATGAAGTGGCGCGGCAGTTCTCCGATCATGACTGGGTCTCCGCGCCCGTGGTGGATGACAACAACATCCTGCTCGGCCGCATCACCATCGATGACGTGGTGGATATCATCCGTTCGCAGGCCGAGCACCAGGCACTTGGCGCGGCCGGCCTGGACGAAGAAGAAGATCTGTTCTCTCCGATCAAGCGCGCCGTGCGCGGCCGCGTGGTCTGGCTGGGCATCAACCTGTGCACGGCGTTCCTCGCCGCCAGCGTGATCGGCCAGTTCGAACTGACCCTGCAGAAAGTAGTCGCGCTGGCGGTGCTGATGCCGATTGTCGCCGGCGTTGGCGGCAATGCCGCGGTGCAGGTGCTGACCCTGATGGTGCGCGGTATCGCGCTCGGCCAGGTGGGCCCCAGCAATGCGAGGATCCTGCTGTGGAAAGAACTGCGGGTGGCCATGATCAACGGCACCCTGATCGGCCTGCTGGTCGGCCTGATCGCCTTTGTCTGGTTCCACAGCTGGCTGCTGTCGATCGTGATCACCCTGGCCTTGATGATCAACTTCTGTGCCGCCGCACTGGCCGGCGTGCTGCTGCCACTGATGCTCAAGCGCATGAACGTGGACCCGGCCGTCGCCGGTACCGTGGTGGTGACGGCGGTGACCGATGTCATGGGCTTCTTCAGCTTCCTCGGCCTGGCCACCCTCATCCTGCTGCACTGACCGGTACCGACCATGGCCACCACCGTAGACAACTATTTCCAGGCCGGCTGGCGCGACCAGCAGCACACCTGCGCAGCCTGCGAGTGGAAAGGCAGCTCGCGCGCGATGGTGATGGAACTGGCCGAGGACGTGACCGAGTACGACTGCCCGGTCTGCGAGAACCCGCTGCTGATCGTGGTCCATCCGGATATTGGCCAGGTGCAGGCCGCTGCGGCAGCGGGCAATGAAGAAGCCCAGCAGCAGCTGGAGATCATCGCCAGTTTCCCGCGCCCGGACTGATGCACTGCACGATGCCGCCGATTGCGCAGGCCGCTAGGATGGAAGCGTTTTCATCCTGTCAGGATCCGCCATGCATCGCCTGCTGCTGCGCTTCACCGTTGCCGCCACCCTGCTGATGTTGCTGGTCGGTTGTGCCACCACACCGGACCCCACGGCTGGGCGATTTGAATCGCGCAGCGTTACCGTGGACGGTCACGTGTCCCGTTACCAGGTGTTCGTGCCCGCCGATGCCGTGCGCGCGGCCGGGCCGTTGCCGGTGGTGCTGTTCCTGCATGGGTCCGGTGAGCGTGGCCGCGACGGCATGAAGCAGACCAAGGCGGGCATCGGACCGTACCTGCGCGAGCACGCCAGCACCTTCCCGGCGCTGGTGGTGCTGCCACAGGTGCCCAACCGCCAGGAATGGGACGGCCTGAACAACCGCGTCGCGCTGGCGGCACTGGATGCCACGCTGGCCGAATTTTCGGCGGATCCGTCGCGGCAGTACCTGACCGGCATGTCGATGGGCGGCTATGGCAGCTGGAACATCGCGCTTTCCGCGCCGGACCGGTTCGCAGCCATCGTGCCGGTATGTGGCGCGGTGATCGCCCCGCGCGAAGAACGCCAGACCCTGTTCGTCGCCGCCGTCGCCAACGAAGCAGACCCCTACGCCGCGCTGGCCCAGCGCCTGAAGAACGTGCCGATCTGGATGTTCCATGGTGCGAAAGATGATGTCGTGCTGCCCGACGATGACCGCAAGCTGCATGCGGCATTCAAGGCCGTCGGTGCGACCGATGCACGCTACACCGAGTATCCCGACGGCAACCACAACGCCTGGGACGCCACCTATGCCGATACCGCGATGTGGACCTGGCTGCTGGCGCAGAAGCGCTGACCCTGGCAGGCGACGACCGTGCTGCTTCTGGTGGGTGACGCCCGTGCTTTGTTTTGGTGGGTGACGACCGTTGGTCGTCACGCTTTCGAATTAAAACCATCGACCCCAGGCAAACGGATACTCTCCGAGCGATTCCGCCAATCCCGCGCGAACAGGGTTGGCCACGACATACATCGCATGGCGCTGCAGTGACTCGTCCGAACGTATCGCATGGTCATGATATGCCGCTTGCCAGACCAGACCAGGATGCCCACATTCGCGGCGGATACGCAGGGCCGTGCTCGATTTGAATCGCTGGGCCAGGTAACCCAATGATTGATCCATAAGTTCGAACATCCAGTGCACATGATCGGGCATGACGACCCAGGCGTAGGATGAAAGAAGCACTCCAGCCTCCATCACTGCGATCTGCTCGATGACGATGCGCGCGGCGTCTGGGGAATCGAAGCAGCGGTGGCGGTCGTGGCACACTAAGGTGAGGATGTAGCTCTGTCCGATGATGCTGCGCCTGCCGTTGCGGAGTCGATGGCTGCTCATGGGAAGAACGTGATCCCGTTGACTGTGGACTGGAATCAGGGCAATCCCGTGCTGCTGGTGGGAATCCAGGCAAGAGCGTGACGACCAACGGTCGTCACCCACCGAAGCAGGACAGCCACAGGGCGAGAGCGTGATGACCAACGGTCGTCACCCACCACAGCATGGCGGGGTCAGTTGCCGTTGATCCAGCGTTCGATACTGCGGCGGTCGCGGGCGGCGAGCAGCTTCGGGGCGCGGGCGCGCAGTTCGCCGAGGTCGCTTTCGCGGATCGCGCGGCGCACTTCCAGCAGGGTGCCGGGATGCAGGCTGAACTCGGTCAGGCCGAGTGCAAGCAGCATCGGCGCCAGGCGCGCGTCACCGGCGATTTCTCCGCACACCGCCACCGGAATCTGATGGCGCTGGCCGGTTTCAATCACCAGCTTCAGCAGCCGCAGCACGGCCGGATGCAGGGGCGAATACAGTTCACCGAGCGCTTCGTTGTTGCGGTCGGCCGCCAGCAGGTACTGCACCAGGTCGTTGGTGCCGATGGACAGGAAGTCGACCAGGTCGATGAAGCTTTCCAGTGCGAACGCGGCGGCCGGCACTTCGATCATCGCGCCCAGCGGCACACGTTCGCTGACGGCGTGGCCTTCGGCGCGCAGCTGAGTGGTCAACCGGGTCATGCGCCGGCGCACGGCCAACAGTTCTTCGCGCGTGCTGACCATGGGGATCAGGATGCGCACCTTGCCGTAGGCACTGGCCCGCAGGATCGCACGCAGCTGCGTATCGGCCACCAGCGGGCGCGCCAGCGACAGCCGCACGCCACGCAGGCCCAGCGCCGGGTTGTCTTCGTTGCTCAGGGTCAGGCCGGTGCGGTCGGCCTTGTCCGCGCCCAGGTCCAGCGTGCGGATGGTCACCAGCCTGCCGGCCATCCCCAGCGCGGCATCGCGGTAGGCCTGGAACTGTTCTTCTTCGTCCGGCAGCTCGTTGCGCTGCAGGAACAGGAATTCGGTGCGGTAAAGGCCCAGTCCCTGCGCACCGAACGCATGCGCCTGGGTCACGTCTTCCAGCGATTCGGCGTTGGCCAGCAAGGCGATGTCGACCTGGTCGCGGGTGCGGCTGGGTTTGCTGCGCAGGCGGCCCAGCTCACGCTGTTCGCGCGCATGTTCCTTCAGCCGCACCCGGTAGTCGCGCAGGTTCTCTGCCTGCGGATTGACGGTGATGCTGCCATCGCTGGCATCCACGATCAGCACGTCGCCATCGCTGACTTTCTGCAGCAGCCCGGGCACGTTGACGATCAGCGGCAGGTGCAGGCTGCGGGCGAGGATCGCGCTGTGCGACAGCGCGCTGCCGGCCGTGGTGACGATGGCCACCACGCCCTGCGACTGCAGCTGGGCCATCTCCGAAGGGGCGATGTTGTCGCAGACCAGGATTTCGCCGGCCAGGCCTTTCACCGCCGGCGGCAGCACCGGCTGCAGGAAGGCGTGGATGCGACCGATCACATGGTCCAGGTCGTCCATGCGGCTCTTCAGGTAGGCATCGTCCATGCCGTCGAAGACCTTGGCCAGGCGGTCGCGCTGCAGGCGCAGCGCATAGCCGGCGCTGTAGGGACCACTGCGGATCAGCTCGTCCAGCCCGAACAACAGTTCCGGATCATCCAGCAGCAGTGCATGCAGGTCGAGGAACTCGCCGGCTTCCTGGTTCAGCGCACCTTGCAGGCGCTGGCGCAGGTCGTGCATTTCCTTGCGCGCGGCATCCAGCGCGACGTGCAGGCGCTTGAGCTCCTTGTCCACGTGCTGCGGCGCCACGCGCTGTTCGGCTACTTCCAGCGCGTGCGCCAGGCGCACCCGTGCGCGCCCCAGCGCGGTACCGCGTGACGCGCCGTGGCCGGACAGCAGCTGCACCGGCCGCAGGCCGGTGGGTGCCAGTCCAGCACGGGCGCGCGGCATGCTCAGCTGTCCTCGTCGAAGCGGCGTTCGAACAGCGAGACCACGGCATCCATCGCCGCCTGTTCGTCTTCGCCGTTGATGCGGATGGTGACCGGGGTGCCCTGGCCGGCGGCCAGCAGCATCACGCCCATGATGCTCTTGGCGTTGATCTCACGGCCCTTGGCGGCCATGGTCACGTTGCAGCGGAAGGGTGCAAGTTCCTGCACCAGCTTCGCCGTAGCGCGGGCATGCAGGCCCAGGCGGTTGGTAACGGTGAGTTCTTTCTCAAGCATCGTCGACTATCGCTCCATTGCGCGCGCCCGCCGCCGCAGTGGCGGGCAGTTGATCCAGTCCCTGTTCCGGATAATTCATCACACGCAACAACATCGGCAGGCTCAGTGCGGCAACCCGACGCGCCGGCGTTCCCAGTCTGGCCAGTTGGGCGGCCAGGTTGCTGGGGCTGGCACCGTACAGGTCGGTCAGGATCAGCACCCCGTCCCCCCCGTCCACCCGCCGCAGGGCGGCCGAAGCGAGCGGGAGCAGGGTATCCAGATCCGCATCGAACGGTACGTCGAACGCTTCAGTCTTCAGCGGCAGATGCCGCAGCAGCCGGGTCGCCACCTCAAGCAGGGCCGATCCGACGCCAGGATGTGTTACGAGGAGAATGCCACAGGTCATGCTCGAACGTTAACAGGTCGGCATGACGCTGCGATAGCGGGCGCAGAGCCCTTCAGTGTTCCGTATTCATCTGCAGAACCAAAAAGGGGACGGAGGGGATTAAGTCGCATCTGGCACTCCAGGTGTCGGATGCGACTTAATCCCCTCCGTCCCCTTTTTTTCAGTCGAGTTCGCGATGGTAGGTCGCGACGTCCTTCCAGCCCTGTTCGCGGGCATGCCGGGCCAGCCGCTCGGCCAGGAAGACCGAACGGTGCTTGCCGCCGGTGCAACCGAAGGCCACGGTGACGTAGCTGCGGGTGTCGTTGCCCAGCTTCGGCAGCCAGGTGTCCAGGAAATCGGTCAGCTGGCCGACGTAACGCTGCACCTCCGGCTGCGCTTCCAGGTAGTCACGCACCCCGCCTTCGCGGCCGCTCAGCGGGCGCAGTTCCGGATCCCAGTGCGGATTGGGCAGCACCCGGGCGTCGAACACGAAGTCGGCCTCGGCCGGTACGCCGCGCTTGTAGGCGAACGATTCGAACAGCAGCGACAGCGGCGTGGTGTGGCCCAGCGTGTACTCGGTGACGATGCGGCGGCGCAGCTGGTGCACGTTCAACGTACTGGTATCGATGATCGCATCGGCCGCGCGGCGCAGCGGTGCGGTGAGTTCGCGCTCGCGGGCGATCGCTTCGGGGAGGGACAGGCCGAGCTGGCTCAGCGGGTGGCGTCGGCGGGTATCGGCATAGCGCTTGAGCACCGTTTCGTCGCTGGCTTCGAAGAACAGCAGCTGCGCGCGCACGCCGGCTTCGTCGGCCAGTTGCCGCCATTGTTCAAGCTGGCCCAGGTCGCTCTGGCCGCGCACGTCGATGCCCACCGCCAGCCGCCGCGGGGCACTGCCGGGTGCGCCCAGCACGCCGCGCACGAAAGCCGGCAGCAGGTCGATCGGCAGGTTGTCCGAGCAGTAGTAGTCCTGGTCCTCGAAGGTCTTCAAGGCCACGGACTTTCCAGAGCCGGACAGGCCGCTGATGATGATCAGGGTCGGGGCGGACGGGGCAGGGCGGTTCATGGCGGACTCTTGGTTGGGGGTGCGGATGATTGGGGGAGCAGTGAGGACCAACGGTCGTCACCCACCGCCAGCGGCCGTCACTACCGGGCTTACGGGGTGCGGCGTTCGAGCAGGTTGCTGTGGCGGGCGATGAACATGGCGGCCGGATCGATTCCCTTGGTGCGCAGGATATGCAGCCGGGTCGCCGCTTCGGTCAGCACCGAGAGGTTGCGGCCGGGCATCACCGGCAGGGTGATCAGCGGCACGTCCAGGTCCAGTACGTGGCGGGTGCCGGAGTCGCCGGTCAGGCGTTCGTATCCGTAAGCGCTCGGTTCGGTCATCGGCTTGGTCAGGTGGACGATCAGCCGAAGGTACTTGTTCTTCTTTACCGCTGTGTCACCGAACATCTCGCGCACGTTCAGCACGCCCAGCCCGCGTACTTCCAGCAGGTCCTGCAGCAGCTCCGGGCAGGTGCCATCGAGCACGTCCGGGGCGATCTGGGTGAACTCCGGCGCATCGTCGGCGACCAGGCGATGGCCGCGGCTGAGCAGTTCCAGCGCCAGCTCGCTCTTGCCCGAACCGGCTTCGCCGGTGATCAGCACGCCGATGGAGTAGATCTCCATGAACACGCCATGCAGGATCACCCGCGGCGCCAGCGTACGCGCCAGGTGGTAGGACAGGTGGTTGAGCAGTTCGTGGCCGCGCTTGGGCGAAAGCCACAGCGGCGTGTTGGATTCATCGGCTGCCGCGCGCAGGTCTTCCGGGCAGGGCTGGTTGCGGGTGATGACCAGCGCCAGCGGGTGCGACTGCATGATCTTTTCGATGGTTTCCCATCGGTGGCGGGAATCCAGCGAATCCAGCCAGGTCAGTTCCTCGGTGCCGAGGATCTGTACTTTGTTGGGGTAGATGGCGTTGAGGTAGCCGGCCAGCGAGGGACGCCGGGATACGGTATTGCCGGCTTCAAGCTCGCGTCTTTCGCCTTTCTGCCCGGCCACCCAGCGCAGGGCGAGGCGGTCGCGTTGCTGGTCGAACAGCTCGCGTGCGGTGATGCTGGTATTCATGCGGCACTCGCCGGTGGCGGAAGATCGATGATGGCGCGCAGTGCGGCGGCATCGGGTGCATCGCGCAGCGCCTGGCGGATGCCCGGCTCGGAGAACAGCTCGGCAAGTTCGGACAGCAGCATCAGGTGCTGGTGGGTGTAATGGGACGGCACGGCAATGGCGAACACCAGATCGACCGGCTCATCCCCACCGAAGTCCACCGGTTGCAGCAGTTTCAGCAGGGCGCCACGCGGACGCTCGAGCGCCGGTGCGCGGCCGTGCGGGATGGCGATGCCATGACCGATGGCGGTACTGCCGAGCGCTTCGCGCTCGCACAGGTTGCGGTGGATCTGTTCGGTGTTGGCCTGGCGGCAGGCCAGCAGCTGGGCCGCTGCCAGCAGCACACTCTCGCGGTCGGCAGCCGCGCAGACCTGGGTCTGCACGGCGGCCATCAGATCGGTCAGGGGCATATCAGGGGGAAAGTGAAGTCATCAGACTTCATTGTCGCTCAACGGCAGGGGGACGTGCTGCTGTTTCTTCTGCTGCTTCTTTTCCTTTTCCGAGGTCAGCAGGCGGTCCACTTTGTCGGCCAGGATGTCGATAGCCGCGTACATGGTCTGGCCACTGGCCTCGGCATGCAGGGTCTGGCCGGGGATGTTCACGGTGGCATCGACGTGGTGTTCGTTCTTCTGCAGCTTCAACGTGACCCGAGTTTCGCAGTGTTCGCCGACGAAGTGCTTACCGGGCCGGGCGAGCTTGTCCGCCACGTACTTTTCCAGGGCCGGGGTGACTTCGACGTCTTTGCCAAACGTTTCAATGCGCATCGGGTGTCTCCTTTTGGATTTGCCAATGAACCTCTCCGCCGGGCGCGGTATGCGTCAGGCGATCCGGACTCTTTCGTGCGAGGCGGAAATGTTCATGGCTTCACGATACTTCGCCACGGTCCGGCGCGCTACCGGTATGCCGGATGTCTTGAGCAGGTCAGCCAGCTTGGCGTCAGAAAGCGGCTTGCGCGGATTTTCGTCGTCGATCAGCCGGCGGATCATCGACTGGATGGCGGTGCTGGAGGCTTCGCCGCCGCCTTCGGTGTCGATGCCCGAGGCGAAGAAGGCGCGCAGCGGGATGGTGCCGCGCGGGGTGCGCACGTGCTTGCGGGCGATGGCGCGCGACACCGTGGACTCGTGCAGGCCCAGCTCGCCGGCGATCTCACGCAGGGTCAACGGACGCAGCGCCTGCGCGCCGAACTCCAGGAATCCAGCCTGTTGCTGCAACAGGCTGTTCACCACCCGCAGCAGCGTTTCGCCGCGTGCCTCCAGGCCCTTGAGCAGCCAGCGCGCTTCCTGCAGCTGGGTCTTCAGGTAGCCGGCGTCGGCTTCGCCGCAGCGGCGGATCATGCTTTCGTAGCCGCGGTGGATGATCACCTTCGGCCCGGCATGGCCGGCCAGCGCGGCCCGCCAGACGCCGGCCTGGCGCCAGATCACCACGTCCGGTACCACGTAGGTGTCCTGGCTGACCGGGGCGATCTGGGTGCCGGGGCGGGGGTCCAGCGAGCGCAGCAGGGCCACTGCCGCCTCCACGTCGGCGACCGGCTGCTTGAGTTCCTGGGCGATGCCGGCCACGCCACTGCGTGGCAGCCGCTCCAGCGGGCCGTCGGTGATCTGCCGGGCCAGCGCCAGCGCCGGGGTGTCGGCCGGCAGCACGTCCAGCTGCAGGCGCAGGCATTCACCCAGATCGCGTGCGCCCACGCCTACCGGGTCGAAGCGCTGGATCTGGTGCAGCACGGTCAGGATTTCGTCGTCGCCGACGTGGATGGCCGGCAGCAGTGTTTCGGCAATGCCGGAGAAGGTCTCGCGCAGGTAGCCGTCGTCTTCGATCGCATCGATCAACGCGGCGCCGATGCTGCGGTCACGCGATGACAGATGCGACAGATGCAGCTGCCACAGCAGGTGGTCGGCGAGGGTCTCGGTCTCGGCGACACGCTCGGCAGCGCTGCCCAGGTCATCGTCATCGAAGGAGCCGCCGCTGCCGGCACCGCCACTCCAGTCCAGTTCGGCCGGTGCCCAGTCGTCGTCGCCGGGGCCGGTGCGCTCATCGCTGTCGCGCACCTGCTGGTCGGGCGAGGGCTGCTCGGTGGGCTGGTCGCTGCCGGGTACCGGTTCGGCGTTCTCCGCCCAGTCCAGCAGTGGATTGGTTTCCACCGCCTCGGCTATTTCCACGTCCAGTTCGGTGGTGGACATCTGCAGCAGCCGGATCGCCTGGCGCAGCTGTGGCGTCATGACCAGGTGCTGCCCCAGCGATGTCTGCAACCGCGTCTTCATGCCACCGCCCAACGTAAAAGGAAGGGTCCGGCGGCCGCCTTCACAGCTTGAAGGAATCTCCCAGGTAGACACGACGGACATCTGCATTTTCCAGCAGGTCCGCAGGCGCGCCCTGGGCCAGCACCGTACCTTCAGCGAGGATATACGCCCGGTCGCAGATTCCCAAGGTTTCGCGCACGTTGTGGTCGGTGATCAACACGCCGATGCCGCGCTGCTTGAGGTGGGTGACGATGCGCTGGATCTCGCCGACCGAGATCGGGTCGACACCGGCGAACGGTTCGTCGAGCAGGATCAGGCGCGGCCGGGCGGCCAGGGCACGGGCGATCTCGCAGCGGCGACGCTCGCCACCGGACAGGCTGGCGCCCTGCTGTTCGGCGACATGGCCCAGCTGCAGTTCGTCCAGCAGGCCGGCCAGTTCGCGCTCGCGGCCGGCGCGGTCCAGGTCATCACGCAGCTCCAGCACCAGCCGGATGTTGTCGGCCACGGTGAGCTTGCGGAACACCGAGGGTTCCTGCGGAAGATAGCCCACGCCCTGCTTGGCGCGGGTGTACATCGGATCGCTGGTGATGTCCTTGCCGTCCAGCACGATGCTGCCGGCATCGGCGGCCACCAAGCCGACGATCATGTAGAAACAGGTGGTCTTGCCGGCACCGTTCGGGCCCAGCAGGCCCACCACTTCACCGGCCTCCAGGGTCAGGCCGAACTCCTTGACCACTTCGCGCTGCTTGTAACTCTTGCGCAGGCCCTTGGCGATGAGCATTACTTGCTGCTCCCGGCGGCCGGCGCCTTGTTCTTGGGCTGGATGACGGTGCGCACGCGGCTGCCATCGCCACCGCTGTTCATTTCACCACTGCGGGTGTTGTAGACCATGCGCTGGCCTGCGTTGGTACCGCGTGCGCTGGTGACCTTGTAGTTGCCGGTCAGGGTGATGATCTCGCTGGTGATGTCGTAGTCGATGCGGTCGGCGGTGGCATCCATCCAGGTGCCATCGTCCATCTGCTGGCGCATGGTGGCCTGCTTGCCGGTGAAGATCGCCCGTACCGCTTCGCCGCCCTTGATCTGGATCTCGGCATTGGCCGCACGCAGGTCAAGCGAGCCCTGGGTGATCACCACACCGCCGGACATCAGCGTCTTGCCGTCGCCGGTGAGGGTGCCGGTCTGCGCGCCGGCATCGATGTTCATCGGTTCGTTGCGGTCGGTGGATTTCGCGCTGGCCAGCAGCGGCAACATCAGGCTGAGCGCACAAAGGGCTGCAAGGTGGATTTTCATCGTGTCCGTTTCTGCCGGAGGGTGGCCTGGTCACGCCAGGCGGAAAAGGGAAGCAGCATGCCGCAGGGTCATCGCCGGGGCAGGTAGCGGCCCTTGGACTGGCTGAGGAAATGATACGTGTTGTTCTTGGAATCCAGCTCGAACCCGACGCCGCTCTGTTCCATGCCCGGGCGGGTCATGGTCACCAGCGCATCGGTACGGGCGCGGTTTTCCTTGGGGAAAACATTCAGATGGGTGGTGCGGAACGTGGTCGGCGGGGTGTTGCCCACGGTCGGGCTGTCACCGGCGACGTTGCCGCGCAGGCGCATTTCATCGCCCTTGGCACTGACCCAGCCGGTTTCCGAACGCATCGTCCAGTGGTTGCCGTCCTGGCCGGGCATTTCAAACACGGGGGTGGCGATGGTGAGGGTCTGGTCGGCACGCAGGCGCTCCAGCCGCGGCGCGCGCAGCGTGGTCGATTCCTTGCCTTCATCGTCCAGCATGACGATCTGGAAGTCGTGCAGCACGTAGTCCACGCTGCCATCGTCGACGATGGCCTGCGGCCCCTTGTCGCGGTTGCGCAGCAGCGACCAGCCGCTGAGGATGGCCACGACCAGCAGGGTCACGCCGATGGCGGTGCGCCAGTTCATGCGCCGAACCCTGCAAGCACGGCGTCCACGCGGCCCTGCGCGGCCAGCAGCACGTCGCACAGCTCGCGTGCGGCGCCGCGGCCACCTTCGGCGCGGGTCTGCCAGTGCACGCGTTCGGCGATCCACGGATGCGCGTTGGCCGGGGCTACGGCCAGTCCCACATGGCACAGCGGGCCCAGGTCGGGCAGGTCATCGCCCATGAACGCCACCTGGTCCAGGGTGATGCCGTGCTGAACGCACAAGGCCTGCACGCTGGCCAGCTTGTCGCCCACCGCGATCTGGGTGTCGATGCCCAGGTCCGCGCCGCGCTTCAACGCCGACTGGCTGTTGCGCGCGGTGATGAGCACGGGGTGGATGCCGTGCTTCTGCAGCAGTTTCAATCCCAGGCCGTCCTGCACGAAATATGCCTTGCTCTCGTTGCCTTCACGGTCGTAGTAAAGCTGACCATCGGTGAGCGTGCCGTCCACGTCGAAACACGCCAGGCGGATGCGCGCGGCAGCGGCATGCAGGTGGGCAGGGAAGGCAGGCAGGGGGGACCAGGGCATTGGGTTGCAGGTATCCGGGTTGTCGTGCGGTAAGGGATGAATGGGGGCGGGGTGGGTTCGGTTAAACCACCCGGGCCCGCAACAGGTCATGAATGTTCAGCGCGCCGACCGCGCGCCCGGCGTCGTCGACCACCACCAGGCCATTGATTTTATGGGTTTCCATCAGCCGCGCCGCTTCCACGGCGAGCTGGTCGGCGCCGATGGTACGCGGGCTGCGGGTCATCACCTCGGCGATCTTCGCGCTGCGTACGTCCAGTTCACTGTCCAGTGCCCGGCGCAGGTCGCCATCGGTGAACAGGCCGATCAGCACCCCGTCGGCGTCGACCACGGCGGTCATGCCCAGGCGCTTGCGGCTCATCTCCACCAGGGCCTCGCTGAGGCTGGCGCCGGCATCCACGCGCGGCAGGTCATCGCCGCTGTGCATGACGTCGGTGATGTGCAGCAGCAGGCGGCGGCCGAGGCTGCCGGCCGGGTGCGACCGGGCGAAGTCGTCGGCGGTGAAGCCGCGCGCATCCAGCAGCGCCACCGCCAGCGCATCGCCCATCGCCAGCGAGGCGGTGGTGCTGGAGGTCGGCGCCAGCGCCAGCGGGCAGGCTTCGGCGGGCACGCTGACGTCCAGGTGGACATTGGCGGCGCGGGCCAGGCTGGACTGCGGCTTGCCGGTCATGGAAATCAGCAGGTTGCCCTGGCGCTTGAGCACCGGCAGCAGCATCAGCAGCTCGTCGGACTCACCTGAGTAGGACAGCGCCAGCACCACGTCGGCTTCGGTGATCATGCCCAGGTCACCGTGGCCGGCCTCGCCCGGGTGCACGTAGAACGCCGGGGTGCCGGTGGAGGCCAGGGTCGCGGCGATCTTGCGCGCGATGTGCCCGGACTTGCCCATCCCGGTGGCCACCACCCGCCCGCGGCTGGACAGGATGTGCTGGCAGGCCTGCTGGAACGCTTCGCCCAGCCCGGCAGCGACCGCGTCCAGGGCTTCGCGTTCAATCTGGAACACGCGCTTGCCGCTGGCCACCAGCGCGGCCGGGTCGGCGGAAAGGCGGGCCGGCAGGCCGGCAGCAGGGAAGGGCAGGGTGGGATCAGCCATGCGAGCGCCACGCAGCAGAGTAGAATGTGCGGACATTTTATTAGGAAAGCCCGTTGGACGCCGACACCATCCGCAATCTGATCGAAACCGGCCTGCCGGGCGCCCGCGCCGACGTGCAGGGCGACGATGGCGTGCACTTCGAAGCGACCGTGGTCTGCGAGGCCTTCGCCGGCAAGATGCCGCTGGCCCGCCACCGCATGGTGTATGCCACCCTGGGCGATCTGATGGGCGGCGCTATCCATGCGCTGGCGCTGAAGACCGTGACCCCGGCCGAAGCCGGCTGAACCTGGAAAAGACCCTGATACATGGCCAAGATCGTTGTGACCGGCGGCAATGCGCTGCACGGTGAAGTAAGCATCTCCGGCGCCAAGAACGCCGTCCTGCCCATCCTGTGCGCGACCCTGCTGGCCGATGCGCCGGTGGAAATCACCAACGTGCCGCACCTGCACGACGTGGTCACCACGGTGAAGCTGCTGGGCGAACTGGGTGCCAAGGTCACCATCGACCAGGGCACGCTGTCGCGCGGCAGCGCGATCGTGGTCGATCCACGCCCGGTCAACCAGCACGTGGCGCCCTACGAACTGGTGCGCACCATGCGTGCCTCCATCCTGGTGCTGGGCCCGCTGCTGGCCCGCTTCGGCGAAGCCGAAGTGTCGCTGCCCGGCGGCTGCGCGATCGGTTCGCGCCCGGTGGACCAGCACATCAAGGGCCTGCAGGCGCTCGGTGCCGAGATCGTCGTGGAGAACGGCTTCATCAAGGCCAGCGCCAAGCGCCTGAAGGGCGGTCACTTCACCTTCGACATGGTCAGCGTGACCGGCACCGAGAACGTGCTGATGGCCGCCGTGCTGGCCGAGGGCACCACCGTGCTGGACAACTGCGCGATGGAACCGGAAGTCACCGACCTGGCGCATTGCCTGATCGCGCTGGGCGCGAAGATCGAAGGCCTGGGCACCGCCCGGCTGGTGATCGAAGGCGTGCCGCGGCTCGGCGGCGGCCGTCATGAAGTGCTGCCGGACCGCATCGAAACCGGCACCTTCCTGGTAGCCGCGGCGATGACCGGTGGCAGCGTCACGGTGAATCGTGCGCGCCCGGACACCATGGAAGCGGTGCTGTCCAAGCTGATCGAAGCCGGTGCGACCATCAGCACCACCGCAGATACCATCACCCTGGACATGCACGGCAAGCGGCCGAAGGCGGTCAACCTGACCACCGCGCCGTACCCGGCGTTCCCGACCGACATGCAGGCGCAGTTCATGGCGCTCAACTGCGTGGCCGATGGCGTGGGCGTGATCAACGAAACGATCTTCGAGAACCGTTTCATGCACGTCAACGAACTGCTGCGCGTGGGCGCGGACATCCAGGTGGAAGGCCACACGGCCATCGTGCGCGGTGCCGAACGCCTGAGCGGCGCGCCGGTGATGGCGACCGACCTGCGTGCGTCGGCCTCGCTGATCCTGGCTGGCCTGATGGCCGATGGCGATACCACCATCGATCGCATCTACCACCTCGACCGCGGCTACGAGAACATCGAAGAGAAGCTGTCCGCGCTCGGTGCCACGATCAGGCGCGTGCAATGATCCTGCGCGGCAAGTTCACCCGCCGCCGCAAGGCGCTGCTGGCGCTGGTGCTGATGATGCTGGCCTACCTGGGCTATGCCTGGTTCGCCGACATCGCCATCACCAAGGGCGTGGAGCAGAAGGACATGGACTGGAACGGCGACGGCACGGTCACCCGTGACGAGATCATCCAGGCCTTCCACGCGGTGGGCGCGACCGATACCAAGGATGGCAACCGCGAGTGCCGCACCTTCGTGTGGCGCAGCACCGGCGAGCAGATCCGCGTGGACTGCCGCACCGTGTTCCAGGCCGAATAAAGGTCGTGACGGCCGCTGGCCGCTGGTCGTGTGGTTGAAGACTGTGGGGTGTGTGGGTGACGACCTTTGGTCGTCACGCTCTTCGCACTGAAAAGCGGTGACGACCAACGGTCGTCACCCACCACAGCCCTCACACCCACCACAGCGCCTCACACCCACCACAGCGCCTCACACCCACCACAGCGCCTCACACCCACCACAGCGCTTGATCACCCACCACAGCGCCTGATGTCGTTCAGTTCAGACCCTTGATGGTCAGGTCCAGCGCGTCCTTGCCGCTTTCGCGCTGCAACAGGCGCGCCGGTACCGGGAACTCCGGCACGATCCAGGCGATCAGTTCCTTGTTGCCATCCACGCGCGACACCTTGGTCGCTTCGTAGCTCTTGCCGGCCACGGTGACCGCTTCCTTGCCGACCACGCGGTAGCTCATCGGCTTGATCCGGCCCTCGTCCACCATGCGGTAGTTCAGCGGCCTGCCGGCGGCCAGGTCGCGCGCGATCGCCAGGTTGATCAGCAGCGCATCCATGTCGCCGGCCTTCAGCGCCACCGGTCCTGCACGGTCCGGCTTGATGTCGCCGGTCCAGGTGGCCTGGTTGCTGGTCCAGTTGTAGTTGGCCTGCACGTTGCGCTTCTTTACCAGCAGCACGGAACTGTCCTGGCTGCTCAGCGGACGCAGGCGACCGTTGGCTTCCTCGAACACGGTGCTCTGGCTCAGGTCGGCCAGCTGGTTTTTCACCTTCAGGCTGTAACGCCACTTGCCGGCGCCTTCGCTGGCCAGGGTCATCGTGCCGTTGGCCTGCATGCCCATGTAGCTGGCGAGGTAATCGGCCTTGAACGGCTGCAGTGCCATCGCTGGCAGGCTGGCTACCGACAGGGCGGCAGCGGCGATCCAGGTCAGCGGGCGTTGGAACGTGGTCATGCTCAGACTCCTTGGTATTCGATGAGGCGCAGGTCGATGTAGTCCTGGCCATCTTTGCGTTGCAGGATACGCACCGGCGTCGGTACGCCGTTGGCGATCCACAGGATGGTTTCGTCGTTGCCGCCATTGGTGCGCGCCACGCGCAGCGCGTCGTAGGACAGCTCGCCCACCTGCACGCTTTCGGTGGCGCTGGCAGACTGGTAATCGTGCTGGCGCACGCGGCCCACGTCGACGTAGCGGTAATGCATCGCGCTGCCGGGGCGGGCGTCGCGCATGATCGCCAGGTTCAACAGCAGCGCGCTCTGGTCACCAGCCTGCAGCGGAATCGGCTGGGTGCGTTCTTTTTTCAGATCGCCCGTCCAGCGCGCCGTGCCGGCCTGCCAGTCATAGGTGCCGGTGACTTTCTTGCCAAGGAACAGGCCTTTGCGCACGGTGCTCTGGCTCAACGGCACGTACTGGCCGCCCTGGTTCTCGAACACGGTGCTCTGTTCCAGGTTCAGGCCCAGCACGCTGGCGAAGCCGCGGCGGCCGACCACCTGCATGTCCACCCGCCACTGCGTGCCACCGGCATGGGTGACGCGCATGGTGGCGTCGCCTGCTTCCTTGCCCTTGTAGAAGGCCTGGTAGGTGGCGGTGAACGGTTCCAGTGCGGGCGGTTCCCAGGCCAACGCGGGCAGCGCGGGCACGGCCGGCGCGGCGGGTGCGGGCTCCGGTACCTGTTGCGCAGCCGAAGGCAGCGCCGCCAGGCAGAACAGGGCAGACAGCAACAGCGCGGGACGGAGCAGCGTCGTGTTCTTCATACCAGCCAGCAACAAGAGAGAAGGGAAGCATGCCAGCGCCTGGGTCAGCAGCGCGTGTTCAGCAACTCAGGCAGGTTGCAGCATGCGCGCCGAATCTAGGACCAGCGGGCTGAAAAGGGGGTGACCGTCGAGCTGGAGCTGAGCGTTCTGTTCAGTTACGCGGCCGCTGGCCAGCAGCTGCAGGCTTGCGATCAGCAGCGGGTGCTCCACGGCCAGTACCCGCGCGGCCAGCGTTTCCGGCGAATCACCGGGGAGTACGTCAACGCGCGCCTGCGCCAGCACGCTGCCGGCATCCAGCTCGGGCACCACGAAGTGGACGCTGGCCCCGTGCTGCGTATCTCCGGCTTCCAGCGCCCGCGCATGCGTGTGCAGGCCCTTGTACAGGGGCAGCAGGGAAGGGTGGATGTTGACCAGCTTGCCATCGAAGCGGGCCACGAACGCCTCGCCCAGGATGCGCATGTAGCCGGCGCAGACGATCCAGTCGGGCGCGCTGGCGGCGATCGCGTCGCCCAGCGCGGCCTCGTAGGCGGCACGGTCGGCAAAGTCGCGCGGCGCTGCTGCCCAGCGCTGCGCAGCCGGTACGCGCTGCAGGGCCTGTGCATCGCGGCGGTCGGAGAACACCCCCACCACCTCGGCCTGCAATTCTCCCTGCGCGATGGCATCCAGGATCGCCTGCAGGTTGCTGCCGCGCCCGGAGGCAAGCACCGCGATGCGCGTGCTTGCGGTCATGCCGCGACCTTGGGCGCGCCGTCCGGGAAGCTGGCGACGACCTCCGGGCGCAGCAGCGCCCACAGCGCGTAGACGGTCAGCGCGATGCCCAGGGCACCGGTCAGGCAGGCGAGCCCCGCCACGACCAGGCACAGCCGGTGCCGGCGACGCGCGCCCAGGCAGCGGGCGGCCTGCAGGCTCAATCCGCCCAGCACGACGTACACCGCCGAAGCGATGCCCATCACGATGAACAGCAGCCACGGGGCGGCCTCCGGACCACTGCCGGGCGGCTCGCTGACATAGCCGGCGAGGGTCACCAGCAGCAGGAAAGCGGCGAGGAGGAGTTCGAAACCCCCCAGCACATAGAACAGGATCTTCAGCGTGTGCAGGTGCGAATCGACCTGCATCGACGTCCAACCACGCGGGGCGTGCAGGGGGGGAGGCGTGGCGGACATGGAGGTCTCTTTGATGGCCTTGCAGGCGCCGGGTAACACCCGGCTTCGGTAGCGCCGAGCCATGCTCGGCGGAGTGTCTGGACGCTCCCGCTGCGCTCGCCGGGCATGGCTCGGCGCTACCGGCAGGGAGCCGCTTGTCAGCCGATGTGGACGCGCTCGGCGCCTTCCACGGCCGGCACGACCTTGCCGATGGTCCAGTGCTGCAGGCCCTGTGCGCCGGCGGCCTCGGCCACGGCGGCGACCTGGTCGGCGGCGACGATCAGCACGAAGCCGATGCCGCAGTTGAAGGTGCGCCACATTTCGGCATCGGCCACCGCGCCTTCGCGCTGCAGCCACTGGAACACCGGCGGCAGGGTCCAGCTGCGGGCGTCGATGTCCAGGCCCAGGCCGTCGGGCACCACGCGGATGATGTTTTCCGTCAGGCCACCGCCGGTGACGTGGGCCATGCCGTGGATCGCCTCGCCGTGGGTCTTGAGCAGGGCCAGGATCGGCTTCACGTACAGGCGGGTCGGCGCCATCAGCGCATCGACCAGCTTCACGCCGTCGTCCAGCAGCAGATCGGCCGGCTGCCCAGCGCGGTCGTAGATGCGGCGCACCAGCGAATAGCCGTTCGAATGCGGGCCGGAGGAGGCGATGCCGATCAGCACGTCGCCTTCGGCAACGCTGGCGCCATCCTTCAGTTCGCTCTTTTCCACGCCGGCCACGGTGAAGCCGGCCAGGTCGTACTCGCCCGGGGCATACATGTCGGGCATTTCAGCGGTCTCACCGCCGATCAGCGCGCAGCCGGCCTCGGTGCAGCCGTTGGCGATGCCGCCCACGACCGCCGCGGCGGTGTCGATGTCCAGCTTGCCGGTGGCGAAATAATCCAGGAAGAACAGTGGCTCGGCGCCCTGTACCAGCACGTCGTTCACGCACATGGCGACCAGATCGATGCCGATGGTGTCGTGGCGGCCCAGCTGCTGGGCCAGTTTCAGCTTGGTGCCGACGCCGTCGGTACCGGACACCAGCACCGGCTCGCGGTACTTGTTGGACAGGTCGAACAGGGCACCGAAGCCGCCCAGTCCGCCCATTACCTCAGGGCGGAAGCTGCGCTTGACCAGCGGCTTGATGCGCTCGACCAGTTCGTTGCCGGCATCGATGTCGACACCCGCGTCACGGTAGGTGAGGGGCGTAGGGGCGGAGGACGGGCTGTTGGTCACGGGCGTCGGCGCTGGCAAGGGTGAGACGGCGATTTTAACAGGCCACGTTGGCGCAAAGACCCTATTCGGGCAACAATCTCCCCGGATACGTCGAGCCAATGGAAGTCCAGATGCCCCGCAGCCCCCTCAGGACCACGTTCCTCATCATGCTCCTCGCGGCGTGCCTGCCCTTTGCCGCCCTGGCCCAGAGCGGCCTGCGCACCGAAGGGGACGTGGCCACCGCCAGCGGCGCCTACGAGGCCGAGGTCCCGGTCCGGGGCCAGAGCGACGCCGATCGCAACGGCGGCTTGTCGCGCGCGCTGGCCGAGGTGCTGGGCAAATTGTCCGGCGACCGCAACATCACCGCCCGTCCGGGCGTGGTGCAGGCCCTGCGCAATGCCAAGGATTACGTGCAGAGCTACGACTACAAGCAGGACCAGAGCACCAGCGCCAGTGGTGCGCCTAACTTCCGCACCCTGTTGGTCGCCCGTTTCCGCGAAGACGACGTGGATGCGATGGTCGCCGCGCTGGGCCTGCCGCTGTGGCCGCAGCCGCGCCCGAAGCCGGTGCTGTGGCTGGCCATCGACGACGGCAGCGGCCCGCGGCTGGTGACCGTGCAGCAGGCCAACGCGGTGCGCCCGATACTGGCGCGCGCGGTGGAACGCGGCTTCAAGCTGGGCCTGCCGACCGGCAGTACGGCCGAACAGGCGCTGGTGGGTGCGATCTGGCGCCAGGACACCGCCGCGGTGGCGCGGGCGTCGGCCCGTTACGCCCCGCCGATGCAGCTGATCGGCAAGCTGTCGCGCGCGGATGGCGGCTGGACGGCGGACTGGGTGTTCGTCGACAACGGCCGGGAACTGAACAAATGGACCACCAAGGATGCCAACGCCATGCGTGCGATGGCCGGCGGTGCCGACGGCGCGGCCGACGCGCTGGTGCGCCGTTATGCCAAGCCCGGCGCGGCAACCGGCCAGGCCGGCACCTACCGCATCGTGGTGACCGGGATCGACAGCGCCGACGACTACATGCGGCTGGCCGCCGGCCTGCGCGAGGTGCCGGTGGTGCGCAACATCATCCCGCTGCGCGCAGTGGGCAACCGGCTGGAACTGAGCCTTGAAATGACCACCGGCCTTGCCGGGTTGAACCGCATGCTGGGCGAGGACGGCGTGCTGGTGCCGGTCGCCCCGGTGGCGATCACCCTGGACGGTGATGAACAGAATCCGGCCCCGGCCAGCAACGAGTACCGCCTGCGATGATCCACACTCCGGAGGCGGAAATCGCCCTGTTCCTGCGCCGCGTCAAGTTCGTCGCGGTCGCGTTGCTGATCGGCTGGGTGGTCTGGCTGCTGGCGCCCATCCTGACCCCCTTCGTGCTGGCGCTGGCGCTGGCCTGGCTGGGCGATCCGCTGGTGGACCGGATCGAGGCCACCGGGCGTTCGCGCAATACCGGCGTGATCCTGGTGTTCGTGGCGATGGTGCTGGTGATCACCGCGCTGCTGTTGATCCTGGTGCCGATGATCGAGCGCCAGATCAGCACCTTGATCGCTTCCGCGCCGCAGGCCCAGGCCTGGCTGATGGAGAAGGGCATTCCCTGGTTCGAACAGAAGACCGGCCTGGAAGTGATGCAGTGGCTGGATTCGGACCGGGTGATGGAGTACATCCGCAGCCACTGGCAGCAGGCCGGCGGGGTGGCCAAGCAGTTTTTCGGGTATGTGCAGCGTTCCGGCTTTGCGATGGTGACCTGGGTGGTCAACCTGCTGCTGCTGCCGATCCTGGCGTTCTACTTCCTGCGTGACTGGGACCTGCTGGTCGAGCGCGTGCGTTCGGTCATCCCGCGCAACCACGTGGGCACGATCACCCAGCTGGCGCGCGAGTCCAACGATGTGCTCGGCGCGTTCATCCGTGGCCAGTTCCTGGTGATGATCGCGCTGGGCGTGATCTACGCCGGTGGCCTGACGATGGTCGGCCTGAACCTGGGCCTGTTGATCGGCATCATCGCCGGGCTGATCAGTTTCATTCCCTACCTGGGCGCCACCACCGGCATCCTGATGGCGGTGATCGCTGCACTGGTGCAGTCGCAGGGCTTCGACCTGAAGCTGCTGCTGCTGGTCGGCGTGGTGTTCACCGTGGGCCAGCTGCTGGAAAGCTACGTGCTGACCCCGCGCATCGTCGGCGACAAGATCGGCCTGCATCCGGTGGCGGTGATCTTCGCGGTGATGGCCGGTGGCCAGCTGTTCGGTTTCCTCGGCATGCTGCTGGCGTTGCCGGTGGCGGCGGTGAGCAACGTGCTGCTGCGCTATGCCCACCAGCGCTACCGCGAAAGCGAGCTGTATGCCGGTGAGAAGCCGTCGATCGTGCTCGATTCCTACATCGACAAGCAGGTCATCATCGTCGACGGCGCGCCGAAGGGGCCGGAACCGAAGTGAGCGCAGTACCGCAGCTGCCGTTGGCCCTGCATTACCCGCAGGACGAGCGACTGGAGACCTTCATCGGCGCACCGGATGGTGCGCTGGCGCAGCTGCGTGCGATCGCCGTGGGCGCCAGCCCGGACTGGGTGTACCTGGAAGGCGCGGCCGGCACCGGCAAGACCCACCAGGCCCTGGCGATGTGCTCCAACGCCGAACAGGCCGGGCGCACCCCGACCTACGTGCCGCTGAGCGCGGTGGTGGGGCGGGTGCGTGCGGTGCTGGAAGGGCTGGAGCAGCGCGATCTGGTGGTGCTGGATGGGCTGGACGCGGTGGCCGGTGGGCGCGATGACGAGGTGGCGCTGTTCGATTTCCACAATCGTGCGCGCGCTGCCGGTACGGCAGTGATGTACACCGCGCAGGCGGCGCCGGCCGAGCTGGGGCTGGTGTTGCCGGACCTGCGTTCACGGTTGGGGCAGTGCGTGCGCGTGGTGCTGCAGGCGCTGGACGAAGAGGGGCGTGCGGCGGTGCTGCGTGACCGCGCGTTGCGCCGTGGTCTGTCCATCGACGAAGCCTCCATCGAATGGCTGCTGTCCCACTCCGGGCGCGAGCTGGGTGGGCTGATCACGCTGATGGACTGGCTGGACCGCGAGTCGCTGGCGGCCAAGCGGCGGATCACCGTGCCGTTCCTGCGCCAGGTACTGGAAGACGGCCGGCCGCGTTACTGAGCGGTGGACGATGCCGGGCTTGCAGCCCGGCGGCCTGCTTTTTTCAAGCCGGAGCAACGGCAACGTCAACAGCCTGCACGGCTATGCGTTGGCGGGGCGGGGTGGCTGTGCAGGACACGCCGTGAATCCGTCCATGGAGGCTCGCTTTTCGCATCCATGCGAAAAGACGGTCCTGCACAGCCACCCCG